>JAIUNQ010000018.1 GCA_020161475.1 Pseudomonadota bacterium | reverse complement strand
GAAATCGGCAGCCATGCCGAGCTGATGGGGCAGGGCGGTCTTTACGCGCGTCTCTATCGGCTCCAGAGCGGCGAGGTGGACGCGTGAGCGAGATCCCCGAGGGGGCCGTGCTCATCCAGCCCACCCCTTTTGCACCCTTGATCGATTGGTGGGGCACAACGGCGGAAAACGCCGAGTGGAAGCCGCGCCTTGCGACCCCCGCCAAGCGGGCGCGTGAGCATCTCAACGCCTTTTTCCTCGACCACGGCTTTGCCCGCGTCTTCTGGAAAAACCGCGCCGAGGTGGTGCCAAACAAGGTGTGGCGCTCCAACCAGCCTTCGGTGCGCGATCTCGAATGGGCGGCTGCGCAGGGCATCAAGACGGTCGTGACGGCACGTTCCGGCATCAATTTCGGCGCTTATCCGCTCGAACGCGAGGCTTGCGAGCGCTTGGGGCTCGATTTCCGCGTCTTCGCCTTCTCCTCGCGCCAGCCGCCGGATGTCGCGCTGATGCAGGCCGCCCCGGCCTTCTTCGAGGAAATCCGCTATCCCGTGCTGTTCCACTGCAAATCGGGGGCGGATCGTGCGGGTTTCCTCTCCGCGCTCTATCTGGCGCTGCATGAGGGTGTGGAGCCGCGCAAAGCGGCCGAGGAACAGCTCAACTGGCGCTTCGGCCATTCGCGCGCGGCCAAAACCGGTATGCTCGATCATGTCTTCGTCCATTACGAGCGCGCCCGTGCCGCCACTGGCATCGGCTTTGGCGAGTGGCTCGCCACCGCTTACGACCCTGCCGCCATTGCGGCTGACTTTACCCCCGCGCCGCTGGCCGATCTCTTCGCCAGCCGCTGGACAGGGCATGAGTAGGACGCTTGTTCGCTGCGCCCTTGCGCGATAAGACGCCACAACCTTTTCACCGCCAGAGTTGAACGCCTTGGCCCCCAGCTTTTCCATCCTGATCCCCACGCGGGACCGCGCATCCACGCTGGGCGCATGCGTCGAGACGTGCCTCGCGCAGGAGTATGCCGCGCTGGAGGTGATCGTCTCGGATAACGCGAGCGGGCCGGAAACAGCGGAAGTGCTCGCCCGCTTCTCCGATCCGCGCCTCAAGGTGCTGCGACAGGACAAGCGCCTGTCGATGCGCGCAAATTTCGATGTGCTCGCCAATGCCGCCACGGGCGATTACGTCATCATCATCGGCGATGACGACGGCATCATGCCTGGCGCAATTAGCGCTATGGCGCGTTATCTGAGCGAAAACGATGTCGATGTCCTCAACTGGCCGGGCCTCGTCTATTCCTGGCCGGGGGTGCTCGCGCCCGGCGTCGGCCTCATGGATTTCAAGATCCGCCGCCTCTTCGGCACGCTGGAGCATATCGACCCGCAAGAGCGTTTTCGCCGGCTGCTCAAGGGCCGCCTGCGCACCTATCTCGACGGATCGAACCTCTATCACGGCTGCATCAAGCGCTCGGTGATTGAGGCCTCCAAGGCGAAAGCGGGCCATGTTTTCCCGCTGCATGTGCCGGATGTCTACGCCTGCATGGGCTTTCTGCCCTATGCGCGCAGCATGGCCTATTTCCACCACCCGCTCTCGATTGCGGGGGTTTCGGGCGCTTCGCACGGCTTTTCCTATCAGGCCGACATCGACCCCGAAACGGGCAAGCGCGAACCCACCCCGGCGGAGCGCTTCGCGCTGGAGGCCAACGCGGACCCCGTGGTCGCGCGGCCCTACAACCCTTACCTGCGCTCCACGCAGTATCACGCCGCCATCTCGTTGCTCCATGCCTCGACCCTGCTGGGCCGCGAGGCCGAACTCGATCTGGATGCCTGGGTCGAGATCATCATCGCCGAGGCGCGCAAGTTCTGTAACCTGACACAGGTCATCCCCACGCTGGACCCCGGCTTCGAGCTGGACCGTCGCCTCATCGCGCGCATCGAGCGCGAAGGCGCGGCGCTCAATGTCGAACCAGTGCCCGTGGTCGGCAAATCCGCGCGCCGCCAGCGCTTCGGGCGGCTGCTGCTGCGCTCGGCCCGCGCGGGAGAAGACACCGTGATGACGGCCTTCCGCACGCTGGAGCTGCTGCTGGGCAAGCCGACCATCGCGTCGGCCTCGACCATGGCGCGCACCCTTCGCTGGCTCGCGCTGCGCACCAAATCCGCCACCATCCGCTTTCGCGAGGGCAAAACATGACCTGCGTCGCTGTTTGCTGCCCCATCCGCACCGGTGGCGGCGTGACCGAAGCCTTCCTGACCAGCCTGGACATGTTCGCGTCTCAGGGCGTCGAGACCATCGCCATCGTGCCGGAAGGCTTCAAGTTCGAGGAGCGCGCCCGCGCGCGTTCAAAAGCGCTCGTCACCGTGGCAGGGCTGGAGCAGGGCGGGGCGCTGCGCACACCGCTGATCGCGCATCGCATCGCCACCGCCGCCAAGGAGAACGGGGCCGATATCCTGCTGCTCAACAATGGGCGTCATGTCCGCTGGGTCAAGCGCTTTGCCGGCAAAATGCCTGTCGCAGTCATCTATCACGGCGGCAAGATCGACCGGTTCGTGAGCGCCGATCGCGTCATCACCATCAATGATGACCAGCGCGGGTTCCTCATCTCGCGCGGATACCCCAAGGATCGCGTGGTGGTGGTGGACAACGCCCTGCCGGTGAACGAGATGCCGCCCTATGCGGCGCGCACGCCGCGCGAGCCCGGCACCACGATTATCGGCACGCTGCGCCTGCTGGAACCCGCCAAAGGCGTTGATATCCTCATCCGCGCCTTTGCCGCGCTGATCGGGCAGGGGGTTTCGGCCAAGCTGCGCATCGGCTCCTCGGGTTCGGAGGAGGCGGCGCTGAAAGCGCTCGCGGCCGCACTGGGTGTGGCGAATACGGTGGAGTTCTGCGGCTGGATCGGCGACAAGCAGGCCTTCTACGACAGCCTCGATCTTTATGTGCTGCCCTCGCGCTTCGAGGAATGGGGCATCGGCATCGTCGAGGCCAACGCCGCCTCGCTGCCCGTGGTCGCCACCGCCTGCCTTGGCCCCAAGCGTATCCTTGTGAATGAGGAAACCGGCCTCATGGTGCCGGTGGAAGACCCCGACGCCATGGCGAAAGCCCTCAAACGCCTGATTGATGACCCCGCGCTGGCCGAGCGTCTGGCGCGCGCAGGCCACCAGCGCTGTGCGGAACGCTACCTCTTCCCCACCATCGCCCCGCTCTATGTAGGCGAAGTGCTGAAAACCACCCTCAGGACTTGAGGAAGAAGTGGTCGTGGTCGATGGTTTCCAGAAGGCGGAAACCCTTGGCCTCAAGATAGGTTTTCACCTCGCCCGCGCGCTCGCCAAAGGATTCCACCTGCATCAGCACGCGGTTCTGCGCGAAAAGCCCATCCATGCCTTGGAGGGCCAGCATTTCGCCGCCTTCGATGTCGATTTTCATCACGAGAAGGCTGTCCTTGGCGCTCACCAGCGTGTCGAGCCGCGCCACGCGCACATCAATGGTGCGGCGGCGTTCGGCTTCGGAGATCGCGGTCATGCGCGAGGTGCCGCGATTGGCGTCCGTCGCCTGATGGAAGGGGATGGTGCCCTCGGCATCACCCACGGCGCAGTCCATCACCTCAATGCGCTCCAGCATCCCGTTGATGAAGAGATTGGCGCGCAGCTGCACCAGATTCGTGGGGTCCGGCTCGAAGGCGATGATGCGCGCCCCCGGCTGCGCCTGCGCCACCAGCATTGAATAGAGCGCGCCGTGTGAACCAATATCGAGGAACAGCATGGGCTCGCCACTGCGCACCTGAGCCGAAATCAGCGCCAGCAGGTGCTTCACCTGCCTTGGCTCCCACGCACCCTTGATCAGCAGGTTGCGATCCACCGAGTTGAGCTGGTCGATGAGATACAGTACCCCCATGCGCCGCTCGATCAGGTAGCGGTGCTTGAAAACCTTGGCGTAGCGCTTGAACACGCTGGGAATGAGCCGCTGGAGCAGCGGCAGGCGCATCAGAAAAGCGGGCGGCGAGATCATGCGCGGTCTTTCTGTCCAGCCGCCCGGCATTGACGCGAGGCAGCGCTAACCCCTAAAGCAGCGCTTGGCCAAGCGGGACCCGGCATGCGCATTTTCGACTGTTTCACGTTTTTCAACGAATTGGATTTGCTGGAAATCCGTCTCGCGGAACTGGCGCCCTTCGTCAATCATTTCGTGATCGCCGAAAGCCCGCTCACCTTCACGGGGCGGGAAAAGCCGCTGTTCTTTGGCGAGAACCGCGCGCGCTTTGCCCCTTACGCCGACAAGATCATCCACATCGTGGTGGAGGATATGCCGAACGCGCCCGAAACCTCCGCCTGGGAGCGCGAGTGGCACCAGCGCCGCGCGCTGATCCGGGGGCTGAAGGAGGCGGCGCCAGAGGATATCGTCATCCTCTCGGATCTGGATGAAATCCCGCGCCCCCAAGCGCTGGAGGCTCTGCGTTCGAGCCCGCCGCGCGGGGAAATCGCGGTGCTGGAGAGCAATCTATCGCTGGGCTATGCCAACACCCGTCCCGTGGAGCCTTACTTCTCGCTGGTGCAGGCGCCGCGCGCGTTGGCACGCAAGCACCTGAAAGACTTTCAGGATCTGCGCGCCTTCCGTGCCCGCACCTCGCGCTCGACGCTGGTGGCACCGTTCGACCCACTGCTCACGCGAATCCGCGCGGGCTTCACCTTCGGCGCCCCCTTGGGCGTGCGCACCCTCACCGATGCCGCGTGGCATTTCTCGTATCTGGGCGGTGCGGAAGCCATCCGCGAGAAGCTGACCTCCTACGCCCATACCGAGGCGCAGACGAAAGAGGGGCTCGATCTCGACAACATCGCCAAGGGGCTGGCCTCGCGCGAGTTTCACCTCGGCGGCATCAAGCTGCATGATGTTGCGTTGGATGAAACCTTCCCAGCGACCTTGCGCAACCAGCCGGAAAAATGGGCGCATCTGATTGCGCCCAAGGCGTAATTACTCCCGCCGGAGAATGACACGCTCGACAAAGTCGGCCACGCCGCCCGCGCGGAAATTCGCCACCACCGCGTCGCGGTCGTAATCATCGCGCACCCAATCGAGGAAGGGCTTTTTCTCCTCGGGCTGATCCTTGAGGTAGGCGGCAAAGACGGCATCGAGAATGCCGGTTTTGGACGAGGCGAAATGAAGGAAGCGCCAGCTCAGCTGGTCTTTCGCCACGCGCACCGGCACACCTTCCTGCACGATCAGGTAGAGCGCAGAGAGCATGCCCGCCCTATCAGCCCCCGATTTGCAATGGAACAGCGCGGGGTAGCGGATCGACTGGAAAAACGCAGGCGCGGAAAGCAGCACCTCGCGGCTGGGAGCCTCACGCGAGAACAGCGGGAAGGTCACATAATCGAGCTTGAGCGCGGCGCAACGCTCCGCCACCAGCGCGTTGCCGCCATGGCGTGGATCATGCCGCGCGGTGACAATGGTTTTCACGCCCTCCGCCGCCGCCCGGTCGATGTCGCCGGGGTAGGGCTGGTTCATCCGCATCGCGCGCGGGGACAAGCGCGCCGCGTTCTTCCAAATCAGACGCAGGATACCAAAGTCGACAAACAGGAAATCGAACCACGCGGCCCGGCGCGTCGCCTCATCCGCGCAAGGCCCTTTGAATGCCTCGCGGTCCGGCAGAAAGCGCCTGGCCAGCGCTTTTCGGGCCGCTTTAAAAGATTTCATAGCATTTTCAAGCAAAGTGGCTGCCGGTTTGCGTGAAGACGCGCAGCGCCGTGCAAGCGAAAATGCGTCAAGAAAAGGACTTTCATCAACCGACCTTTTTGAGGAACTCGGTGCGCAGCACGAGGCCTTTGATCTTCTCGACGCGGCATTCGACCAGATCCGGATCATCGGTGAGATGAATGCCCTTCACGAGCGTGCCACGCTTGACCACCGAGGAGGTGCCCTTGACCTTGAGGTCCTTGATCACCTGCACGTTGTCGCCTTCGTTCAGAACCGTGCCGTTGCTGTCACGCACCACGATATCGCTCATCTCGTCTCTCCTTGCGGCACGATCGCCGTTTCATGCAGGCAATAAAAAGCCCGCCACGGCAAAACGCCGGGCGGGCCAGAAGCCTAAGAGGCCATTAGCCCTTGCGGACAACCGCGGCCTTCTCCGGAGCCGTCGAGCAGGCCACAGCGGCCGAAGCGACGAGGGTGGCGAGAAGAACCTTGGCGATCATCTTGGTCATTAGCGTGTCTCCGGAAAGAAAAATGGGCAACAGTTTGAGGAGGCACGAATCTTCCCCCGCGCTCCCGGTTCCCAGTTCTAAACCCTTGCGGGCGCGAAGCGCAACGCCGTCCATCGTCGTGCTTGGAGGCAAGCTTGCGGACCTCCACAATTGCCAGTGCATCTTGGGCCGCTATGCACTCTGGTGATGCCCGGCCTTCCGAACAAGACCAACTGGAAGGCTCGCCAGTGCGGTGAAATTTCAGTATCTGGCAATGAGCCAGTATATGGAATGAACAAGAAGACAAAACGAGAAGAGGAAGCTGCTCATGCCGGTGGAAATGTCGAAGGATCTGCGTTCAGGCGCACTCGTCTATCACCGTCATCCGCGCCCCGGAAAACTCGAAGTCGTTGCCACCAAGCCGCTGGGCAACCAGCGAGATCTGGCCTTGGCCTATTCTCCCGGCGTCGCCGCCGCCTGCGAAGCCATCGTCGATGATCCGGCGGAAGCCGCGCATCTCACCGCCCGCCAGAACCTCGTCGCCGTGCTTTCCAACGGCACCGCCGTGCTGGGGCTGGGCGACATCGGCCCGCTGGCCAGCAAGCCGGTGATGGAAGGCAAGGCGGTTCTATTCAAGAAGTTTGCCGGCATCGATGTGTTCGACATCGAGGTTGAGCAGAAGAACGTCGAGAAGCTGGTCGATCTCATCTGCGCGCTGGAGCCGACCTTCGGCGGCATCAATCTTGAGGACATCAAGTCCCCGGAATGCTTCGAGGTGGAGGCCCAGTGCCGCGCCCGCATGAACATTCCCGTCTTCCATGACGACCAGCACGGCACCGCGATCATCGTGGCTGCGGCGATTCTCAACGGCGTGGAGCTGGCGGGCAAGAAGCTCTCCGAGGTGAAGCTCGTCACGTCAGGCGCAGGCGCTGCGGCGCTCGCCTGTCTTAACCTGCTGGTTTCGCTCGGTATCAAGCGCGAGAACATCTGGGTCACGGATATCGACGGCGTGGTCTATAAGGGCCGCCCGGTGCCGATCGACCGCTGGAAGGCGGTTTACGAGCAGGAAACCGAGATGCGCACCCTCGCCGAGGTGATCGAGGGCGCGGACGTGTTCCTCGGCCTTTCCGCCGCGGGCGTTCTGAAACCGGAGCTGCTCAAGAAGATGTCGGCCAAGCCGCTGGTGATGGCGCTCGCCAACCCCAACCCGGAGATCATGCCGGAACTCGCGCTCGAAGCGCGCCCGGATGCCATGATCTGCACTGGCCGTTCCGATTACCCCAATCAGGTCAACAACGTCCTGTGTTTCCCCTACATCTTCCGTGGCGCGCTTGATTGCGCGGCCACGCAGATCAACGAGGAAATGAAGCTGGCCGCCGTGCGCGCCATTGCGGAGCTTGCCCGTGAAGCCCCCTCCGACGTGGTGACGCGTGCCTACGGCGGCGCCGTGCGCACCTTCGGGCCCGAAATGCTGATCCCGTCGCCCTTCGATCCGCGCCTCATCCAGCGCATCGCGCCGGCAGTGGCGAAAGCCGCGATGGAAACCGGCGTGGCGAAAAAGCCCATCGAGAGCTTCTCGGCCTATGAGGAGAAGCTCAACCGCTTCTCCTACCGCTCGGGCTTCATCATGCGCCCGATCTTCCGCGCCGCCAAAGCCAACCCCAGCCGCGTCATCTACGCCGAGGGCGAGGACGAACGCGCGCTGCGCGCGGCGCTGACCGCCATCGAGGAAGGCATTGCCACCCCGATTCTGGTGGGCCGCCCCAAGGTGGTGGAGGAGCGCTGCGAGCGTTTCGCGCTCTCCATCCGCCCGGGCCGTGATTTCGAGGTCATCAACCCCGAGGCCGACCCGCGCTACAAGGATTACGTCCAGACCTATCTGGATATCGCAGGCCGCAAGGGCATCACGCCGGAAGCGGCGCGCACTCATGTGCGCACCAACAGCTCGATTATCGCGGCCATCGCGGTGCGTCGGGGCGATGCGGACGCCATGATCTGCGGCCTCGACGGGCGCTTCCGCTCGCGCCTTCAGATCATCCGCGACATCATCGGCCTTGCGCCGGGTGTCTCGGACCTCGCCGCCATGACGCTGATGATCACGGGGAAGGGCGCCTTCTTCCTCGCCGACACCCATGTCAACGAGGACCCCAGCCTCGATCAGATCGTCAATATCGCGCTCAAAGCCGCAACCGAAGTGAAGCGCTTCGGCATTGTGCCCAAGATCGCGCTGGTCTCGCACTCCGACTTCGGCAGCCACGACTCGGCCTCCGCCCGCAAGATGCGCAATGCCGCCAACTGCATTGCCCAGCTCGCCCCGGAGCTGGAGGTCGACGGCGAAATGCAGGCGGACTCCGCCCTCTCGGATATGGTGCGTGACCGCGTGCTGCCTTCATCGCGCCTCAAGGGGCAGGCCAATATCCTCGTGATGCCGGATCTCGATGCCGCCAACATCGCCAACGAGCTGTGCAAAGTCATCGCCGACGCGCTCCCCGTCGGCCCGATCCTGCTCGGCACGGCGTTCCCGGCGCATATCGCAACCTCCACCACCACCGCACGCGGCGTCGTCAACATGACGGCGATCGCCTCGGTGCAGGCGCAGGCGATCCGCGAGGCGCTTGCCAAGGAGGCGGAGACGCCTGCCGGCTGACACCCCGAAGGAAGGAAGGGCTGGTTTTTTCCTCCCCCAACCGCTATAGCTGGCGCGCTAAGAAGGCTCAGGTGGGGTGATCATGCGTGGCAAATGGCTGGCTCTCGGGGTGCTCCCCAGCCTTCTTCTGGCGGGCTGTGGCGACAAGAACCGCAATGTTCTTACGCCCATAGCCCAGCCTGCGCCGGGCACATCGCGCGTGGACATGCTGGTGCTGACAACGCGCCTACCCACGAGCGAGCCGGGCCAGATGTTCTCGGGCGAGCGCGGGCAAGACCTCAGCTTCGCGGAAATTGCTGTCTCCATCCCGCCGGACTCGTCGCGCAAGGTGGGCGAGGTGCAATGGCCCAGCTCCGACACACCGGACCCGGAGCGTGAATTCGCCACCCTGCATGCCAAGCAGGTGGAGCGCGAAACGGCAGCACTTGCTTTCCGGGCCGCACTGCGCCGCCAGCCCCAGCGCCGCGTGCTGGTGTTCGTGCATGGCTACAACATGCACTTCACCGATGCTGTGTTCGATTTCGCGCAGTTCATGCACGACTCGCGCACCCCTGCGGTGCCGATCCTGTTCACATGGCCTTCGCGCGGCAAACTGCTCGCCTATGGCTTTGACCGCGAGAGCACGGCCTATTCCCGCGATGCGCTGGAAGGCGCGTTGACGCGCCTGTCCGAAAATCCGGAGGTCAAGGAGATCACGGTGCTCGCACACTCCATGGGCACGTGGCTAACCATGGAAACCCTGCGCCAGATGGGCATTCGCAACGGGCGAGTCCCCGCAAAAATCCGCGAAGTGATCCTAGCCGCGCCCGATATCGACATTGACGTGTTCAAGCGGCAGGTGCCCGCGCTCGGCAGCCCGCGCCCCGGCATCACCGTCATGGTGTCGCAGGATGACAAGGCGCTGGCGGTCTCGCGGCAGGTGTCGCAAAGCTCGGCGCGTCTGGGGGCCATCAACCCCAACGCGGAACCCCTCCGCAGCGAATTGACTGGCCTCGGCATCCGCATCGCCGATCTGACGGGCGTGAAAAGCGACGACTCGCTCGGCCACGGCAAATTCTCATCCAGCCCGCTGGTGGTGCAGGCCATCGGCAAGCACCTCTCGGCGGGACATCAGTTTTCCTCCGGTGCCGGTGGGTCGCTGGCCTATCGCGCGGGCGCGCTGCTCACCGGCACCGCCAGCGTCATCGTCAATGTCCCGCTCGCGATTGTGGACAAGGACTCCCAGGAAGAACTCAAGCGCTCACTCGATGCTGTCGGCGCACCGGAGATCGCGGGACACCCGGCGCAAAGCGAAGCCCCCAAAGCCAAAGAGCCATAAAAAAAGCCGGGGCGTACCCCGGCTTGGCAACGCTGGAAGGTGAGGGGCGCTCCTTCGAGGAGCGTTACTTCCCCTCGATCTCGAAGCGCAGTTTCTGGGCGAATTCAGCCGGGTTGGACGAGGCCGTCACCAGATCCGTCAGCACGATGCCATTGGGGCCAGCCGCTGTCACCTTGAGGTGCAGGCTGTTGAGGTTGCGGATGAAGTCCGCAACCGCCTGCGCGACCTTGCCCGAATCCGGATGCCCCGCCAGCACACCCGCGATCAGCAGCGGTGCGATGGTGGCGAACTCCTTGCGCATCTGCTCGCCGGTCTTCTTCTGCTCGCGGGCGGCAATATCCGCCAGCTTGGCAAGCCCGCCCTTGTTCTCGACATCAATCACAAGCGAATTGATGGTCGCGCCCATGGCAGAGGGCCAATTGGTCTTGGGATCCTCGAAGAAGGCGCGCGGCACATTGCCAATCTCGCCATTGATGGCGAGGCGGGCGAGTTGGGCCACATCGGTCGAGATTTCCTTGATGGTCAGCCCCTGCGTGGCCTCGTTCCAGCTGGCGGTGACGCGCGCACCGAGATTGATGCGCTCCATGCCCATTTCGCGCAGGGCAATGGCGGTGGCGTCACGGCTGTCCTTGGGCAGCGGGACATCCAGCTTTTCAAGCAGATAGTCGAAGCGGGTCGGCGTCACCGAGACGAAACCACCCGAGGTGAGCGCAAAACGGCCCAGCGTGAAGGCGAGGCGGCCCGCCTCGGGCTTGCCCTTCTGGTTCGGGAAATCACCCGAGACATTTTCAATGCCGAAGGAGAGATCGGGCAGCGGCGTCTTGGCAAGGCGCGCACGGATCACGTCCTGAAGCTCCTTGTCCGCCGGGGTCAGCGTATCAGCGCTGGCGCGCATCGCCTTGTCCGCCCCCACCATGAACAGCGCGGTGAGATCGCCGCGCATATCGACCTTGCCGATGCTCATCGAACCGTCGTTACCGGTGATGCTCATGCCTTCCATACCGAGGCCACCCATGGCACCGCCGCCGAAGGTGATCTTGCGCACCTCGCCGCCGCTGGGCCCATCGTTCTTGGGCTCCTTGGCGCTGATCTTGATGCCCTCGATGGCACCCTTGCCCACCTCGAAGCTGGAGAACAGGTCCAGCAAGGCGAGAAACAGCTTGGCTTCATCCGGCTTCTTGGCTTCCTTGGGCGCTTCAGGGGCGGGCTTGCCGTCCTGCGGCGCGGCCGGTGCCTTGGCGGCTTCCTCCTTGGCCTTGTTCTGCTCGGAATAGGTCTGAAGATCGGCGATCAGGCTGTTGACCGAACGACGCGCAGGACGAACCTTGCTGCCCGCGAAGGTGAACGCCCCGAAATCGACGTTGGCACCCTCCATGGCCACCTTCATCGACTTGATGACATAGGCACCGTGCAGGCTCTTCAGCTCTGCCTTGCCCTCCGGGTCAGACTCGACGAACCAGCGCACCATCAGCGGCACATCGAGCGCTTCGACGGAGACTCCCTCGAAGGTGGTATGCGTTTCCTGCTTCTCGCCTTTGCGGCCAATGCTGGTGCCCTTGGCGGAAACGAGGGTGCCGATAACACCCGCCTTGATCGCGCGGGCTTCGAGCGCCTCGTAGGTCGTGCTGTTGGAGGTGACACCCTTCTGCACCCAGATCAGGCTCTCCGCCGTGACAGCCTCGGCATTCAGCTTGGACAGCAGCGCGAGATCACCCTTGAGCGCGGCAATCACGTCATCCTTGGTCAGGTTGGCGTTGACCGTCTTGACGCCCTTGAGCGCCACCGAACCGAAAGCCGTGGTGGCCTCGACGTCACCAATCGCTTCGCTGAAAAGCTTGGGCGCAGGCGGCGGAACCGGGGCAGGGGGGGCGACCGGCGCGCTGGCCTGCGGCGCGGAGGCGGGCGGGGTTGCCCCGTTCTTCATGAACAGCATCGCCCCGGCAGCGGCGACACCAGCCAGTGCCACCGCACCGATGAGAAGCCCCTTGCCGCCGGATTTCGGCGCGGGCGTGGGGGAATTGGGCGTATCAGACATGAATCACCTGTCGGGTGGGAAAAGTCACGGAATCGAACCGCATCAAGGCTAGAGCAAGGCGCGACAAAGTGGAAACCGGTTTATCGCAGCTCAAGGATGAGGCAACCCAAGGCATTGGGCGCAGCAATAGCACTCTTTTGCCGCGCGCCTGTGAAGGTGCGATCTCGTTGTTACCCCACAGCCCGACAATAAAACGCGCGGGTCAAAGGCGCCGGCGCACGCCGTTTACAGGCTGAAGCTGGTGCCGCAGCCGCAGGACGCCGTGGCGTTCGGATTCACGATCTTGAAGCTCGCGCCCAGAAGCTCGGTCACGTAATCCAGAATCGAGCCTGCCAGCAGCGGGGCGGAGGTGGCATCCACCAGCACCTTGATGCCGCCCTTTTCGATCACGAAGTCATCCGGCTCGGCGGCCTGCACGATATCGAACTTGTACTGGAAGCCCGAGCAGCCACCGCCCTCGACCGCCACCCGCATCATGGCACCGGCACCTTCGCCCGCCAGAATCACGGCAAGGCGCGCGGCGGCGGAATCGCTCACGCCCAAAGGGGCCGCTTGCGGGGCGGGCGCGGCGGGAGCAGAGGTATGGCTGGCGATATCGAACTTCATGGGGTCTCCGGGCACCGTTCAAGGCGGGCCCGCCTTTTGTTATTCCGTTCTGAAATGTAAGAACCCCGACAGGATTGGCAACCGGAGACAGCGAGGGTTTTGACGTGTTGTTTCATCGAGAGCGTGTGCTCTCGCCCTTTGCCTCGCAATGGAAGGCCTCCCGCGGGCGTCTGATCGACGAGCCGGTCTCGCCCACGCGCTCGGATTTCCAGCGCGACCGCGACCGCATCATCCACTCCAACGCCTTCCGCCGCCTCAAGCACAAGACGCAGGTCTTCGTGGAGCACGAGGGCGACCATTACCGCACCCGCCTCACGCATTCGATCGAGGTGGGGCAGATCGCCCGTGCACTGGCCCGGATTCTGGGGTTGGATGAAGATCTCGCGGAAACCCTCGCGCTGGCGCATGATCTGGGCCACACCCCCTTCGGCCATGCCGGAGAGGATGCGCTCGATGCCGTGATGCAGCCCTATGGCGGCTTCGACCACAACGCCCAGACCCTGCGCATCGTCACGCGCCTCGAGCATCGCTATGCCGCTTTCGATGGCCTCAACCTGACGTGGGAGACCTTGGAGGGGCTGGTCAAGCACAACGGCCCTCTGATTGATTCTTCCGGTGCGCCCACGCCGCGCTACGCGAAAACCGGCATTCCCGGTGCTATTCTGGAGTTCGAGAAGCTGTTTCCGCTGGATATCGCCTCTTATGCTTCCGCCGAGGCGCAGGTCGCGGCCATTGCGGATGATATCGCCTATGATGCCCATGACGTGGATGACGCCATCCGCGCCGGGCTGATCGCCCCGGATGACCTCAAAGACGTGCCTTTTATCGCCGACATCATCACGCAGATCGATGCGCGCTGGCCGGGGCTCGACAGTGGCCGCAAGGGCCACGAGATCATGCGCAGGCTCATCACGCAGTTGGTGGAGGACGCCGCAGCCGAGAGCGAGCGCCGCCTTGTTTCGCTCGCGCCTGAAAGCGTTGACGACATCCGTGCGGCCGACCACCCCGTCATCGCATTCTCGGACGAGATAGCCGGGAAGGAGAGGGCGCTCAAGCGCTTCATGTTCACCAAGGTCTATCGCCACCCCCATGTCCAAAAGATGCGGGATGCGGCAGACACCATCCTGCGCGATCTGTTTGCCCGCTACATGGCCGAGCCTTCCCTCATCGGGCATGAAGCGCAGGAGGACGAGTTGCGTTACGCCCGCAAGGTGGCCGACTACATCGCCGGCATGACGGATCGCTTCGCCATTCAGGAGCATCAGCGGCTTTTTGCCACCACGCCCAAACTGCGGTGAGGATTACGACGGGCGCGCCGGCGCAAACGGCCAGCCGCCCGAAAAATCAATGATCGCCCCCGTCATGAAGCGGGTCTTGGCCGTGGCAAGGAAAGCGATCACCTCGCCGATCTCGGAAGGATCGGCCAGCCGACCGACCGGCACGCTGGCGCGGATGTAGTCCCGCCCGCGGTCTGTCTCCTTGAAGAGCGCGCTGGGATAATAGGCCTCGCTGTAGAGGAAATTGGGGGCCACCGCGTTCACGGTGATGCCGTAGGGCGCACAGTCGATCGCCAGTGAGCGAACCATCGCGTTGATCGCGGCGCGTGCGGCATCCGCAAAGGCACCACCCGAGAGCGGGAGCTTGGTGCGATTGGAGGTCACCAGCACGAAGTTGGCGCTGCCCTGCTGCTTGAGATGCGGCAGGGCCGCCTGCAGAATGCGGAAGGGAAACTCCACGAGCTTCATGTAATTGGCGCGCAGCTCTTCCACGGGTGCGCCCTCCGGCAGCAGCGCGGGGGCCGGGTAATGATCGTTGCTCACAATCGCGGGCAGGGTGCCCGCCCGTGCAAAGGCCTGCGCCACCACCTCTTCCGGCAGAGCAGCAGAAATGCGCTCCAGCTGTGCACGCCCATTGCAGAACCGGTCCCAAACCGTTGAATCAGAGAAAGCTGCATCATGCGCCAGCACAACAAAGCCCGCATCGAGCAGCGCCTGAACTGCGGGCGGACCGCCAAACCCTGTCGCGTTGGTGACGAGCGCGAAACGCTCCTGAGATTCCGCCATGCTTGTTCCCCGGCTTGCTGATTGAATTGGAAGCGTATCAACCACGCAAACCGCTGCAAGCCCCACAAGTTGGCGGGCAATGTTTGACGATAGCCGCGACCTTCGCTAGTGCGAAAGGCTGCAAACGGATAACCTGTCATGAACATCTTCCACGACTTCGCCGCCGATCTCGACGCTGTTCTGAGCACCTTGCCGATCACCGCGATGATTCCCCCGGCGACGCGCGCCCGCGCCACGGTCGAGCCCCCGCGCGATGCCAGCCATGGTGACATCTCCACCAACGCGGCCATGGTGCTCTCGAAGGAAGCACGCACCAACCCGCGCGCGCTGGGCGAGGCGATCGCCGCAGGCATTGTCGCCACCGGCAAATATGCCAAGGTGGAAGTGGCCGGGCCGGGCTTCATCAACGTGACGCTCAAGCCGGAAGCCTTTGAAGCCGTGGTGCATGTCGCCAACGCGCTGGGGGCGGATTACGGCCGCTCCAGCATGGGTGGAAACGAGAAGATCAACGTCGAGTACGTCTCCGCCAACCCCACGGGGCCGATGCATGTGGGCCATGGGCGCGGCGCGGTCTATGGCGATGCACTCGCCAACCTGCTCGCCTTTGCGGGCTATGATGTCACGCGCGAGTATTACATCAACGACGCCGGCGCGCAGGTTGATGTGCTGGCGCGCTCTGCCTTCCACCGCTACCGCGAGGCGCTGGGCCGCAACGTGGGCGAGGTGGGCGAGGGGCTCTACCCCGGTGACTACCTCATCCCCGTTGGGAAACAACTGGCCTATGACTTTGGCGATTCTCTAGAATCTCTCGATGAGAGCGAGTGGCTTCCTAAAGTCAGGCAGTATGCGATCGAGTCGATGCTCGTGATGATTCTGTCTGACCTCGAAGCGATCGACATCAAGTTTGATGTTTTCTTTTCGGAAAAATCGCTCTCTGAAAAAACAGTCCTCTTCAAACGGGAGTATGAGAAACCTGTTTTTTACTGCTCCGACTCGTTCGACCTGATTGATGGTCCTGCCAGCGGTGTTCGCGGGTATTTTGCAAAAAAGGACATCGACGAAGCAGTCAAGCTTGGTAAGAGCCCAACCTCCAAGTTGTTCTCGGCAACGACTGTTAGCGGCAAAATGGGGGGAGAGAATTTTCTTGAATCCGTGCTGGCTGATTTCCGTGCCCGCGACCTGATCTATGAGGGTCGCCTGCCGCCCCCCAAGGGCCAGAAGGACGAGGACTGGGAAGACCGCGAACAGACCCTGTTCCGCGCCACGCAGTTCGGGGATGATGTGGATCGCCCGCTGCTGAAAGCGGATGGCGGCTACACCTATTTCGCCTCGGACATCGCCTATCACGCCTCCAAGTTCGAGCGCGGCTTCGCCAAGATGATCGACGTCTGGGGCGCGGATCACGGCGGCTACGTCAAGCGCATGCAGGCTGCGGTGAAGGCCGCGACCGACAATGCGGGCAACCTCGAAGTGCGCCTCGCGCAGATGGTGCGCCTGATGCGCGGCGGCGAGCCGGTGAAGATGAGCAAGCGCGCGGGCAGCTTCGTCACCCTGCGCGATGTCATCGACGAGGTGGGGCGTGACCCCATCCGCTTCATGATGCTCAACCGCACCAATGATGCCGAACTCGACTTCGACCTCGCCAAGGTGCTGGAACAGTCGAAGGACAACCCGGTTTTCTATGTGCAGTACGCCCATGCCCGCATCTGCTCGGTGTTCCGCCAGGCGGATGCCGCTTTTGGCGCGGTGCCGATTCTGGATGCGGAAATGGCAGGCGCGGACCTCTCGATCCTGAAGGATGAGTACGAGCGCGCGCTCATCCGGCTGGTCGCGGCCTTCCCGCGCCTCATCGAGCAGGCGGCCACCACGAGAGAGCCGCATCGGGTGGTTTTCTACCTCAGCGATCTCGCAAGTGCTTTCCACGGTTTGTGGAATCGCGGCAAGGATTTGCCAGATTTGAAGTTTATTAATAACGATGACCGAAAAGGTACTTCGGCGAGGCTCGCACTCGTCAAGGCCGCGGGGACGGTCATCGCCAACGGGCTCAAGCTCCTCGGCGTGTCTGCTCCGCAGGAAATGCGCTGATCCTGCCGCATTTTAGCCTTGGCTGTCTGTCTTCGCTGGTGTTGCGTTTTGACAAGGACAGGCGGCCATGAACCCGAACGATCACGGACGCAAGGAGCCCTCGCTCTCCGATCTCGAAGCTTTCGAAAAGCTTTTGCGGGAGAGCCTCCATGACGAGCCCGTGGCCACCGCGCCCGGAAAGGCCGCGCAAGCCCCGATGACCAAGGCGGATCACGACGCCATGGCGGAGCTGACGCGCCTCATCGAGCAGCCGCTCGATTTCTCGCTCCCGGAGGTGCCAGCGGCCCCTGTGGCGGCAACCCCGGCACCGCTCCCGGTCGAGCCGGCCTTGCCCGAGCTTCCGCCGCTGACCACGGCTCCGGCGGTCCCCGCACCGCATCCGGAACCGCTCGCCCACCTTGAAGCCGAATTCTCGCGCGATTGGGCCAGCCCGCCGCATGTGGAAACGCATCTGGCACCCGCTGCCCCCGCGCCCAAAGCCCCGGAGCCGACCCCGGCACCGCTGCCTGAAGATCCGCTCGCAGCCTTCGAGGAAGAACTGCGCCGCTTTGATGCCTCGCGCCTCTCGATGCCGGGCGAGCCGAGCCTTGCCGCGCCGGAACCCGCGCCTGCACCGCTGCCTTACCCCGAGCCGGTGTACGAGACGCCCGCACCGGCCAGCGCCTATCACCACGAGCCCTACGTGGAGCCGGTTTACGCACCCGCGCCGCAGCCCTATGCCGCCGCCCCGGCTTATCCCTCTGCCGCGCCGGAAGCCACACTTCCCCCGGCGCCCTCCGCTCTGGATGCGATGGAAGAGCGCCTCGCCGCAGAGGCCGCTGCGGCAAGCTATGCCACGGAAGAGCCCCCGACCTCCGATGTTCGCCGCTCACGCGGTGTCTTCATGGCGCTCGGCGGTGTCGCTGTTGCGGGTCTCGCCATTGTCGGAGGCATCTTTGCCTTTGGCGGCTCGAAGAAGCATGCCACGAGTGGTGATGTGCCGGTGATCGCCGCCAAAACAGAACCCACCAAGGAAAAGCCCGCCAACCCTGGCGGCGTCGAAATCCCCAATCAGAACGCGCAGGTGCTCTCTGGCCGCGATGTCATCAAGGATACCGGCCCGGCCAAGCAGGTGGTGAACACCACCGAACAGCCGCTGGACCTGAAGGAAGTCACGCGTCGCGAATCCGTGCGGATCGTATCGCCCAATCCGTTCCAGCAGGGCGGCCCTTCGACACCGGCGGTGGAATCCGTGCAGGCAGGGCAGAAGCCGGCCGATGTTGAAGCCCGTCGCGTCACCTCTGTTCGTGTGCAGACCGGCGCCGAGGCTTCCGCCTCCGGTCCGGGCATGGGCGCCGCCGCTGCGGCGGGTGGAGCGGCTATTGCCGCCATCGCAGCCGGCAACGCAGCCCGTGCAGGCAGCGCGCCCAAGGCAGACAACGGCAAGATCAACGTGCCCTCCGCCGCGGAACTCAACACCCCGCCCGACAGGATCGGCGCGCCCAAAGCCGAACCCAAGTCCGAGGCTCGCCCGCCTAAGAAGGCCGATACGCCCAAGACAGAAGCCCCCAAGGCCACAACGCCGGCCAAGGTCGCCAATGCTTCGGCAACCCCGAAAGCCAAGGCCCCAGAAAAGGCCACCCCGGAAAAAGCCCAGCGCAGCGCCAATGCCCCGCTTCAGCTCTCCAACGATGGTCAGCCCAAGGCGGCCCCGGCGGCAGCTTCCGGCTCCTTTGCGGTGCAGCTCGCCTCCCGCCCGACGGAAGCGGATGCCCGCTCGGCGGCTTCCACGCTCGGTGCCAAGTTCTCCGGCGCCTTGGGCGGCAAGGCAGCCCGCGTGGTCTCCGGCGAAGCCAACGGCCAAACCGTGTACCGCGTGCGCGCCGGGGGCTACCCCTCCCAGCAGGCGGCGAACGAAGCCTGCAATCGCGTGAAAGCCGCAGGCGGCAACTGCTTCATCACCAAGCAGTAAGCGGGCCTGCAGCGGCAACAAAAGTCCTGGGCGGGACATCCGCAAGGAAAACCCCGCCGAATCGGCTACCAAGGGGCGACGGTGCCAAACCGCCGCCCTTTTTTTGATCGAACCGGAACGAAGCCATGCCCCACCCGATGAAACCGCTCATTCTCGGCGCCAAAGGCTTCACGCTCTCGGATTTCGAAACCGCTTTTTATCGTGAGCATCGCCCGGCGGGCTTCATCCTGTTCCGCCGCAACATCGACAGCCCGGATCAGGTTCGCGCGCTTGTTCAGGCCATGAAGGATGCCGCGCAGAACCCCGATGCCCTGATCCTGATCGATCAGGAAGGCGGGCGCGTGGCGCGGCTGCGCCCGCCGCATTGGCCCGCCTATCCGCGCGGCGCGGATTACGGACGCCTCTGGGCGCATGATCCGGATATGGCGGGGGAGGCGGCTTTCCTCGGCGCGCGCCTGATCGCGGATGATCTTCATGCCCTCGGCATCAATGTCGATTGCCTGCCCGTGCTCGATGTGCCGATCCCCGGTGCCGACAGCGTCATCGGGGACAGAGCCTATGGCCAGCAGCCCACCCCGGTGATGGCGCTGGGCCGCGCTGCCAGTCAGGGTCTGGTGGAGGGCGGCGTGCTGCCCATCATCAAGCATATTCCCGGCCATGGCCGCGCCATGGCGGACAGCCACCTCGCGCTGCCGGTGGTGGACGCCAGCCGCGCCGAGCTGGAGAGCCACGATTTCCCGCCCTTCCGCGCGCTGGGTGATTGCGCGCTGGCCATGACCGCGCATGTCATCTTCACGGCATATGATGCTCAAAAGCCCGCCACCACCTCGCGCAAGGTGATCAGCGAGGTTATTCGCGGCCAGATGGGCTTTTCCGGCCTGCTGATGTGCGATGACCTCTCGATGAAGGCGCTCTCCGGCTCATTCCAAGAGCGGCGCGATGCCGTGCTGGCGGCGGGGTGCGATCTTGTGCTCCATTGCAACGGCGAGCCGGAGGAAATGACCCCCATCGCGCAGGGATGCCCGCCGATTGACCTTGAGGTGCGCGAGCGCCTGACCCGGCTGGTCGCGAGCTTGCGCCCCACGCCGTTCGAGCGGGAAAAGGCTCAGGCGCGTCTGGCCGAACTGCTGGCAACGGGGGTATAATACAGGAGTGTTTTGCGATGAAGTGGGAGCCGGTTCATCGGGACAAAATGCGTCAGAACAGCGAGCCTGGGCATGAGCCCCGAGATCGACGCCCCGCCGGACTTTGAAACGCACGAGGACGCCCCGCGCCTCATGCTGGCGCTGTCGGGCTATGAAGGCCCGCTCGATCTGATGCTCGATCTCGCCCGGCGCGAGAAAATCGACCTTTCCGCCATTTCCATGCTGGCGCTGGCCGAGCAGTATCTCGGCTTTGTGGCGCAAGCCAAAGCCCTGCGGCTGGAAATCGCGGCGGATTATCTCGTCATGGCGGCATGGCTCACTTGGCTCAAGTCGCGCCTGCTGCTGCCGCGCGCCCCGGACGATACCGCCCCGGCGGGCGAGGAACTCGCGGAAGAGCTGGCTGCCCGGCTGGAGCGCCTCGCGGCCTTCCGCAAGCTGGGTGATCTGCTCGGCAACCGCCTGAGCGAGCATGGCGAAACTCAGCCGCGTGGCCTGCGCGAGGTCACACTGGCCGATCATCGCCCCGCATGGCAGGTCTCGTTGCCCGAATTGCTGGTGGCTTACGGTCAATGGCGCATCGGCTCGGTGAAGCCCACCTACCATCTGGTGACGCGCAAGACGCTGTCGATCCCCGAGGCGCGCGCCCTGCTGGAGCGGCTGGTGGGGGAGAGCGCCCAATGGCTGCCACTCTCCCTGCTCGCCAGCACGCTGCACGAAACAGAGGATGGTGCAGGGGTCCGCTCGGCCACCGCATCCGGCCTTGTCGCAGCCCTTGAATTGGCGCGCGAAGGGCGCGTCGCACTTAGGCAGGAGGCCCCCTTCGCACCGCTTTACCTCAAGCGCGTAACCGGGGAGGGGGCGCCATGAGCGGTTTTTCCCCCCGGATCGTGCAGGAGGGCGAAAGCGAGCGCCGCTTCCAGCAGGGGGTGCGCGTAGCCGAAGCGCTGCTCTTTGCTTCGCCCGAGCCACTATCCGCCGAGGATCTGGCCCGCCGGATGCCCGCTGGCGTCGAGATCGACGCGGTCCTCGGTGAGCTGGAGCGCCTCTATCGCCCGCGCGGGGTCAACCTTGTGCGTCTGGCCGGCAAATGGATGTTCCGAACCGCGCCGGATCTCGGCCACCTGCTCAAGCCGGAGGGGGAGGCCGAGCCGAAAAAGCTCTCGCGCTCCGCGCTCGAGGTGCTCGCCATCATCGCCTATCATCAGCCCGTCACCCGCACCGAGATCGAGCAGATTCGCGGCGTGCAGATGAATAAGGGCATGCTCGATCTGCTGCTGGAGGCGGGCTTCATTCGCATGCGCGGACGCAGGCGTTCGCCGGGCCGACCCGTCACCTTCGGCACGACGGAGGGTTTTCTCATCGCCTTCGGGCTCGATCGCATCGCGGACTTACCGAATCTGGAGGAAATCGTCGCCTCCGGGCTGGTGGAGGGCAAGGTGCCGCAGGGCCTTTCCCTGCCGCTGCCCTCGGATGTGCCCGGCTCCGGGCCGGAGGAGGACCCGCTGGAAGACGACCTGTTCCTCACCATGAGCGAGGAGCGCCTTGAAGCGCTGGCGCAGGAGGCCCCCCTCAACCCCAACGGGGATGACAAGCCGCCCGAAGAAGCCCCGCCACGTTAAGGGCTTTCCCACAAGCGCAGGCGTGTCCGGGCAAACACGTATTGTCTTTGTGGGTAAGACACCCTACGTTCCGCCAAGCAATCAATCGGCCCGCAAGGGTCCAGGGTAAGACGCGTATCGGAGGCGTGACATGGGCAGCATGAGCATCTGGCATTGGCTGGTGGTAGCGGTGATCGTGCTGCTGCTCTTCGGCCGCGGCAAGATTCCGGAGCTGATGGGCGACGTCGCCAAGGGCATCAAGTCGTTCAAGGCCGGCATGAAGGACGAGGACACCGCCGAGGCCGCCAAGAAGGAACTTGAGGCCAAGCCGGGCGAGACCGTCGCCACCAAGACCGAGCAGAAGGCCTGATTTCAGGCGCGTTGACCTCGCCCGTCGCGGATGCGGCGGGCCAGAAGGGCCGGATAATTCATGTTTGATGTCGGCTGGAGCGAGCTTGTCGTCATTGGCGTCGTCTCGCTGGTGGTAATTGGCCCCAAGGAACTTCCGGGTGTGATCCGCAATGTCGGACGCGCGGTCGCGAAACTGCGCACCATGGCGGGCGATTTCCGCAACCAGTTCGACGATGCCATGCGTGAGGCGGACCTCGCGGATGTGCAGAAGAGCTTCACCGAAGCCAAGGATGTCGCCACCAACGCCTATCAGGCGGCGACAAACCCCGTCAGCACCATCAAGGACGAGCTGTCCTCCTCTCTGGCCTCGATCAACGAGAGCGCCCGCTCGCTCGAAGCCGATCTCGCCGCCGCGACCAACGTGACCCTGCCCACCGCTGCCGATGTGACGCCCGAGCCGCTGACCGTGGTAGCCGAAGCCGAGGCCGCGGCCCCTGTGGCAGAAGAAGCGCCCAAGCCCAAGCGCCGCAAGAAGCCTGTCGAGGAAGCCCCGGCGGAGCCTGTCGCAGCAGAGCCCGCCACCCCCGAACCGGCGGCGGAAGAGGCACCCAAGCCCAAACGCCGCAAGAAGGCCGCCAGCACCGAGGGTGAAGCATGAGCGAGATCGTGCCCGCCACGGAGGAAAAGCGCGTCATCGCCTCCAGCCTCAACGCCGACCGGGCCGGCGCGGAGGATATCGACGCCTCGCGCGCGCCGCTGATGGAGCACCTGATCGAGCTGCGCTCGCGCATCATCAAGGCGCTGCTGGCCTTCATTGCCATGACGGTGCTGTCCTTCGCCTTCGCAAAGCAGATCTATTCCGTTCTGGTCTGGCCCTACATCTGGGCGGCCGGCGGCGCGGACAAAGCCCCGCTGATCTACACCCACCCGCTCGAATATTTCTTCGTGCAGTTGAAACTCGCGATCTTCGGCGGCGCGTTCCTCGCATTCCCGGTCATCGCGGTGCAGCTCTACAAGTTCGTCGCGCCCGGCCTCTACAAGGACGAGAAGGACGCCTTCCGTCCCTATCTCATTGCCACGCCGGTCTTTTTCCTGCTCGGGGCGGCCATGGTCATGGTTGTCGCCATGCCGATGCTGATGAAGTTCTCGCTCGCCATGCAGCAATCCGCTTCCGAGGGGCAGGCCCAGATTTCGCTGCTGCCCAAGGTGGATGATTACCTCAGCCTCATCATGACGCTGATCTTCGCCTTCGGCATCACCTTCCAGCTGCCGGTGGTGCTCACGCTGCTGGCGCGCGTGGGGCTGATCGATGCGAATTTCCTGCGCGAGAAGCGCCGCTATGCCATCGTTCTGGTGTTCATCGCGGCGGCGGTGCTGACCCCGCCCGATATCATGAGCCAGTTTGCGCTCGCGGTGCCCACGCTCGCCCTTTATGAGCTGGCGATCATCGCCGTCGGCTTCGTGGAAAAGAAGAAGCAGAAGACGGAAGCGCCGCAGGCCGAGTGAGGACGCCGCAGGCGGGAAACGCCGGGCAGGCCGAAGCCTGATCCTTCCTGAAAGCTGTCAGATGTCATCCCCGCGCAGGCGGGGATCCAGCCTCTTGGCGCCTGCGCCTTTGCCCCTCGTGCGCGGCCTTGCTACATGCGGTGCTGACATTTCTGCCGCAAAGCCGATTCGAGACCTGCCATGCACGATATCCGCGCCGTTCGCACCAACCCGGATGCCCTCAAGGCCGCCATGCTCCGCCGTAACAAGCCGGAGGAGGCCGCCAAGGTCGACGACATCATCCGCCTCGATGCCGAATATCGCGCTGCGCTGACCGAGAAGGAAACGCTGCTGGCACGCCGCAACGCGGCCTCCAAGGAAATCGGCGCGGCGATGGCCGCCAAAGACGCCGCCAAGGCGGAAGCGCTAAAAGCCGAAGTCGCGGCAGGCAAGGAGCGCCTCGCGGCGCTGGAGGTGGAAACCGCCGAGAAGGAAGCCGCCATCCGCGACATCCTCTCCGCCATTCCCAATGTGCCCTTCGATGAGGTGCCGCAAGGCGAGGACGAGCATGGCAACGTGCAAACGCTCATCGCCGCCCATGCCGATATTCCCGGCGGAAAACTGCCGATTCCCGCCAAGCGCTTGGAGACCGGTGCGGACCATGTCGCGCTGGGCGAAGCGCTGGGGATGATGGATTTCGAAGCCGCCGCCAAGCTCTCGGGTTCGCGCTTCGTCGTCACCAAGGGCGGCATCGCCCGCCTTGAGCGCGCGCTCGGCCAGTTCATGCTCGATCTGCACACCTCGGAGCATGGCTACACCGAGGTGAACCCGCCGATCCTCGTGAAAGACGATGCCATGTTCGGCACCGCGCAGCTGCCGAAGTTCCGCGAGGATCAGTTCCGCGCAACGACTGAGGTTGATTTTGACGAGATTTTTGATGTCGTGACATCAGAATTTCCGAAAGAAGTTCATAGAATTCAAAGCGATCTATTAGCCGAAAATCAAACGCCATTTTCAGTCGAGGAAACGTTTGAGATGATAAAAAAGGGGGCTGTTTCTGCGATTGCAGCAACAAGAAACACCCTAAACCTTTCAACTCACTGGCTCATCCCGACCGCTGAAGTCTCGCTCACCAACCTCGTGCGTGAGGCGATCACCCCGACCGAGGAACTCCCGCTGCGCTTGACCGCGCTCACCCCGTGCTTCCGCGCGGAAGCGGGCTCTGCGGGGCGCGACACGCGCGGCATGCTGCGCCAGCATCAGTTCAACAAGGTGGAGCTGGTCTCGATCACGACGCCCGACACCTCGAAAGACGAGCACGAGCGCATGATCAACTGCGCTGAAACCGTGCTGAAAAAGCTGGGCCTGCATTTCCGCACCATGACGCTCTGCACCGGGGATATGGGCTTTGCGAGCCAGAAAACCTACGACATCGAGGTTTGGCTGCCGGGGCAGGCGACCTACCGCGAGATTTCCTCCTGCTCGGTGTGTGGGGATTTCCAGGCCCGCCGCATGAACGCGCGCACCCGCGCGGCTGGCGAGAAGGACACGCGCTTCGTCCACACGCTCAATGGCTCCGGCCTCGCCGTGGGCCGCGCGCTGATCGCGGTGATGGAGAACTACCAGAACCCGGATGGCTCGATTACCGTGCCGGATGTGCTGGTCCCCTACATGGGCGGCCTCACGCGCATCGCGAAAGCGTAAGAGTTACGACCGTCATGCCCGCCCTTGTGGCGGGCATCCACGACTGTCTTCCACGGCACAAAGTCGTGGATGGCCGGGCCAAGCCCGGCCATGACGAGAAAGAAAAACCCGGCCCCCCTTGGGGCCGCAAGGCCGAATGGCCGCCCGAGCCGAGGGGCGAAAGCCCCTCATGCGAGGAACCTTCGCGGAGCGAAAAAGTGAGAATACTTGTCACAAACGACGACGGCATCCACGCCCCCGGCCTGAAAGTGCTGGAGGAGATCGCCCGCGCGCTGACCGATGATGTCTATGTCGTCGCCCCCGAGATGGACCAATCGGGCGTCTCGCATTCGCTTTCGCTCAATGATCCGCTGCGCCTGCGCAAGATCGACGACACCCATTTCGCCGTCAAAGGCACCCCGACCGATTGCGTCATCATGGGCCTGCGCCACATCCTCAAGGGGATGAAGGTTGACCTCGTGCTCTCTGGCGTCAATCGCGGGCAGAATGTTGCGGAAGATGTCACCTATTCGGGCACCATCGCGGCGGCCATGGAAGGCACCATCCTCGGCGTGCCCTCCATCGCCATGTCTCAGGCCTATAATTTCGCCACCCGCGAAAACCCGGATTACGCCTGTTCGCTGGCCCATGGCCCCGGCATCATCCGCAAGCTGCTGGCGGCGGGCATGGAGCCGGGCATCCTGCTCAACGTCAACTTTCCGGCGCGCGCGCCCGAAGAGGTCACCGGCGTCACCGTGGCGCTTCAGGGCCAGCGCAACATGGATCTGTTGCAGGTGGAACCCCGCCATGACGGGCGCGGCAACCCGTATTTCTGGCTCGCCTTCGGGCGTGGCCGGGTGGAGCCCGCCGAGGGCACGGACCTCCACGCGCTGGCGGATGGCAAGATTTCCATCACCCCGCTGCGGCTGGACCTCACCGATCTTCCCTCCGTCACCCGCCTTGCCGAGGTGCTGGGCGGATGAGTGACAGGGATGCGCATGAGGCGGAAGGCGAGGGTGGTTTTGATACCGAACTCGCGCGTTTCGTGCTGCATCTGCGCTCGCGCGGGCTGACCGAGCCCTCGCTGCTCAACGCCTTCGAGCGTACGCCCAGAGCGCTGTTTCTGCCGGAAACGCCGTCGCACCTGCTGTATTCGAACCTGCATCTGCCGCTGCCCTGCGGCGAAGAGGCGATTGATCCGGCCACATTGGCGCGTCACCTCGTGCTGCTCAAACTCCAGCCGGGCTTGCGCGTGCTGGAAATCGGCACCGGCTCTGGCTTCATGGCGGGCCTTCTGGCGCGCCTTGGCTGCTCGGTTGTCTCTCTGGAGCGGTATCTCACGCTTGTCCGGGGAGCGGAGCGGGCGCTCTCACGCCTTGGGCTGCACCACGTCGAGTTGCATCAGGCCGATGGGCTGGCCCGTGTCGATCACCTCGGCGGCTTCGATCGCCTCATCCTCAACGGCACGGTGGATGCGCTGCCCAACCACGTTTTCGAGCGTCTCAAGGACGGCGGTCTGGCTTTGGGCGCGCGCAAGCGCTCCGGCACTTGCCACCTCATGACCTGGCATAAATCAGCGGGCCGCGTTATCGAGCCGCATGATCACGGCATCTCCCGCCTGCCGCCGCTGCGCGATGGGATTCCAGCGGTTTTGTGAGGCTGCCCGGTTTTCGCCGATAGCGTTAATTCATGTTTGGGTAACCACGCAACCTAACCGCGCTTTAAGCTGAATCGGTTTTTACTCGACGCATCATCCGGTTTGGTTAGCGTACGGGTTGGGTAATGCGTAAACTTGGTTTTGTCGGTGTTTCGCCGAAGCTTTTGGGCGGTGTCATGATGGCCGCTCTGCTCTCGGCCTGCTCGTCCGACGTC
>JAIUNQ010000274.1 GCA_020161475.1 Pseudomonadota bacterium | reverse complement strand
TGGTGGCCGTAGGTGACGTAAGGCCCCACTTCAAGGCACGGAAAGAACGAGCCGGACACCTGAAGCGTGGGCGAGATCGTGCCTGCCGTCGCTCCACGATAGCCCTTGGAGCCAGCCGTATCGAGGCCGACGCCCCAGCTGCCCATATCCGCCACATCCGAGCCTGTGGCGAAGCCGAAGGCATCCGCAGGCAGCGCACGCCTTTCCTTGCACATGGTGCTGGTTGCGGCGGCGGGGGTTGGCTTTTTCGCGCCCAGATCGGCGGCATAAGTCGCGCTGGCGGCGATCAGGCCAGTGCCCAGCATCAGAGTACGGATCATGTCTTGCCCCTTATCCTTCCGCGACCAATACGCCACAACGGATGGCAGCGCCGGCGCGGTCCCATTGGAAACCTGACTTAAATCTTAACAGCTGCGTCATGCTTGGGGAGGCGGCGCAGCGGACTAGTCCAACACGGGGGATTGTCATGTCCCGCGCTGTGCCCTTGGAAAGGGAGGCATCCGGCAGGCTGCGGAGGCTTGTTCGCGAAAAGGGGCTCGCCTAGGCTTGGAGCCTCGCATAGGTCAGGGTGATGGGGCAGGCGCGCATTCTCATCGTGGATGATCATCCGCTTGTGCGGGTGGGGCTGCGCACGGCCCTGCAGGCGGCGTTTCCCGCCGCCCTTCTCAGTGAGGCCGCCACCTTGGCACAGGCTCAGGCCTGCCTCGCCCAAACCGCTCATAACGCCGCAATTCTGGATCTGACCCTGCCCGACTCCGCCGGTATCGCGACCCTGCTCGCGCTGGCCGAGCAATGCCCCGGCATGCCTATCCTGGTGGTGAGCGGCACCGAGCCGGAGGCCCTGCGCGGGCTGCCCGGCGCGGAGGCGGCCGCGGCCGTTCTTTCCAAGGGGGCAGGGCCCGATGCGCTGATCGAGGTGCTGGGCAGCATCATGGCGACGACACCGGAAAGCCCGGTCGATGAAGCGGTACGCCTTGTGCTGACCCCGCGCGAGAAGGACATCCTCGTGCTCTGTGCGCAGGGGCTTCAGAACAAGGTGATCGGGCGCAGCCTCGGCATCAGCGAGAATACCGTGCGGGCGCATCTGGCAAGCGTGTTCAAGCGCTTCGGTCTGTCTCAGCGCAGCGAGGTCAAGGCGCTTCTGGAGCAGGCCGGCCTGATCTGACAGGGAGGATGTCCTCCCGCGCCGGGATGTCTTCCAGAGCCAGAATATCTTCCAGAGCAAGCCGCAGTGCCTTGGAACCCACGGGTTTGGAGAGCACCGTGATGCCCTCTCCGGGTGAGGGAGCGGCAGGGTCTGCGGTCACCAGCAGGGCCGGCAGGGCATGCGCCGCCAAGGTCCGCAGGTGGCGGATCAGGTCCAGCCCGTCCATCGCGCCGGGCAGCCGATAATCCGAGACGATGATCTCGGGCATCGGCATCCCGGCATCCAGCGCTGCGAGAGCTTCCTCCGCATGGGCATGGGCGCTGACGTGATAGCCCCATGAACTCAGCAGATCCTCAAGGATGGCCCGAACGGGGCCGTGGTCTTCAACCACCAGCACCCGCCTTCCGGCAGGCTCACGCGGGGCGGGGCGCCTCTCCGTGACAGGGGTTGCGGCGGGGGCGAGTGGCGCGGCCGATGGAATGAGGATGGAAAACATCGATCCCCGCCCGACAGTTGAGCGCACGATGATCTCTCCACCGATGATGTCAGCCATCCCCCGCGCAATCGTCAGGCCCAACCCGTAGCCCCCGCCATATTGGCGACCGGGGTTGGCAAGCTGATGGAACGGCTCGAAAATCTTCGGAATATCCGCCTCGTCGATGCCCGGCCCACTGTCCCAGACCTGAATTTCCAGTCGTTTGCCGCGCCCGCGCACCCCCACGAGAACACGTCCCTGCGCGGTGTGGCGCACGGCATTGCCCACAAAATTGCGCAGGATCTGGGTCAGCAGCGCATCATCGGTCCAGGCCCAGCGCGTCGTGCCGACAAAGCAAAGGTCGAGCGATTTTGAAAAGGCATCAACCGCGAACTCCACCCCCACCTGCCGCAGCACGCTGTCAAGCTCCACCGGGCCGAGGCGCGGCGAATAGCCTCTGGAGCCTGCGCGCGCGGCCTCCAGCATCCGCTCCAGCAGATCGCTGATCGCACTGACAGAATCCCCGATGGTCGCGACATGGGCCTTGCGGGTGGCGGCATCCTCCGTCTCCAACCTGTCGAGCAGCAGGCGGATGGCATAGAGCGGCTGGCGCAGGTCGTGTCCAGCCGCCAGCAGGAAACGCGTCTTCTCGCTGCTGGACCGCTCCGCCCTGTCGCGCGCTTCTTCCAGCTCGCGCGCCAGCGCCTTCTCCTGATTGCGCAGGCGGATCAGGTCACGCATCGTCCGGTTCTGGAGCATCGAATAGCCCAGATGCGTCAGCACGAACACAAATCCGAGGATCGCCATGGCGCGGCTCGGCTCATCCAGCGCAAGCCCGAAACGCACCACAACCGGCCCCATCGCGCTGATGGCGAAGGCCGCATAGACAACCCGATCCGCCGAGAGCGAGGCGACCGACCCCGCTGTGAGTCCCACCAGCATCATGATCGTGAAGACCATCATCGGCCCGTCGCCCGATTGCGCCGCGACCCAGCCGAACCAGCCGAACAGGCTGCCCGAGGCGAGGCTGCCCAGGGCAAAGCCCGCTCGCCACAGACCCAGCGGTACCACAGCGCGCCAGCGCCAGTACCCCATCACGAAGGCGGCCCGCACCGCAGCCAGCCCCAGCGCCAGCACCAGCCATTGCTGCGCCCATGGCCCACCGCCAAGGCGCAGAATATGGACATAGAGCGCCGTGGGCGCGACCACGAAGACCGCCCCCAGAACAATCGGCATCTGCCGCGCCAGCAGTTCGACCAGCTCCTCGGCCTCGCCTCGTGTCGTCGCTCGGTTTGGCGGAATCACCGTGCGCGCCGGGTCCGAATGCTGGGCCATGCTGCTTCATCCTTGAGGGCGCACCGGCGGTGCGCATCACCCGATCATAGAAAACGAGTGCCCCCGCAAGCTGCGCTTGGCAATGGACTAGTCTGTGAGGCACCC
>JAIUNQ010000273.1 GCA_020161475.1 Pseudomonadota bacterium | reverse complement strand
ACATCTCGGATATCACACCGGAAACGCGTGACTTTTTCCACTGGCTTTCGGCCTGCATTGCGCTGCCCGCGGCGTTTTATGCGGGACAGCCCTTCTTTGAGAGTGCGGCGCGGGCGCTGCGGGCGCGCGCGGTCAACATGGATGTGCCAATTTCCCTTGGCGTCATCCTTGCGCTGGGCATGTCGCTCGTCGAGACGATGAACCATGCCGAGCATGCCTATTTCGACTCGGCGGTGATGCTGCTCTTTTTCCTGCTGATCGGGCGGTATCTCGAGCGCATGATGCGGCGCAAGACGCGCGCGGTGGCCTCCAACCTGGCTGCGCTCAAGGCTGAAACAGCGGTGAAATTCGTCTCTGAGACGGAGATCCGCACCGTGCCGGTGGCGGCGCTGAAGGTAGGCGATATCGTGCTGGTGCGCCCCGGCGAGCGCATTTCGGTCGATGGCGTCGTGATCGAGGGCAAATCCGAAATCGACTCCTCGTTGGTCACCGGCGAGACCCGCCCTATTGCGGCGACGCAGGGCACCGATGTCTATGCCGGCACGCTCAACCTCGTCGGCACGCTCAAGATCGAGGTGCGTGCCGCCGAGGAAGGCACGCTTCTGAGCGAAGTGCAGGCCCTGCTCGACAAGGCGACCGAGAGCCGTTCGCATTATGTGAAGCTGGCGGATCGCGCCGCGCGGCTCTATGCGCCGGTGGTGCATGCTACGGCCGCCTTGACCTTCATCGGCTGGATGCTGGCGGGCATTGGCTGGCATGATGCGCTCATCATTGCCATCACCGTGCTCATCATCACCTGCCCCTGTGCGCTGGGGCTCGCTATTCCGGCGGTGCAGGTGGTGGCCTCGGGGGCCTTGTTCCGCGCGCGGGTGCTGATCAATTCCGGTGAGGCGCTGGAGCGCTTTCACGCCGTCAACACCGTCGTCTTCGACAAGACCGGCACGCTGACCCAGCCCACTGCCTCGCTGATGAATGGCGAGGCGATCGACAAGGGCTTGATTGCGCTGGCGGGGCGTCTGGCGCTCACCTCGCGCCACCCCTTGGCGGCGGCGGTGGCCAAGGCCTCGGATGCACGCGAGCCCGTGCCCGGTGCCAGCGAAGAGGCCGGTGTCGGTGTATCCGGCGAGGTGGATGGAAAGCCGGCGTTTCTGGGCAAGCCGGAAGCGGCGGGGCTCGCGTTCGAGGCGGGCAAGGTCGCGCTGGACTATCCCTCCGCGTCGCTCATCGCCGTCAAATGGGGCGATATGGGCGCGGTGATCGCCGTGGGGCAGCGCCTTCGCTCGGATGCCAAAGAGACGATTGGCGCGCTCAAGGCGCGAGGATACCATGTCATGATCCTCTCGGGCGATCATGAGGCGGCGGTGCGCGAAGCGGCGCAGGCCTTGGGGGTGGAGGATTACGCCGCCGGGCTCAAGCCGCAGGAAAAGATCGCGCGACTTGAAGCGCTCAAGACCGAGGGCCGACTGGCGCTGATGGTGGGCGACGGCCTCAACGATGCGCCCGCGCTTGCCGCAGCGCATGTCTCGCTCTCACCGATCGAGGCGACGCATGTCGCGCAGGCCGCGGCGGATGCCGTGTTCATCGGCGAGAAGCTGGCCCCGGTGCGTCAGGCGCTTGGTGTGGGCAGGAAAGCGCATCGCCTGATGATGGAAAATCTCTGGCTTGCGGTTATCTATAACTTTCTCGCCGTGCCCATGGCGATTGCGGGGTTCGTCACGCCGCTCATCGCTGCTTTGGCGATGTCAGGGTCTTCGATCCTCGTGACGCTCAATGCGCTTCGGGCCTCTAATCCCGAGGCGGCGTGATGGTAGCCGCGGGAGAGGTGCGATGAACGTTCTGGTCTATCTCGTTCCGCTGGCGCTGGCGCTTGGGCTCGCCGGGCTTGGTGCCTTTGTCTGGTCGATGAAGGCGGGGCAATTCGAGGATCTCGAGGGCGCGGCGCATCGCATTCTGGATGATGATGACATCAAGGGGCGCTAGAGCCTTTTCGATCGACGTGATTTCCGTTTGTGTCGAAAAGAGGCGATCAAACAAAGGGGTAGAGCCTTTCAAGGGGATGTGAATTCACCGAAACGGCTTATCGTGCAGTTTTTTCGAGGCCGGGCCACGAGCCGGCCATAAAATGATCTAGTGTCCATCAAAGTGCGATTCGCGGGCGTTTTGCCCCGCGTCCAACCCTCCCGCGTTGGTATCAACCCTTTGATCTGGCCCATGCATTTTCTCAGCAAACGTCTTTCGGCGCTCGGCGCTTTCCTTTTTGCCCTGCTGGTTCTGGTGGCGCCGCTTGGCGCGCAGCCTGTTCCCAACGGCACCCCTTCGCCGCTGGAGGGGCCGCGCGCCGAACTGAGCCAGATCGAGGCCGCACTCAAGCGCGAGATCATCGATGATGCCCGCCTCAATGAGTTGCGCTCGCGCCTGGAGCCGGTCAACAGCCAGATCGAGGAGGTCATCAACCGCTTCCAGCCCCAGCTCGATGAGATCAAGGCCCGGATCGAGAAGCTCGGTCCGCCGCCCGATGCCAGCAAGGGGCAGAGCGAATCGGAGGATGTCGCCAAGGAGCGCAAGGAACAGAGTGATCGCCTCAAGGAGGCCGACGAGAATCTGAAGGTGGCGCGGGCGCTGGCGCTGCGTTCGGAACAGGCGAAATCCGCGCTGGCCGAGCGCCGTCGCCAGAATTTCTCGCGCGAGATTCTGGGGCAGTCTGTCTCCGTCCTCTCACCAGTCCTCTGGTATGACGCCGCGCTGGCGCTGCCCTCCGAGTTCCGGGCCGCGCGCGTTTTGCTGGAACAATGGGGCGAGGTGATTGTTGCCAATCTCACCTGGTTCAAGGGCGTGGTGCTGTTGGGCATGGTGTTCGGTGTTGCGGCCTTCTGGCCGTTTCTGCGCACATGGGTCCGGCTCGGCACCTTCACGGCCGCCGGGATGAGCGAGGAGATCGATCCGACGCGTCTTGCCAAGGCGGTGATCGCGCTGCGCAGGGTGCTGCTGAATGCGGCGGTGCCGGTTCTCTTCTTCCTTCTGTTGCAGATCCTGCTGGAGGGCTTCGGTCTGGTGTTCCAGCGCGCGC
>JAIUNQ010000272.1 GCA_020161475.1 Pseudomonadota bacterium | reverse complement strand
GGCGCGGGCGCTTTACCCGCGCGCGGGCATTGGCTATCGGAAACCTTTAACGGCGGGTCGTGCGGCCCGGCAGACGCATGGTTATGCGGCTGCCATCCGGCACGATCTCACAACCGGGCTTGCGCCCGAAGAGGTTCAAGATGGCCAATGTGGTCGTTGTCGGCGCCCAGTGGGGCGACGAAGGCAAGGGCAAGATTGTCGACTGGCTCTCCGAGCAGGCCGACATCGTGGTGCGGTATCAGGGCGGGCATAACGCCGGCCACACGCTGGTGATCGACGGCGTCACCTATAAGCTCAGCCTTCTTCCCTCGGGCATCGTGCGCGGCGGCAAGCTCTCGGTCATCGGCAATGGCGTCGTGGTGGACCCCTTCCACCTCTGCTCGGAAATCGAGAAGCTCTCGGCGCAGGGCGTCACCATCACCCCGCATGAGCTGAAGCTTGCGGACAACGCTACCCTCATCCTGCCGCTGCACCGCGAGCTGGACGCCATCCGCGAGGGCAACGCCCCGGAAGGCACCAAGATCGGCACCACCAAACGCGGCATCGGCCCCGCCTATGAGGACAAGGTCGGTCGCCGCGCCATCCGCGTACGCGATCTCGCCGAGCCGGAAGCCCTCGGCCCGAAGGTCGCGCGCCTGCTGGCGCACCACAACGCGCTGCGCCGTGGCCTTGACCTGCCGGAAATCGCGGACGCCGAACTGATCGCCGAGCTGAAGGCCATCGCCCCCAAGGTCCTGCCTTACATGGACCGCGTTTGGGATACGCTCGATGGCGCCCGCCGCGAGGGCAAGCGCATCCTGTTCGAAGGTGCGCAGGGCGCCCTGCTCGATGTGGATCACGGCACCTATCCTTATGTCACCTCGTCCAACACGGTGGCAGGGCAGGCGGCGACCGGTTCGGGCCTTGGCCCGGGTGCGATCAACTACGTGCTCGGCATCGTCAAAGCCTACACCACGCGCGTCGGCGAAGGCCCCTTCCCGACCGAGCTGTTTGATGAGATCGGCCAGCGCATCGGCACGCGCGGGCATGAATTCGGCACCGTGACGGGCCGCGCCCGCCGCTGCGGCTGGTTCGATGCCGTGCTCGTGCGCCAGACCATCAAGACTTCGGGCATCAACGGCATCGCGCTCACCAAGCTCGATATTCTGGACGGCTTCGACGAGATCAAGGTCTGCATCGGCTATCGCATCGATGGCCATGTGATTGATTATCTCCCCGCCTCCGAAAGCGCCCAGAAGCGTCTGGAACCGGTTTATGAGACCATTCCCGGCTGGAAGGGCTCGACGCAGGGTGCCCGGACCTGGGCCGATCTGCCGGCCGAGGCGGTCAAATACGTGCGCCGCATCGAAGAACTGATCGGCGCGCCGGTCGCCCTGCTCTCGACCAGCCCGGAACGCGACGACACCATCCTCGTCAAGAACCCCTTCGAGGCGTAACCCGGGATGGCCGATTACACCCCTCTCCTCACGCGCGCCGTTACCGGGCAGGATGAAGCGGCCCGCGCGGGGATCTACGCCCGCGCCCGCGACGCGCTGGAGCGGCAGTTGCGCGGCTTCGAGCCCAAGCTCGAGGAAGCGCAGATTCAGGCCGAGATCGAGGGACTGGAAAAGGCCATTGCCACGGTGGAAGCCGTCGCCAGGGAAACCTCTGCCAAGGAAGCAAAAGCGGAGGAAACCCCGGCCGGGAGGCAAGTAACGGCTGCGCCTGTGACGGCTGAGCCTGCGGCGGCAACACCGACGCCGGCTGCCGTGCCGGAACAAGAAGCAGCCCCGGCCATCGCGGCCGAGGCAGCCCCCGTGCCGCAGTCTGTCCCCGAGCGGCAGGACACCCCCGCCACTGAACCGGCTCTGCCGGAGGAAGCCCCGCCTGTTGCGCAGGAAACCCCCGCATCGCAGCATTCGCCGGGCGAGGCTGAAGTCGCTGCCTCAACGCAAGAGGCTTCCGCCGCCACACCGCTCGATGAAGCGGTCGTCCTCAAACGCGATTCCACCAGCGACTTTGCGGCACCGCCGCTCGTCGAACCCGTCATTCCGCCGGTTGCGCGCCCGCGCATGCCCCTGCGCAATGAGGCCCGCGCCTCGCGCAAACCCCTGATCGTCGGCGGCATTGCCGCTCTTGCCATCATGCTCGCAGTCGGCGGCATTGCCCTCACCCGGCGCGGCACCCCGGACCCTCTGCGCAACCCGCAGACCTCCCAGCAGCAAGCGTCGGCAAGCGCGGTAGAAGCCAGCAAGACCGAAGGGCGTTTGGCGAGCGAGCCTGCACGCCCGACCGAACCGCCCGCGCAGCAGCCCCCCGCCCAGCAGCCGCCGAAGGCGAGCACGCCGACCGCCCCGGAAGCTCCGCTCAGCACGTCGAGCCGCGCCTTCCTCGTGATGGAAACGCCGGGCAATGCGCCGAGCCAGTTTGAAGGCGCGGCGATCTGGAGCTTTGAGCCTGATCCCGCCAACAAGGGTCAGAAGGCGCTGCGCACGCTGATCGCCTTTCCCGGCGCGGATATGACGGTCGATATGACTATGTCGCGCAACACTTCGCCCGGCATTGCGGCCTCACACCTGATGATGGCGATTTTCGAGACCCCGAAGGGGGCCGAACCCATCCGCGAGATGTCGCCGCTGGAATGGCGCGAGCGCGAGTCGACGCAAGGCTCCGTGCTACGCGGCTCCGTCGTGCCCGTGCAGGACAACATCTTCATGGTCACGCTCGACAAGGCCGCCGAGGGCGCCAACCTCGACCTGATCCTGCGTCAGAAATGGATCGTCTTCGAGTTCCGCCTCGCCAATGGCCGTCGCGGTGCGGCACTTGTCGAAAAAGGCGCCTCGGGCGACCGCGCCGTCGCCGAAGCCATCACCGGCTGGAAGTAAGAGCCTCAGCGCATCCCGGTCGGCAGACCATCGATGCTGAGCGCGTTCTTATGGGCGCGATATTCCGCCAGCTCCGCTTCACTCTTGGCCTCGGACCAGCGCGTCAAGCTGGGCCTGTCCTCGACGTAATCCATCAGCGGCACGGCAAAACCGCAGGATGTCTGCACCAGATCAAACGCAAGGCTGACGATCTGGCGCGCACCATGCGGCTCGCGACC
>JAIUNQ010000271.1 GCA_020161475.1 Pseudomonadota bacterium | reverse complement strand
CGCATCACGCGGCTGTGTCGTGCATGTGATGGGGCATTCGGCCAAGGTGCGCCCACTTCCTCTTATCACGGGTGCTTCATGCGCATTTCGCTTCCTGCCGGCTGGTCTCTGTTTGGCCTTGCGGCTGTCGCTTCCGCCCTTCCGCCGCTGGCTTTGGCCGCGCAGGCGGGCTTCGATACGGCCTCGCTGCGCGCCGGTCTACATCTAACCGCGCGAAGCTCGGTTGTGTTGTTCCTGCTCGCCTTTACGGCCAGCGCTGCGGTGCGCCTGTTTCCCAATGCCTTCACGCGCTGGCAGCGGGCCAACCGACGTTACCTCGGACTCGGTTTTGCGTTCTCGCACCTTGTCCATGCCGGCTTCATCGTCGCGTTTTCCGCACAAGGGCCGGAGCAATATGCCGAGGCGCTGACCCCCGGCATGGTGATGGTGGGCAGCATCGGTTACGCGCTGATCCTGCTGATGGCGGTGACCTCGTTCCGGGCGACGGCGGTGATGATCGGGCCCAAGATCTGGCGTCAGCTGCACACGGTGGGCGTTTACTGGCTCTGGGTGCAGTTCATGGTCGCGTTTGGCAAGCGCGCGGCGCAGGGACCTGTGTATTGGGGGTTCCTCGCGCTGCTGGCGGGGGCCATGGCGCTGCGCGTGCTCGCGTGGCGGCGGGCCAGGTTGGTGCAGGCACAGCAGGTGTGAAGGTTAGTCGTCATCAGGGGCATCGCAATAGATGCGCATGATGAGTTTCCGTTGCAGCACTCGTCAATCAGCTTCGCGGCGCTTCAGGGCTAAAACTATTCCTGCGAATAGATAGAATGGAGACAGGATAAATATTGCAGCTTCGCCAAATAATCCTACTCCATAAATTGGGTCGGTGTCTTTTTTTAATCCGTTGTGGGATGAGAAGTATATAGCCCCTTCAGCGCCAGTAAGGGGGGCATTTGCTTTTTCTATTTTTATTGTAATTTTATTGCGCCCTGCTTTGAGCCTTGTCGGGGGTGTTCCGGCAGGCTGGGGTTGCGCTTTTAAGTGCCGGAAAGAAAAATCTTCTCCCCAATGATTTGAAAAATGAATAATTGTCTGCCCCTCGATTTGAAGTGAAAACTCCAAATCATCTGTCGCTCTATTTTTTGAGGCAGACGGATCGCCATCAAATTCTGTGTTATGGAAAAAAGAATTAATTCGGTCGTTGTGGAAAATGACTTCTAATAATAGTCTTTGTTCTTTGATGCTATATAAATTAAATCTGAACTCTCGCCCTTCTTCGGCAATAATTGTCACCTTTGGACTGTGAAAAGCATATTCACAGAGCGCAACATAAGCTAAGCCCGCTATTCCAACCAAAGCCCAAACTACTTCAGCCGATTTAAGCGCCAAGCGCTTTTTCACTCTTCTTCCCCGTCGAACAGGCCGAACTGCGGCATGGCCTGCGTGGGCGGCGTCATGCCGAGGTGCCGGAAGGCGGCTTCGGTGAGCAGACGGCCGCGCGGCGTGCGCTGCAAGAACCCCTGCTGCAAGAGGTAAGGCTCGATAATGTCCTCGATCGCGTCGCGCGGCTCGGAGAGCGCGGCGGCCATGGTTTCGATGCCGACCGGGCCGCCGGAGAACTTCTCGGCGATGGTGGTGAGGTAGCGCCGGTCCATCAGATCAAGACCGATGGAATCGACATCCAGCATGGTCAGCGCCTTGTCGGCGATGGCGCGGGTGACGGTGGCGGCGCCCTCGACAATGGCGACATCGCGCACACGGCGCAGCAGACGCCCGGCAATGCGGGGGGTGCCCCGGGCGCGGCGGGCGATCTCATTGGCGCCATCCGCGCTCATACCCAGACCCAGCACGCGCGCGCCGCGCGTGACGATCAGCTCCAGCTCCTCCACGGTGTAGAAGTTGAGGCGGATGGGAATGCCGAAGCGATCGCGCAAGGGTGTGGTGAGAAGCCCCGCGCGGGTGGTGGCGCCGACCAGCGTGAATTTGGGCAGATCGATCTTCACCGAGCGCGCGGCGGGGCCTTCACCGATGATCAGATCGAGCTGGTAATCCTCCATCGCGGGGTAGAGGATTTCCTCCACCGCTGGGTTGAGGCGGTGGATTTCGTCGATGAAGAGCACATCGCGCTCATCGAGGTTGGTGAGCTGCGCCGCCAGATCCCCCGCCTTGGCGATGACCGGGCCGGAGGTGGAGCGGAAGTTGACGCCCAGCTCGCGCGCAACGATCTGCGCCAGCGTGGTTTTGCCCAGCCCCGGCGGGCCGACGAAGAGCACGTGATCGAGCGCCTCGCCGCGTGCCTTGGCCGCAGAAATGAAGACCTTCAGGTTCTCCTGTGCCTGCGCCTGCCCGATGAATTCCCCCAGCGCGAGCGGACGGATGGTCTGATCGACATCATCGCCGCGCTTTTCAGGGGTCAGCAGGCCGGGGCGGGAGGGGGTTCTCAAAGGGCGAACTCCAGTTCCAGTGCGTCATGCACCGGAATGCCGAGGTAGCCGTTCTTGATCAGGCCCGGCATCTGGCCACGATAAGCATCGACCGCTCCGACATACAGGGTCGAGAAGCGGAAACCGCACTTCTGATAGAAGATCAGCGCGGGCATATTGTCGTTGCTCACCATGGCGCGGATGTTGCGCGCGCCCTGCTCGCGGGCGAGGTCCTTCACGCATTCGAGCATGTGGCTGGCAATGCCGCGCCCTTCGGTCACCGCATGCAGCGCGCAGAGCATCATGTTCTTGTCGCGCATGGTCCAGGAGGCGAAGGCCACCAGATTGCCAGCGGGGTCGAACAGCCCGTGGGCATCGATGACGGTCACATCATAGGTGTGCATGCCCACCAGCATGCGCGGGGAGCCCCAATACTTGGTCATCAGCGCGGCAATGGGGCGCTTGTCCGTTACAGGGCGAAGCGAAAGGTTTTCTGCTGCCAGCAGTTCGTCATCAATGGTCACGATGAAAGTCCTTGTGCTGCCGTGTTGCTGTTGCGGGCCGCTTCTCGGCTTGGGCGGTGATTCTGTCAGTGCATCATGACGGGATTTCAGGCTCTTGGGGAGGCGGTAGGGGTTGTATCGCGTTCGTCCTTCGCCGAATGCATCACTTCGCCAGTTCCTTCAG
>JAIUNQ010000270.1 GCA_020161475.1 Pseudomonadota bacterium | reverse complement strand
ACAATATATTGGACCAATCGGGCGGTGCTTGTCATCCTCCTCCTATCAACGACGGAGAGAGAACCGATGGATCGCTACCTGACCGCCCTTCGTACCAAGCGCGCTGAAGTGCAGGCCGCCATCAACGCGGAGTACTCCCGCCCCTACCCCGACGGATTGGTTCTGGCCGAGCTGAAGAAGCGCAAGCTGCGCCTGCGCGAGAAGATCGAGCGCATCGAAGGCAAAACCAGCCTGCTGATCCCCTCCATGACGCCCTACAGGTTCAGGCTCGCGCCGGTGCGGCCCACCTGACGGCGCCCCCTGACCCTGAGGCGCATCCGGCATCGCCAGACCGGATGCGCCTTCTTGCTTGTAACGGTACCCGGTACCCCCTTTGGCGAATGAAAGATCACCTCGATGGAATTTGCGTTTCTCGCCGGCATCTGGCTCGGCAAACCGGTGTGGATGTGGCTGGCCTTCGTGGCCATCGTCCTCGCCCTTCTCGTCTTCGACCTTGGCGTGCTCCACAAGGAAAACCGCGAGATCGGCATTCGGGAATCGGTGCTCCTCAGCACGCTTTACATCGGCCTTGGCCTCGCCTTCGGCGGCTGGGTCTGGTGGCAGCTGGGGCCTGAGCCGGGCTTGAACTATCTCACCGGCTTCGTCGTGGAGAAAACCCTCGCGCTCGACAACGTCTTCGTCATCGCGTTGATCTTCTCGTTCTTTGCCGTCCCGCGCCAGTATCAGCACCGCGTGCTCTTCTGGGGCATTCTGGGCGTGATCGTGCTGCGTGCCATCATGATCGGCGTGGGCGCAACGCTCGTGGCGCAGTTCTCTTGGCTGCTCTATGTCTTCGCGGCCTTCCTGATCATCACCGGCATCAAGATGCTCTTCATGGGCGATCACCAGCCCGAGATCGGCAACAACGCGGTGGTGCGCTTCCTGCGCAAACACTTCAACGTGACCGAGCGTCACCATGGCGAAGCCTTCTTCGTGCGCGAACCGCACCCGGTTTCGGGCAAGCCGGCGCTCTTCATCACCCCGCTCTTCATGGCGCTGGTGATGGTGGAAATCGCGGATGTGATCTTCGCGGTGGACTCGGTGCCGGCGATCTTCGCCATCACCACCGACCCCTTCATCGTCTACACCTCGAACATCTTCGCGATCCTGGGCCTGCGTGCGCTCTACTTCGCGCTGGCGGCGATGATCCATCGCTTCCGCTACCTCAAGCCCGCGCTGGCGATCGTGCTGGTGTTCATCGGCTCCAAGATCTTCATCGCCGACCTTCTGGGTCTCGAGAAGTTCCCGGCGATCCTCTCGCTCGGCATCACCTTCGCCATCATCGCGGCAGGCGTGATCTGGAGCCTGGTGAAAACCCGCGACGAGGCGGTGGAGAGCAAGGCGTAAAGCCTTCAACCGCCAACGAGCACAAACAGGAACGCCGGGCTTTGAGCCCGGCGTTTCGCGTTTGAGGCGGGAGAGAGCCAGCCCCCCTCAGCGATACAGCATCCCCGCCATCGCGCTGTAGAGCGGCAGCCCGGCGATGATGTTGAAGGGGAAGGTGATCACCATCGAGCAGGTCAGGTAGTAGCCGGGGTTGGCCTGCGGCAGCACCAGCTGCACGGCAGCGGGAGCGGCGATGTAGGAGGCGCTGGCCGCCAGCGTCGCCAGCACAATCGCACCGCCCTGCGACAGACCCACCATATAGGCCAGCCCGAGGCCCAGCATGGCGTGGAACACCGGCAGCGCGATGGCGAGCGTCGCCAGCGCCGGACCGACCTTGCGGAAATCCTTGAGGCGGCTGGCCGCGACACGCCCGAGTTCCAGCAGGAAAAGGCAGAGCATGCCGGGCAAGAGATCAATGAAGAAGGGCTTCACCTTGGCCATGCCCTGCGGCCCCGCCGCCATGCCGATGATCAGCCCGCCCACCAGAAGCACGATGCTCTTGGAGGAAAGCGCCTGCATCGTCGCGGCCCCGATCCCGCTGGAGGGCGCCCCCATCGCGAGCGTGCCCCCACCCGAATGCACCACCGACGCGCTGGCCCCGGAAAAGGCCGCAAGTCCAATCGCTACCGCAATCGCCGGAACTTCCATCAGCGCGAGGATAGCCGGCATGTAGCCTTCATAAGCGATCCCCTTGAGATCGAGCATGGCGATCACCGCCGCAAAGGTCACCGCGGAAACCGAGCCGTAATGCGCCGCAAGCGCCGCAGCATCCGCCGAGGAGACCCCGGCAAAGCGGCGGAACAGAACGAAGCACCACAGCGGAATGAGGCACCCCAGCACGAGCGCCGCCGTGGCCGGGGCGATCACATCCGCCACAGGGCGCCCGGCCAGCTCCACCCCGCCCTTCATGCCGATGGCGAGCATCAGATACATGGAAACTGCGGTGAAAACCGGCTCGGGCAGGCGCATTTCAGAGCGCAGGGCGACGCCGAACGCACCGAGGGCAAAACACAGGATGGCCGGCGAGAGCAGGTTCGTCGCCGCAAGATCAATCAAAGTCATGGGAGCACCTTTCGTTGGGGCACCCATGGCGGCGGATCATCTATTTTTCAAATCAATACCCATTGTCTTTATCATAAGCATTGCAAATATAACGTCCATGATCCCGATCCTCGACCACGCCCTGCTGCGCACCTTCGTCATCGCCGCCGAGACCGGCAGCCTCACCCGCGCGGGGGAGCGGCTGCGGCTGAGCCAGCCCGCCGTGAGCCTGCAAATGAAGCGTCTGGAGGAGGCGCTGGGCTGCTCGTTGATCGAGCGCAGCCCGCGCCGCTTCAAGCTCACGGGCGAGGGCGAAATGCTGCTGGCCTATGGGCGGCGCATTCTGGCGCTTTCGGATGAGGTGATGGGCCGCCTCTCGGAACCGGAGATGACCGGCACGGTGCGCCTCGGAACGCCCGAGGACTTTGCCACCACGCATCTGCCGGAAGTGCTCTCGGCCTTCGCCCGCGCCCATCCCAACATCGGGCTGGAGGTGACGACCGACCTGACGATGAACCTGCTGGAGCGCTTCGGGCAGGGCGAGTTCGATCTCGTGCTGATCAAGCGCGAGCCGATGGGCCCCAGCGAGGGCGTCAAGGTATGGCGCGAAAAGCTGGTCTGGGTCGGCAC
>JAIUNQ010000269.1 GCA_020161475.1 Pseudomonadota bacterium | reverse complement strand
GCACCGGATGCCGCCCTGCCCAAGCATGAGCCGACCTATTGGGTGCGCCGTCGCTATTATCGCCCGCGCCGCCGCGTCGTTTATGTGCGCCCGCGCCGTCGTTACTATCGCCGCCGCTACTACTATTGATCGCATAAGGGGGCGGCTTTGCCGCCCCTTCCCGCCTCACCGGAGTTTGCCGCGTGCACTACGACCCCAACAACATTTTCGCCAAGATTCTTGAGGGAAAGATCCCCTGCCACAAGGTCTATGAGGACGATGCGGTCCTCTCTTTCATGGACATCATGCCGCGCTCGCCGGGGCATCTGCTCGTGATCCCCAAGACACCCGCCCGCAATCTGCTCGATATTGCGCCCGATGATCTGGCGGCCACCATCCGCCGTGTCCAGCTTATCGCGCTGGCCGCCAAGAAGGCGCTGGGGGCTGAAGGCATTACGCTGCAACAGTTCTCTGAGGCAGCAGGCGGGCAGGAAGTGTTCCACCTGCATTTTCACATCCTGCCGCGCTGGGAAGGCGTGCGTCTGGCCGCGCCGCATCCGCCGCAGGCCGATCACAAGGTGCTGGCCGAACAGGCCGCCAAAATCCGCGCGGTCCTCGAGGGGCAGAGCTAAAACACAAGTGGGGCTGAACGCTCAGCCCGCAGCCCAATAGCCGGCGGCGATAATCGCCGCCTCGGCCACCACCACCCCCACGATCATGCGCCGCCCCGAGGCGAGATAGCCGAGCGCGCCCGCCACCAACGCCCCCCAGCGCCACAGTGCCGGCACCACGGAAAGCGCGCCGCTGGGCGAGAGCAGCAGCTTTGCCACCACCGAGGCCAGCAGCGCACTGGCCACCGCGCGCACCCAGACAAGGATTTCGGAGTCCTCGCTCAGGCCGCGCACCAGAAACACCGACGCCCAGCGCCAGATCTCGGACGGCAAAAAGCCGAACAGCAGCACGGCGAAATAGGGCCAGAGACCGCCGGTTGCATGCTGGAGAGACGCAAAAAAGCCGCTCATGCCACCTCCCGCCGCACCCGGTGCACCAAGTACGCCAAGGTGCCGATGCCGATGCCGCTGACCATGAGATCCGGCCCGGAAGGCACAAAGCGCACGATCACCGGCATGAGGACAAAGGAAAGGCCGATCGCGAGCCAATCCATCGTCATGCGCGCATTGTTCATCAGCGCCAGCGTGAAGTAGGCCGGTGAGGTGAACAGCAGCGCTGCCGCCAGCGGTGGCGGTAACTGCCCGATCAGGAAATAGCCCACCCCGGTGGCAATCGTCGCCGCCGTGATGATGGTGTTGGAAAAGCCGAGGAAAAACGGAATGCGCGCCTCGCGCGGCATAGGCGGCAAGCGGCGCATCCCCTCCACCCAAGCGGTGACCGCAATGTAGTGCGAGAGCAGCAACAGCAGCCATGTCGGCGTGCCCTTGCGCCCTTCGCTGGCCGGCTGGCGCAACAGGGGCAGCAGCGTCATGCACATGGGAATGAAGCGCACCGATGACAGCGACACCGCCAGCGCAATGAACGGCATGGCGGTGCCGGCCGCCACAGCACCGAAGAAGACCATTTGCGCCGGGGCAGCCCAGATGAAGAGCGTGGATATGATCCCCGCCCCCATGGGATAGCCGACATCACGGCACAGCCCGCCGACCCCCACGAGCGAGCACATCAGCATGAAGGCCGGCAGGCCCGCGCCTGCCCGCACGCCGGCCCAGACATGAGGCCAAGGCGAGGACGGACCCGGCGGCGGGGAAGCGGAATCAGGGCTGGCCGATAGCGGTATCATTACCTCCTATGGCTAGCCCTGCCGTTTACCCCTGTCGAGCGGGGTTCAGATCATTTGGCGAGGAAGCTGCGGATATTTTCCTCAACCTGCTTCATCGACAGCACGCCGTCGAGATGCCCGCGATCACCCTTGAGCTGGATCTGCTCGACGCTCGCGCCCCCCGCCTTCAGCTTGGCCGCCGTGTCATCCACACCGCCCGGCGGGAAAACGAGATCCTTGGGCGAATGGATCAACAGCACCGGCGCCTTGATCTTCTTGAGCCCCTCTTCCAGCGAGCCCGCGCCGCCCGCAACAAAAAGCTGGTTGGCCTTGGCGAGATAGAGGAAGTGGTTGGCATCCGAGGTCTTGGCACGCGCAGCCCCGGCATTGTCCAGCGTCTGCTCGATCAGGAAGCGCTTGTCATGGCCATTGGCGGGGTTTTCGCCCTCCTTGGCCCATTTGCGCCCGAAGGTCTTGTTCGCCCAATCCCAATGCTGGGCATGCAGCGTCACCACCTTGAGCGCCGAGGCCAGCCCCGCGTTCGGCGGCGTCTTGCCGTAATAATCACCACCGTTCCAGTTGGGGTCGAGCTTGATCGGCGAGGCCCAGATATCGAGCCAAGCGATCAGATTCGCATCCGCTTCCCCGAAAGAGATCACCGGCATGGCGCGGGCGACCATATCGGGGTAGCGCGCGGCCCATTCATAGGTCTGCAAGCCGCCCATGGAAGCGCCGGCAACGAGCTGGAACTTCTTGATGCCGAGGCTGTCGGCCAGCTTCTTCTGCACCTCGACAAAATCGCCAATCTGCACGATCGGGAAATCCATGCCGTAGGGCTTGCCGGTATCCGGGTTGATGCTGGCCGGGCCAGTGGTGACCACGTTGGGGTCATTCGCCCCAAGGTTGACCAGCGTATCCACGCTCATCACGAAATACTTGTTGGTGTCGATCGCCTTGCCGGGGCCGATGATCGCGTCCCAATAGCCCGGCGCAGCATCCGTTTCCTTGTACTTGCCCGCCGCATGGCTGGAGCCGGAAAAGAAGTGGCAGATAAGGATGGCGTTGGATTTGTCGGCATTGAGCGTGCCGTAGCTTTCCCAGCCCACCTTCACGCTTTTGAGCGCGCGCCCGCTCTGCGTGGTGAAGCTCGGCATCTCGAAGGTCTTCTTCTCGGTCAGCATCGTCTGGGCGCTGGCCCCGGCGAGAAAGGTCGAGGAGACGAGCGCAGCAGCAAGCGCGACCGAGCGAGCAAAACGAAACATGAAATACCTCCCGAAACACCGGATTCTTGAACGGCCGGATCGGGAGATTTGACAGGCGGTTCGCCCCGCCTGTCAACGTCATAAAGCTG
>JAIUNQ010000268.1 GCA_020161475.1 Pseudomonadota bacterium | reverse complement strand
GTGATGTGCCGCGCGGGCGCATCCTGAAGGATGATGCGCTGGCCGAAATCGCGGTGGCCATGCCCAAAAGCATGGAGGATATGGCCCGCCTGCGCGCGGTGCCCAATGGGTTTGAACGCTCGCGCTCAGGCGGGGACCTGCTCGAAGCCGTGGTGCGCGGCAAGGCGCGTGATCTGGCCACTGTGCCGCCGTTCGAATCCGAGCGGCCCGGTGGTTCGGGCGCGCTGGTGCAGCTGCTCAAGGTGCTGCTGCAATCGGTTTCCGAGAAGAATCAGGTTGCCAGCAAGCTGATCGCCTCTGCCGATGACATTGACCGCCTCGCTGCCCGACCTGAACTCGACATGCCGGTGCTCAATGGTTGGCGTGGCGAGATTTTCGGGCAGGCCGCCCTCGCCCTGATCCGGGGCGAGGTGATGATCGGGCTGGACAAGGGCCGCGTTGTGGCGGTGCCCCGCGTGGCCGACAAAGCGTCTTGAGCCTCGGGAACAGGACAGCCGCCTAACCCCCTGCCGGTTACTGTTCCACCTCGACGGAATAGCCGCAGCCCAGCATCTTGGCGGTTTGGCGCAAGCGTCCGGCGAGACGCTCGTTCGACAGGTTGGCAAAACGCTGCGGCAGGGACAGCGTGAGTCCCGCGCTGCCCATGCGGATGGGCGTGTGTTGCAGCACGCCGTGCTGGCCGGCTGAAATGTTGTAAGCCACACGGATGAGGCAGCCCAGCGCCTTGGCTTCCTCGATGCGTGCCGGCGTCAGCAGTGCGCGCAGGGGGGGAACGGTGTTTTCGCTCAAGCCCTCGTAACGCGCATATTGCACGGACGCGAGGAAGGCGCGTTCCTCGTGGTTGATCGAGGTGAGTGCGGCATAGGCCACCACGCGGGAGGCCTCTTCTGCGCGATAATCCGGGTTGGCGCGCCACGCCACTTCCGAGACGAGACAGGCGGCATGGCGCAGGCGGCGCTGCTCCTCACTCTCGCCTTGCGGCAACGAAGCGGCAAAGCCATCCGTCCAGGCGATCAACTCATCGGCATGGGCAGGGTCTCGCGCGTGGAGATCAGAAAGCGAGCGCGCGCCCACCACCAGCGGGTCCAGCGCGCGCATGGTGGGCGGGAGCTGCGAATAGAGCACGCCCTCGCGCACGCCGGAGGTGGAGATGACGAAGCGCTCGATCCCTGCCCGCTCGATCAGCATTTCGAGCACCAGCGCGCCATACACCAGCAGCGGGCGGCGCTCCTTGGCGATCTCCTGAATCGCGGGCAGCGTTTCCACATCCACCTTCTTGAGAAGGCGGCAAAATTCGAGGATCGAGGCCGCTGGCACCGCATATTCGTGCAGCACATTGAGCGGATATTTCGTGTGCGCCATGTGCAGGCGCGCGATGGCGCGCCAAGTGCCGCCGATGGCGAAAAGATCGCCCCCCCGGGCCATGCTCATGCGCGGATACTGCTTGAAGGCGCGCGTGACGATGGCCGCCGCCTTTTTCAGATCGCGTCCCGAGGCATCGCGCAGCGCAAGGCCACCGAGTTCGAGGCTGACCCCCTCGCCCAGCACGCCGTCATGCAGATCTATCAGTTCGAGCGAGCCGCCGCCCAGATCGCCGACAAGGCCGGAAGGGCGATGCAGCCCCGCCACCACACCGAGCGCGGCAAGCCGGGCTTCCTCGATGCCGGGCAGCATCGAGACCTTCTCCCCCAGAATCGCTTCCACATCCTGCAGGAAGGCCGGACCATTGGTGGCGCGGCGCGCGGCGGCGGTGGCCAGCACGAAAAGGCGCTCGACCTTCATCAGATCGCACAGCACCTTGTAGCGCTTGATGGCCTCGATCGCCTGAATCAAACCGTCGGGCGGCAGCAGGCCGGTGACCGCGACATCGCGCCCCAGCCCGCACAGGCTCTTTTCGTTGAACATCGGCACCGGCGAGCGCGAGAGCCGGTCATAGGCGACCAGACGCACCGAGTTGGAGCCGATGTCGATCACCGCCACCGGCGCGCGCGAGAGTGACTGCACTACCATGAGGCGAGCCCCATGGCGGGACGGTTACTCCGCAGCTTTCGCAGGCGGACGCTTCTTGTGCAGCGGTTTGGGCCGGGAGCCCTTGAGAGATGTGCCACGACCAGACAGGCTCGGGTTCGTCATGAAATATTGGTGCGCGTTGAAAGGCTCCTCACCTTCCTTCGGCGTTATGCGCAGAGACGACCCGTCGGGCAAGACCTCCCAGCTCTGTTCGTTGTCGAGAATGTTCGCATACATGATTTGTCCCAGCACCTGCTCGTGCACGGTGGGGTTCATGATGGGGCACAGGGTCTCGACGCGGCGGTCCAGATTGCGGGGCATGAGGTCCGCCGAGGAGATGTAAACCGTCGCTTCCTTGTGCGGCAGGCCGTAGCCATTGCCGAAGGCGTAGATGCGCGCGTGCTCCAGAAAGCGCCCGACAATCGATTTGACGCGGATGTTTTCCGACAGACCCTTGATGCCGGGGCGCAGGCAGCAGATGCCGCGCACCACCAGATCCACCTTCACGCCCGCGTTGGATGCCGCATAAAGCGCATCGATGATCATGGGATCGACCAGCGAATTGCACTTGAGCCAGATCTGGCCGATTCGCCCGGCGCGGGCGTGCTCGGCTTCGCGGGCGATGTGCTCCAGAAGCTGCTTCTTCGCGGTGAGCGGGGAGACGCCCATGCGCTCCAGCTCGGCCGGTTCGGCATAGCCGGTGATGAAGTTGAAGATGCGCGCGACATCCCGGCCGACGATGGGATCGGCGGTGAAATAGCTCAGATCCGTGTAAATCTTGGCGGTGATGGGGTGATAGTTGCCGGTGCCGACATGGCAATAGGTGCGCAGACCCTGCTCCTCGCGCCGCACGACGAGCGAGAGCTTGGCGTGGGTTTTCAGCTCAATAAAGCCATAGACCACCTGCACGCCGGCGCGCTCAAGGTCGCGCGCCCAGCGGATATTGGCCTCTTCATCGAAGCGGGCTTTCAACTCCACCAGCGCGGTGACGCTCTTGCCCGCTTCCGCGGCTTCGGAAAGCGCCCGCACGATGGGGGAGTTGGACGAGGTGCGATACAGCGTCTGTTTGATGGCGACGACCGCAGGATCGCGCGCGGCC
>JAIUNQ010000267.1 GCA_020161475.1 Pseudomonadota bacterium | reverse complement strand
CAGGCTGGGCGGGATAACCCGGCGCAGGGCGGATGCCGTCGTATTTCTCCATCACGAGTTCGTCGTTGGAAAAAGCCTCATCCGGCGCGTAACCCCAGAACTCCATACGCACGCGCTGGTGCATGCGCTCGGCGAAGGCTTCAGCGAGGCGATCCGCCAAGGCTTTCGCCATGATCGACGAGTAATCGTCGTTCTTGCCCTTGAGCTTGTCGGCGATGCGATCCTCGCCGATGCCCGCCGTCACCACGAAGGCACCCAGATAGTCGGGCTTGGAGCCTTCCGGCGCCACAAAATCCGAGAGGCAGACATTGGGGCGGCCATCGCGTTTGCTGGTCTGCTGGCGCAAACCATGGAACTTCGCGAGCACCTCAGAGCGGCTCTCGCCGGTGTAGAGGTGGATGTCGTCGCCGACCGCATTGGCAGGCCAGAAGCCCACCACCGCTTTCGCCTGGAACCAGCGCTCATCAATAATGCGCTTGAGCATCGCCTGAGCATCTTCCCACAGCGCACGCGCCGCCTCGCCCTGCTTTTCATCCTCAAGGATCGCGGGATAGCGGCCCTTGAGCTCCCAGGTCTGGAAGAAGGGCGTCCAGTCGATGTATTTGGCAAGCTCCGCCAGATCATAGGTCTGGAAGATGCGCGTACCGGTGAAGGTGGGTTTCGGCGGGGTGTAGCCGGCCCAATCGAGCTTGATGGCGTTCTCGCGCGCCTTCGCCAGTGGCAGGCGGGTCTTGTCAGCCTCTGCGCGCGCATGGGCCTCGGCGGTTTTCTTGTAATCCGCGGCAATCTCAGCCTTGTAAGCCCCCTTCTGCTCCTCCGAGAGCAGCGCGGACACCACGCCCACGGCACGCGACGCGTCGGTCACGTAAACCGCCTGCCCCCGATTGTAAGCCGGGTGGATTTTCACAGCCGTATGCACGCGGCTCGTCGTCGCCCCGCCGATCAGCAGCGGAATATCAAAGCCCTCGCGTTCCATTTCAGCGGCAACATGGACCATCTCGTCGAGCGAGGGCGTGATCAGGCCCGAGAGGCCGATGATATCGACCTTCTCCTTGCGCGCGGTCTCCAGAATGGTCTGCGCCGGCACCATCACGCCGATATCGATGACCTCGTAGTTATTGCAGGCGAGCACCACGCCGACGATGTTCTTGCCGATATCGTGGACATCGCCCTTCACCGTCGCCATCAGGATCTTGCCGGCAGCGGGCTGCTCGGCAGCCCCCGAGAGGCGCTTTTCTTCTTCAAGATAGGGCTGGAGATAGGCCACCGCCGCCTTCATCACGCGGGCGGATTTGACCACCTGCGGCAGGAACATCTTGCCCGCGCCAAAGAGGTCACCCACCACGTTCATGCCGTCCATGAGCGGGCCTTCGATGACATGGAGCGGCTTCTCGGCCTTCTGGCGGGCCTCCTCGGTGTCTTCCTCGATGAAGGCGGTGATGCCGTTCACCAGCGCATGCTCGAGGCGCTTCTCCACGGGAAGCTCGCGCCACGCCAGATCCTGCACGCGCACCTCGCCCTTCCCATCGCCCTTGAAACGCGGGGCGGCGTCCAGCAGACGCTCGGTGGAATCGGCGCGGCGGTTGAGCACCACGTCCTCGCAGAGTTCGCGCAGCTCCGGATCGAGGTTGTCATAAACCGCAAGCTGGCCCGCATTCACGATGCCCATGTCCATGCCGAGCTTGATCGCATGGTAGAGGAACACGCAGTGCATCGCCTCGCGCACCGGCTCATTGCCGCGGAAGGAGAACGAGAGGTTCGAGATGCCGCCCGAAACATGGGCATGGGGCAGTTCCGTGCGGATGAACTTCACCGCATCGAGGAAATCGACGCCGTAATTGTTGTGCTCCTCGATGCCGGTGGCGACCGCGAAGACATTGGGGTCAAAGATGATGTCCTCGGGCGGGAAACCCACCTCCTCGGTGAGGATTTTGTAGGCGCGGGCACAAATCTCGGATTTGCGCTCAAAGGTGTCGGCCTGCCCCTTCTCGTCAAAGGCCATCACCACCACGGCGGCACCATAGGCGCGCACGGTTTTGGCATCGGCGATGAACTTCTCGACGCCCTCCTTCATGGAGATCGAGTTGACGATGCCCTTGCCCTGAAGACACTTCAGGCCCGCCTCGATGACGTGGAACTTGGAGGAATCCACCATCACCGGCACGCGGGCGATATCGGGCTCTGCCGCCACAAGATTGAGGAACTCGACCATGGCCTTTTCGGAGTCGAGCAGCCCCTCGTCCATGTTCACATCAATGACCTGCGCGCCGTTCGCCACCTGATCGCGCGCGACATCCAGCGCCTCGGTGAGCCGCCCTTCTTTGATCATCTTGCGGAAGCGCGCCGAGCCGGTGACATTGGTACGCTCGCCCACGTTCACAAACGGAATGGTCTCATCGAGCACGAAGGGCTCAAGGCCGGACAGGCGCAACAGCGGCTTGATGGTCGGGATCACGCGCGGCTTGTGCGGCGCAACGGCTTCGGCAATCGCCTTGATATGCGCGGGTGTCGTGCCGCAGCAACCGCCCACCACGTTGACGAGGCCGGAGGCGGCAAATTCGCCCACCAGCTTGGCCATCGCCTCCGGGCTTTCGTCATAAAGGCCGAATTCGTTGGGCAGGCCCGCATTGGGATAAGCACACACCAGCGTATCCGCCACGCGGCCGATCTCGGCAATGTGCGCGCGCATCTCCCGTGCACCCAGCGCGCAGTTGAGACCAATGGTAAGCGGCTCAGCATGGCGCAGCGAATACCAGAAGGCGGACGGGGTCTGGCCCGAGAGCGTGCGGCCCGAAAGATCGGTGATGGTGCCGGAGATCATGATGGGCAGCGGGTTGCCCGTCTCCTCGAACACCTGATTGGCGGCAAACACCGCCGCTTTCGCATTGAGCGTATCGAAAATCGTCTCGATCAGGATGATCTCGGCCCCGCCTTCGATGAGGCCGCGAATCTGCTCGGCGTAAGCCTTGGCGAGATCATCAAAGGTGACCGCGCGGAAACCGGGGTTGTTCACATCCGGCGAGATCGAGGCGGTGCGGTTGGTCGGGCCGACAGCGCCCGCCACAAAGCGGCGGCGACCATCGCGCGCCTGCGCGATTTGCGCGGCCTCGCGCG
>JAIUNQ010000266.1 GCA_020161475.1 Pseudomonadota bacterium | reverse complement strand
AAGGTCGCCTCGGTCGAGGAACTCATCGAGAAGCTCAAGAACGAAGCGGGGGTGCTCTAATGGCTGTTCTGGTCCTTGCGGAACACACGAATTCCGCCCTCAACGATGCCACCGCCAAGGCGGTGAATGCGGCTGCCGCCATCGGCGGTGACATCCACGTGCTCGTCGCCGGCTCTGGCGCAAAAGCGGCTGCTGATGCCGCAGCCCAAATCGCGGGCGTCTCCAAGGTGCTCCTCGCCGAGGATGCGGGCCTTGCCAATGCGCTGGCGGAAAACGTCGCGGCGCTGCTTGTGAGCCTCGCCGGTGGTTATGACGCGATCGTCGCGCCCGCCACCGCCAATGGCAAGAACATCCTGCCGCGCGCGGCCGCCCTGCTCGATGTGCAGGTCATCTCCGCCGTAACCAAGGTTCTCGGCCCGGACACCTTCGAGCGTCCGATCTACGCCGGCAACGCAATCCAGACGGTGAAGTCCAAGGATGCCAAGAAGCTGCTGACCATCCAGCCCGCCTCGTTCCAGGCGGCGGCGGGCGGCGGCTCGGCCTCGGTTGAAACCGTTGCGGCCCCGGCGGCTTCCGCCAGCGCCAGCTTCGTCTCCGAGGAAGTCTCGAAGTCGGATCGTCCGGAACTCGCCTCGGCAAAGATCATCGTCTCCGGTGGTCGCGCGCTGGGCTCCTCCGAGAAGTTCAAGGAAGTCATCGAGCCGCTCGCCGACAAGTTGGGCGCGGCGGTGGGTGCCAGCCGCGCGGCGGTCGATGCCGGCTACGCCCCGAACGACCTTCAGGTGGGCCAGACCGGCAAGGTGGTGGCGCCGCAGCTTTATGTCGCCTGCGGCATCTCGGGCGCCATCCAGCATCTGGCGGGCATGAAGGATTCGAAGGTCATCGTTGCCATCAACAAGGATGCCGATGCCCCGATCTTCCAGGTGGCCGATTATGGCCTCGTGGCGGACCTGTTCGAAGCCGTCCCGGCGCTCACCAAGGCGCTCTGAGACGCATAGCGCGGGCCATGGCCTGCCGTTCGGGAAAGTTTGAAACGGGCGCGCAAGCGCCCGTTTTTATTGGCAGCAGAAATTGTTGCACAGCAGAAATAAAAATCTGAGATTAGCCCTGCGTGCCGCTTGAGCAGCAGGCGCGAAGCGGAATAGCTTAACCCCCCAAGTCAGGGGATACGAGAGAGAGCCATGTCGGGCGAAATTCGGAAGATCGGTGTCATTGGTGCAGGTCAGATGGGCAGCGGTATCGCCCATGTCTCAGCCCTCGGCGGGTTCGAGGTTGTCCTCTCCGACATCTCGGAAGAGCGCGTACAATCCGGTCTTGCCACCATCAACGGCAATCTCTCGCGTCAGGTGCAGAAGGGCGCGGTGAGCGATGAGCAGCGCGCCGGCGCCCTCGGGCGCATCTCGGGCGCGGCAGGCATGGATGTCCTCTCCGACTGCGACCTCGTGATCGAGGCCGCCACCGAGAACGAGGAGGTCAAGCGCAAGATCTTCCAGCAGCTGACCCGCAATCTTAAAAGCGATGCGATTGTCGCCTCCAACACCTCCTCCATCTCGATCACGCGCCTCGGCGCCTCCACCGATCGACCGGAGCAGTTCATCGGCATTCACTTCATGAACCCGGTGCCGGTGATGCAGCTGGTGGAGATCATCCGCGGCATCGCCACCGATGACGCCACCTATCAGCGCTCGCGCGCCTTTGTCGAAAAACTCGGCAAGACGGTGACGTTGTCGGAAGATTTCCCGGCCTTCATCGTCAACCGCATCCTGCTGCCGATGATCAACGAGGCGATCTACACGCTCTATGAGGGCGTGGGCTCGGTCGAAGCCATCGACACCGCCATGCGCCTTGGCGCCAACCACCCCATGGGCCCGCTCCAGCTGGCGGATTTCATTGGTCTGGATACCTGCCTCTCGATCATGCAGGTGCTGCATGATGGGCTGGCCGACTCCAAATATCGCCCCTGCCCGCTGCTGGTGAAATATGTTGAGGCCGGCTGGCTGGGCCGCAAAGCCAAGCGTGGCTTCTATGACTATCGCGGCGAGAAGCCTGTTCCCACGCGGTGACGAACACCCGGAACCTGTCATCCCCCTTCACAGGCGCGTCACACGCGCCCTAGAATATGACCATGGCGGGCAAGGCTCGATTCGCCGCCCGCCCAAAACAAACAAGAGAAAGTGCCTGCATCGACGCGTTGAGTGCCTGACAGACGAGTAGAACTACGGGGGTTTTCGCGTGAGCGTTCATGTCCACCCGCATCTGCCGAAGACGGTCTCGCCCGAGGCCTGCCCCACACTCGTCCTCAACGCCGATTACCGCCCCCTCTCCTATTACCCGCTCTCGCTCTGGTCGTGGCAGGATGCGATCAAGGCCGTGTTCATGGACCGCGTGAACATCCTCGCGGAATATGACCGCGCGGTGTCCTCCCCCAGCTTCTCCATGCGCCTGCCCTCCGTGGTGTGCCTGAAGACCTACATCAAGCCCTCGCGCACGCCGGCGTTTACGCGCTTCAACGTGTTCCTGCGCGACAAGTTCACCTGCCAGTATTGCGGGGCGGATGAGGAGCTGACGTTTGACCACGTCATCCCCCGCTCCAAGGGCGGGCTGACGACATGGGACAATGTGGTGGCGGCCTGCTCGCCCTGCAACCTGAAGAAAGCGGATCATCTGCCCCATGTCATCGGCATGGAGCCGAGGCATCGGCCCTACCCCCCCAGCATTTCGGATCTGCATAAGAACGGGCGGCTTTTTCCGCCCAATTTTTTGCACGAAAGCTGGACGGACTATCTTTACTGGGATTCCGAGCTCGAACCGTAATCAGGCTACGCGTGCGCCGGAGATGCGCGCCGCATAACCATAAAGCGCGGCAATCACAGCGCTTGCCACGCCATTCCAGCCTGCAAAGCTCAGGCCGAGCAGGCGCATCGGCGCTTCATCGCACAGGACCACGCGGGCCTTGCTCAAGCTCTTCTGGAAATCCTCAAGGCTCGGCATCCCGGTCGCAATGCGCCCGCCGCAATCGGGCGCGGGCAGCAGCTTCCACTCAACGCCCGAATGCCAAGCCCCCAGCCCGGCCGAAACCACAAACACCAGCACCAGCCCCCAGCACATGAGCGGGAAAA
>JAIUNQ010000017.1 GCA_020161475.1 Pseudomonadota bacterium | reverse complement strand
GCGGCAGCAGCGTGTCCTTGAAGAACTTCCACGGCCCTGCGCCATCGATCTTGCTGGCTTCGAGCAGCTCATCGGGCACGGTCATGAAGAACTGGCGGAAGAGCAGCGTCGCCGTAGCCGAGGCGATGAGCGGAATGGTCAGCCCGGCGTAGGTGTCGAGCATGCCCAGATCCGCGACGATCTTGTAGGTGGGGAAGATGCGCACTTCCACGGGCAGCATCAGGGTCATGAAGATGATCCAGAAGGCCGTCATGCGGAAGGGAAAGCGGAAATAGATGATGGCATAGGCCGAGAGCAGCGAAATCGCGATCTTGCCGATGGCGATCACCAGCGCCATCACCAGCGAGTTGAACATCGCCACGATCATCGGCTGCTTGGTGGAGCGGTCCGTCCCCTCGAACAGCACCTTGTAGTAGTTCTTGAAGAAGTTCCCCTCCGGCAGCAGGCCGAGCTTGCCGTTGGCGATGGTCGCCGGGTCCGAGGTGGAGGCAACAAACGCAAGATAGACCGGAAAGACGATGATGAGCACGCCGAGCACCAGAATGGCGTGGGCGAGAAGATTGGCGTAGGGCCGGTTTTCCACCATCAGTAGTTCACCTTCTTCTCGATGAAGCGGAACTGGATGGCGGTGAGCGCGATGACAACACCCATCAGGATCACCGATTGCGCCGAGGAAAGGCCAAGATCGCCCCCCGCCGTGCCATCGCGATAAACCTTGTACACCAGCGTGGTGGTCGCCCCGGCCGGCCCGCCGCCCGTCACGGCATGGATGATGCCGAAGGTGTCGAAGAAGACGTACACGACATTGACCGTGAGCAGGTAAAACGCGGTGGGCGAGAGCAGCGGAAAAATAATGCTCCAGAAGCGTTTCATCGGGTGGGCGCCATCAATCGCGGCGGCCTCGATCAAGGACTTGGGGATGGCCTGAAGCCCGGCGAGGAAGAACAGGAAGTTGTAGGACACCTGCTTCCACACCGCCGCCATCACCACCAGCAGCATGGCGTGGGTGTCGTTGAGGTAGGGGTTCCAGTCTATCCCGTAGGCGCGCAGCTTGCCTGCCAGAAGGCCCAGCGAGGGCTGGAACATAAAGAGCCAGAGCACGCCCCCCACCACCGGCGCCACGGCATAGGGCCAGATGAGCAGGGTTTTGTAGATCCCTGCCCCGCGCAGGCTCTTGTCAGCCTGAACGGCGAGAAGCAGCGCGATGGAGAGCGAGAACAGCGTGACGAGCGAGGAGAAGACCACCGTGACCCAGATGGCGTGGAAATAGGTCTTGTCCTGCATCAGCGCCGCGTAATTCTCGAACCAGACGAACTGGGTGGAAAGCCCGAAGGCATCCTGAAGCAGGAAGGACTGGAACACCGCCTGCCCGGCGGGCCAGTAGAAAAACACCAGCACGACAAAAAGCTGCGGCGCCAGCAGCAGGTAAGGCAGCAGCTTGTGCGAAAAGGTGGTGCGTTTTTCCATGAAACCGCCTTGGTGCGCGAATCTGCGGTTTTGCCGCGTCGGCGCCCGAATAAAAATGCCCCCGGCGGATACGCCGAGGGCAAGTTTGGTGGTGCGGCTTACTTCGCCGTGCGCTCGAACTGGCGCAGGATCTGGTTGCCACGCTCGGCCGCAGCATCGAGGGCTGCCTGCGCGCTCTTCTTGCCGGTCAGCGCCTGCTCGATCTCATCCGCCCAGACATCGCGCATCTGCACGAGGTTGCCGAGACGCAGGCCGCGCGAATTCTCGGTCGGGGCCTTGTTGATCATTTCCTTGATCGAGACTTCCGCCAGCGGCACCTTTTCAAAGAAGCCCTGCTTCTTCGAGAAGTCATAGGCGGCCTGCGTGATCGGCAGGTAGCCGGTTTCCTGGCTCCACCAGGCCTGCACTTCCGGGCTGGAGAGATAGGACATGAACTTGGCCACGCCCTTGTATTCCGCCGCGGGCTTGCCGTTCATCACCCAGAGCGAGGCGCCGCCGATGATGGAGTTCTGCGGGGCACCCGCCACATCGGGGTAATAGGGCATCGGGGCGGCGGTGAAGTCGAACTTCGCGTTGGCCTTGGCCGAGCCGTAAAAGCCCGAGGACGAGAGCATGATCGGGCATTCACCGGAGGAGAAGCGGCCTTCGCCCTCGTTGGTCTTGCCCGAATAATCGAAGGTCTTGTCCTTCTGGAGTTCGACCAGATTGCCGAGGTGCTTCACAAGCGTCGCGTTCTTGTTGAAGACCAGCTCGGTGTCGAAGCCATCAAGACCATTGGCCTTGGTCGCCAGCGGCTGGTTATGCCAGGCGCTGAAGTTCTCGATGTTGACCCAGGTGATCCACGAGGAGGAGAAGCCGCACTTGTCGTAACCGGCGGCCTTGAGCTTCTTGCCCGCCTCGAAAACGGCCGGCCAGGTGGCGGGAATGGCGTCCACGCCCGCCTTTTTCAGCGCATCCTTGTTCACCCACATCACCACGGTGGAGGAGTTGAACGGGAAGGAGAGCATCTCGCCCTTGGCGTTGGAATAATAGCCGGTCACGGAGGGGAGATAGGATTTGGGATCGAAGGGCTCGCCCGCGTCCTTCATCATCTCGTGCACCGGCTTGATCGCGCCCTTGGCGGCCATCATGGTGGCGGTGCCGACCTCGAAAACCTGAAGGATATGGGGCGCGCCGCCCGCGCGGAAGGCCGCGATGCCCGCGTTCATGGTGTCGGCATAACCGCCCTTGAAGGTCGGGACGACCTTGTAATCCTTCTGCGAGGCGTTGAAATCATTGGCGAGCTTGACGATGCGCTCACCGTTGACGCCCGCCATGGCGTGCCACCACTGGATCTCGGTCTGGGCGAAAGCCGCGCCGGACATGCTGGAAAGCAGCGCAAAGGCCGCGACAGAACATTTCTTGAACATGGGAATCCGCCTCCGTGGGCCTCTGCGGGCCGTTGCGTCTTATGTCGTGGGGCTAAAGGCGTATTGTCAAGGTAATGTGACAATCATGACAGCGACCCGGACACGGCCGACGGGGATGGTCAGGCCTGGCTGCGCCGGTTGCGTACAACCCCGCCGAGAAACGCCCGCACAACGCGCAGGTAACGGCCCTTGGTCAGTGCCTCCTGCCATTGCCGTGCCGTATTCCGGCGGGCAGAACGGTGCGGTTCGACCAGCGGCGATGCCGCCACATGAGGCTGTGATTTGATGGACTGGTTCATCATCAGAAAGCCGCCCGCCGCCGCCAGAAGCATGGCCAGCGCCAGCGCGATGAGCGCCGCCGCGACCAAGACCGCCTCGGCCACCTCAAGCGATAGTGGCCTGATCTTGGTGCGGAACAGCGCAGACCGGCTGCATCCACAAAACCATCACCAGAAAATCGAGAGTGTTCGGGCGGGCGCATCCGGCCCTCAAAAGCCGCAAGAGCCCCCGCTGAAGGCGCAAAATACCGGCGCCACGAGGCACTCGAGGCAGATTACGGCGGTGTTTTCTCCCTTGCGGGCGACATTATGCCCCTGCCCGCTTATACCGTTTTCGGAATATCTCCTTTTTGCTGAAGCGCGGCACCTTGTCAGTCGCCTCCGGTTGACGTACTCCGGCCCGGAAAATCGTGCGGGCTCATTGCAAAATGCGCGCGGATTCACGAACAAGCCGTAGTGTGGCGTTTCATTTTTCGCGCCTCACCCATCATGACAAAGGGAATGCGATGACCCTCTACCTCGATTACCTCGCCGAGATCAAAACGCGCGAAACGCAGGGGCTCGCCCCCAAGCCGATCGATGACGGCAAGCTTCTCGCTGAAATCATTGCGCTGATCGAGGACAAGGGCAACGCGCAGCGCGCCGATGCGCTGAAGTTCTTCATTTACAACACGCTGCCGGGCACCACCAGCGCGGCCGGTGTGAAGGCCGCCTTCCTGAAGAAGATCATTCTCGGCGAAGCGGTTGTTCCGGAAATCACCCCGGATTTCGCGCTTGAGCTGCTCTCGCACATGAAGGGCGGCCCTTCGATCACGGTGCTGCTCGACATCGCGCTGGGTGACAACGCCGCGATCGCCGCTAAGGCGGGCGATGTGCTCAAGACCCAGGTCTTCCTCTACGACGCCGACATGTTCCGCCTGCGTGACGCCTACAAGGCGGGTAACGCGGTCGCCAAGGGCGTGCTCGAGAGCTACGCCAAGGCCGAGTTCTTCACCAAGCTCCCCGACGTCGAGGACGAGATCAAGGTTGTCACCTTCATCGCCGCCGAAGGCGATATCTCGACCGACCTGCTCTCCCCCGGCAATCAGGCCCACTCCCGCTCGGATCGTCAGCTGCACGGCCAGTGCATGATCTCGCCGGAAGCGCAGGCGGAGATCGTCGCCCTCCAGAAGGCGCATCCCGACAAGCGCGTGATGATGATCGCCGAAAAGGGCACCATGGGCGTGGGTTCCTCCCGTATGTCGGGCGTGAACAACGTGGCGCTGTGGACCGGCAAGCAGGCCAGCCCCTATGTCCCCTTCGTTAACTATGCCCCGATCGTCGCGGGCACCAACGGCATCTCGCCGATTTTCGCCACCACGGTCGATGTGACCGGCGGCATTGGCATCAACCTGAAGAACTGGGTGAAAAAGACCGGTCCGGACGGCAAGCCGATGCTCAACAACGACGGCAACCCGATTCTGGAGCAGAAGTTCTCGGTCGAGACCGGCACGGTGCTCAAGATCGACGTGAAGACCAAGAAGCTGCGCAACGACGCCGGTGATGAACTGGTCGATGTCGCCTCTTCCTTCACCCCGCAGAAGATGGAGTTCATGAAGGCCGGCTCTTCTTACGCCATCGTCTTCGGCAAGAAGCTCCAGACCTTCGCCGCCGAGACGCTGGGTGTCAGCCCGCCGGTCGTTTTCGCGCCCAACAAGGAAATCTCGATCGAGGGTCAGGGCCTGACCGCCGTCGAGAAGATCTTCAACCGCAACGCCGTCGGCGTGACGCCGGGCAAGGTGCTGCATGCCGGCTCCGACGTGCGCGTGAAGGTGAACATCGTCGGCTCGCAGGACACCACCGGTCTGATGACCGCGCAGGAACTCGAGTCCATGGCTGCCACGGTGATCTCGCCGCTGGTGGACGGTGCCTACCAGTCGGGCTGCCACACCGCCTCGGTGTGGGATAAGAAGGCCCAGGTGAACATCCCGAAGCTCATGAGCTTCATGAACAACTTTGGCGTCATCACCGCGCGCGACCCCAAGGGCGTCTATCACTCCATGACGGACGTGATCCACAAGGTGCTCAATGACATCACCGTGGACGATTGGGACATCATCATCGGCGGCGACAGCCACACCCGCATGTCCAAGGGCGTCGCCTTCGGCGCGGACTCGGGCACCGTCGCGCTGGCGCTGGCCACCGGTGAAGCCACCATGCCGATCCCGCAGTCGGTCAAGGTGACCTTCAAGGGCACGATGAAGCCGTACATGGACTTCCGCGACGTGGTGCATGCCACGCAGGCGCAGATGCTCCAGCAGCATGGCGACAACGTGTTCCAGGGCCGCGTGATCGAAGTCCACATCGGCACCCTGCTCGCCGATCAGGCCTTCACCTTCACCGACTGGACCGCCGAAATGAAGGCCAAGGCGTCGATCTGCATCTCGCAGGACGCCACGCTGATCGAATCGCTGGAAATCGCCAAGTCGCGCATCCAGATCATGATCGACAAGGGCATGGACAATGCCGCCGGCACGCTCAAGGGCCTGATCGCCAAGGCCGACAAGCGCATTGCCCAGATCCGCTCGGGCGAGAAGCCCGCGCTGCGCCCCGACGACAACGCGAAGTACTTCGCCGAAGTCGTGGTGGATCTCGATGTGATCGACGAGCCGATGATCGCCGATCCGGATGTCAACAACTCGGATGTCTCGCGTCGCTACACCCACGACACCATCCGCCCGGTGTCCTACTACGGCGGCACCAAGAAGGTGGACCTCGGGTTCGTCGGCTCCTGCATGGTTCACAAGGGCGATATCAAGATCGTCGCCCAGATGCTCAAGAACCTCGAAAAGGCTCAGGGCAAGGTCGAGTTCAAGGCGCCGCTCGTTGTCGCCGCGCCGACCTACAACATCATCGATGAGCTGAAGGCCGAAGGCGACTGGGCCATTCTCGAGAAGTACTCGGGCTTCGAATTCGACGATGCCAAGCCCAAGACCACCAACCGCACCGAATACGAGAACATCCTGTATCTCGAGCGTCCGGGCTGCAACCTGTGCATGGGCAACCAGGAAAAGGCGGAAAAGGGCGATACCGTTCTTGCCACCTCGACCCGCCTGTTCCAGGGCCGCGTGGTGGAAGACAGCGCCGACAAGAAGGGCGAGTCGCTGCTCGCCTCGACCCCGCTGGTGGTTCTCTCCGCCATTCTGGGCCGCACGCCCAGCATGGACGAGTATCGCGCGGCGGTGGAAGGCATCAACCTGACCAAGTTCAAGCCGCCGCAGACCGTGCCGGCCGATTCCAAGTCGGTCCACTACTAAGGCGCATGCGCTCCCCGCTGGAGCGCTTCCACTGAAAATCGCCCGTCAGCCACCCGGCTGGCGGGCTTTTTCATGTCTGCCGGGTCCGAAGGACTCTTTTGCTCGGCCTGAACATGAAAATGCCGCCCGCAAGGGGCGGCATCTTGGAGGCACGAGCCAAAACCTCCGGAGGCGATCAGGGCGCCTGAACTGTGATCTTGGCGGCCTCGATCACCTTTTTCCAACGTGCTGTTTCCGAAGCGATATAGGTGGCGAATTCGGCCGCCGGAACAGCCTTTGGTTCTGCCCCCAGATCGCGATATTTCTTCTGCGTTTCAGGCAACTGCTGGAAGGCGACGATTTCCGCCGCGAGCTTTTCGATCACCGCCTTGGGCGTACCGGTTGGCGCGAAAAAGCCATGCCATGCCACCGCCTCGAAGCCGGGCAGCGTCTCGGCGATGGTCGGCAGGTTGGGATCGAACTCCGGCCGCTTGGCGGTCGCTGCCGCGATCAGCACAAGTTTGCCCTCCTTGGCGTGGGGCAGCAGCAGCGGCACATTATCAAAGGCGAGGTCGATCTTGCCCGAAAGCAGGTCGTTCATCATGGCGGAGGAGCCGCGATAGGGAATGTGCTCCATCTTCGTGCCACTCATCTGCTGGAACAGCTCGGCGGCGAGATGCTGGGATGTCCCCACACCGGCCGAGCCGTAAGACAGCTTGCCGGGGTTGGCCTTCATGAAGGCGATCAGCTCTGGCACCGAGCGGGCCTTGACGGTGTTCGGGTTGACCACGAGCACGTTGGGCACCATCGAAATTTGAGCGATCGGAACCAGCTCTTTCTGCGGATTGTAAGACAATTTCTCGCCATAGAGCGAGGGGTTGATGGAAAGACCTGACGTGGAGCCGAGGCCGAGGATTGTTCCGTCCGGCGTCCCCTTGGCGACACGGTTGATGCCGATGATCGAGCCGGCGCCCGGCACGTTCTCCGTCAGGAAGGGCTGCCCCCACTTCTGGTGCAGGTGGGCGCCGATCATGCGCGAGAAGATATCCGCCGTACCGCCTGCCGTGAAGGGCACGATGATGCTGACGGGCTTGGTGGGATAGGTGCCCTCCTGCGCTTTGGCGGGCAGGACAGCAAGGGCAGCAGCGGCCAGAGCGGCGGCCACGCCCCGCTTTATCATGTTGTTATAGTGCATGTATTTCTCCCTGTGGTCAGGCCTTTTGCCTGTTATAGGTTGTTGTTCACATGTCGAAGAGCTTGCCGGGGTTGAAGAGGTTGTCCGGGTCCAGCATGCGTTTGGTGCGCACCATCAGCTCGATTTCCAGTGGCGGGGTCACCCGCGCAAAGCGCTGCATGTTGGCGTAGCCGATACCGTGTTCGGCGCTGATGGAGCCGCGCAGGCGCGCGGTTACATCATCGACGATGGCGTTGATCTCATCGACCTGCCGGAAGCGCTCCTCCGGGTCCGCCACCGGCGGAATGATCGCCAGAATATGGATATTGCCGTCGCCGACATGGCCGTGCATGACGATGCGGGCATCCGGGCGCAGGGCTCGGATACGGGCCTCGACCTCGGTGACGAAGGTGCCCTGCTCGAACAGCGGCACGACACTGTCGTGCGAGACGACATAGCCCGCCGCCTTCGAGCCTTCCGAGACGGAGTGTCTGATTTTCCAGAAGGATTCCGCCTGCGTCTCGCTTTGTGCCAGCAAGGCATCGGCTACCAGCTCCTGCTCGAAGGCCTCCGCCAGAAGCGCCTCCATCATCCCGGCGATGGGCGGCTCGGGTGAGATGTCGGCAAGCTCGATCAAGGCATACCACTCGGTATCCAGCGGAAACGGCACGGTGATATGGGCCACTTTCTCCGCGATGACCTGAATCTGCTCGCGGTTCATCACCTCGAAGGCCGCAATGCGCTCGCCCGCGCGCGAACGCGTGAGGTTGAGCAGCTTGAGGACATCGGCAATGCTCATCAGCTTCGCCATGGCCACAGCCCGTTGGCGCGGACGCGAAAACAGCTTGAGCGTCGCGCCGGTGACGACACCGAGCGTCCCTTCCGCTCCGATGAAGAGATGCTTGAGTTCATACCCCGCGCTGTCCTTGCGCAGCGCGGTCATCAGATCGAGCACCTGTCCATCGGCCAGCACGACCTCCAGTCCCAGCACCAGATCGCGCATGGTGCCATAGCGCAGGGCCGCCGTGCCGCCCGCATTGGTGGAGATGTTGCCGCCGATATGGCAGGAGCCTTGCGCGCCGAGCGAGAGCGGAAAAAGGCGATCAACGCCCTCTGCCGCCGCCTGAACCTGCGCCAGAATACATCCGGCATCGACGGCGATGGAATCCCCCAGCGGGCTGACCCAGCGGATGCGGTTCATCCTGTCGAGCCGCAGCACCAGCGCCGGGCGCGCGCCCGTCATCGGCGTGGCCCCGGCACACATGCCGGTGTTGCCGCCCTGCGCCACGATGGCAAACCCGGCCTTTGCCGCAAGACGCACCACAGCGCTGACCTCTTCGGTCGAGCCCGGGCGAACAATGCAGACCGCCTCCCCCCGATAGCGCCCGCGCCAGTCCACAAGGCAGCCTTCAAGGTCGTTGGCATTGGTGAGGACATGGTTGGCGCCCACGACGGCCGCCAGCGCCTCAAGAACCGCTGCCTTGGAAAGGGTGGTCGTCATCGTCACTCCCGCAGACCTTTATCCTGTTTCGTCAAAGCCAGCGCATGTCCCTCGAACAGACGCCCGCGCGACGAATTGAGATGGGCCAGCATGGCTTCCGCCGCCCCCGCCGCATCCCCCGCGACAATCGCGGTATGGATGGCGGAATGCTCCTCGTAGACCGACACCAACTCGGACCGCGGCCCTGAAACGGCCAGCCCGTGCAGTTTCATGCCCACAGCTACGTGATCGTGCAGGGCGTTGAGCGCGGTAGCGAAATAGTGATTGTTCGACGCCTGCGCGATGGCGAGATGGAACTCGAAATCGGCATCTTCGCGGTGTTCGTGATTGCGGGTTGCCTCGCGCAGCTTTTCCAGCGCGCTGCGGATGCGCAGCAGATCATCGCTATCCCGCCGGCGCGCGGCATGGGCGGCGCCCTCCGGCTCGAAGGCGCAGCGGAACTCGAAGCAGCGCTGGATGTCCGCCAGCGTGCCGATGCGGTTGAAGCTGAGCGGGTGGTTCTCCGGCCCCTTCATGACCACCGAGCCAGAGCCCTGCCGGGACTGGATCCACCCCTCCTGCTTCAGGCGCAGCAGCGCCTCCCGCAAGACGGGGCGGGAGACCTTGAACTCCTCGCACAGCGCCTGTTCTGTCGGCAGGCGCTGCCCCTGAAGGTAGCCTCCGGTGATGATGCGCTGAAGCAAAACCCCGTAAACGCGCCCCGCCAGCGACACACCCGCCGTGCCGGACAGCGCGGACGATTTCTGCGGGGTTTCGATTAGGGGATCGTTCGACACGTTGCTGGCTCCGGATCTTTTCCGGGCGGGATTGGGTCTTGAATTGACAAATTTGTCAAGTTGTATTTCCTGTCCATATCCTTCACGCTTGGCGCTGCCCGGCGGGAGAGACGCAACACAGTGGACCAGCAAAAGGCGCGGCGCATGACACGGGAACATCCTCGCAATCTCTTCAAGCAGCGCCTCGGCAAAGTTCAGCAGATCGGCTTTTTCTCGACGCTGGGCTCGCCCGCGCTGGCGGAGATGCTGGCCTCCTGCGGGTTTGACTGGATCCTGATCGATACCGAGCATTCGCCGATCGAGCTGCCGGATGTGATCGAGCACCTGCGCGCCATCGAGGGCGCGGGCCTCCCGGCCCTCGTGCGCCCGGCATGGAACGACACCGTTACCGTCAAGCGGCTGCTCGATCAGGGCGCGCAGACCCTGATGTTCCCCTACGTCGAGACCCCGGAAGAGGCCGCCGCAGCGGTGGCGGCGACCCGTTTTCCGCCCCATGGTGTTCGCGGGGTTTCCGGCTCGTCGCGCGCGGCGAACTATGGCCTGACCCCCGGCTACTTTGCCGAGGCGGAAGCGGAACTCTGCGTGATTGTCCAGATCGAAACACCGCGCGCGCTGGCCAATATCGAGGCGATCGCGGCGGTACCCGGCGTGGATGCCGTGTTCATCGGCCCCTCTGACATGGCAGCTTCCATGGGGCATATCGGCAATGCGCAGCATCCGGCGGTGCAGGCCGCCATCGACGATGGCTTCCGCCGCCTCAAAGCCATTGGCAAGCCCTGCGGCTATCTGACGGGGAATGAGGAGGAATTCATGCGCCGCAAGGCTTCCGGCGTTGATTTCCTCAGCTTTGCCACCGACTCCATTTTCATCACGCGCGCCGCGACAAGCCTCGCCCAGCGACTGAAAGCGTGAACACAGGCAACACCCACCGAGGAAGGCATAAGCACATGAGCAAGCAACGGATCGGCTTCATCGGCGTGGGCCTGATGGGGCAAGGCATGGCGAAGAACCTGATGGAGAAAGGCTTTTCCCTGACCATCATGGGCAATCGCAACCGCGCACCGGTCGAGGCGCTGGTGGCGCTGGGCGCGCGCGAGGTCAAAACAGCGGCCGAGGTCGCCGCAGCCTCCGACATCCTCTTCCTGTGCCTGACGGATTCTCCCACCATCGAGAAGGTGATCCGGGGCGAAAACGGCGTCAAAGCCGGTGCGAAGGCGGGCCTTGTGGTGGTGGATTGCTCGACCGCCAACCCGGTTTCAACCGAAGCGCTGGCCGGGGAGCTGAAAGCCATGGGCGTTGATTTCGTCGATGCTCCGCTTGGCGGAACGCCTGTTCAGGCCGAGGCCGGACAGCTCACCGCCATGGTGGGGGCCGAGCCGGAGGTGTTCAGCCGTGTTGCGCCCGCTCTTTCGGCCTGGGCCAGCAAAGTGGTTCACCTCGGCCCGGTCGGCACCGGCCACAAGATGAAGCTGCTCAACAACTTCCTCTCCATGGGCTATGCCGCGATGTATTCCGAGGCCATCGCGCTGGCACGTAAGGTCGGTATTTCGGTTGAAACCTTCGACAGCGTGATCCGCGGCGGGCGCATGGATTGCGGCTTCTACCAGACCTTCATGGGCTATGCGCTGGAGGGCAACCCCAATGCGCATCGCTTTGCGCTCTCCAACGGGTACAAGGATCTGCGCTATCTCGACGCGATGGCCAATGCGGCACAGATCGCCAACCCGATCGGGGCTGCGGCCAAGAACCTCTTCGGGCAGGCCGTGGGCGCGGGCTACGGCGAGCGCTATGTGCCTATGCTGTCCGATTATGTGGCCAGCGTTTCGGGGCTGGAGCCGAAAAAGGCTGATTGATCGCAGCTTTCACCGGCGGCACCACAGGTGCCGCCGCAGAGCCAGCCGAGATCAATGGGCCGCGAGCCGCTCGGCATATTCAATCGCCTCGATCAGGCTGGTCTCAGAAGCAATACCCTTGCCCGCGATATCAAACGCCGTGCCGTGATCCACCGAGGTGCGGATGATGGGCAACCCCAGCGTGATGTTGACGCCCGAGAGCGCATCCCAGGTTCCGGTTTCAGGATTGACGTTGAACCCCAGCAACTTGACCGGGATGTGCCCCTGATCGTGATACATGGCCACCACGGCATCATATTGCCCGGCGCGCAGCTTCACGAACACGGTATCGCCCGGCACAGGGCCGACGATATCCAGCCCCTCCTCCACCGCTTTCGCGATGGTCGGCGCGGAAATGTCGATATCCTGCCGCCCGAACAGCCCCCCTTCACCGGCATGGGGGTTCAGCGCCGCGACCGCAATCCGGGGGTTGGCCTTGCCGAGGCGTTTCATCGCGCCATGGGTGAGGTCGATCACGCGGCGCAGGCGCTCCGGCGTCAGGCGCTTGGGCACATCCTCCAGCGCCACATGCGTGGTGACATGGCTGACATTCATGTTGCCGTGGGCCAGCATCATCACCGAGCTTTTCACCCCCGTCAGCTCGGCCAGAAGCTCGGTGTGCCCAGCGTAATGGTAGCCCGCAAGGTTCAGCGCCTCCTTGTTCAACGGCGCGGTGACAAGGCCGTGAATACGCCCGGACAAAGCCAATGCCACCGCTTTTTCAATCGCCAGATAGGCCATGCGCCCGCCCGGCGCGCCGATCTGGCCGGTGACGATCTCGCCCTGCGGATCACCGGGCTGGAGGCAGGCCAGCGCAGGCCACGCCTCCCCTTCCCTCACCTCCGGCACCGGCGGTGCGCCGAGCAGCGCTTCGGCCCGGCGCAGCGCGGGGACATCGCCGAGGATAAGCAGTTTCAGCTCTTCGGCCGTGAGGCGGTCCTTCAGCGCGCCGATGGCGCGAACGATGATTTCAGGGCCGATCCCGGCGGGATCACCCATGGTGATGGCGAGATGCGGTGTCATGCCGTTACCTTGGAAGTGGGAGGAAGACGTGAGAGGAGCCGGACGAGGAAATCCTCGCTGCCGAAAGCCCCCGATTTGGACAGAACAAGCGTGCCGCGCCACGGCCCTCCGAGCAGGCGGGAAACCGGCGCGCCGGGTTCGATTTCGCCGACAACCTCCAGCGCTTCGGCATGAAGCGGCAGCATCAGCGAATGCAGCGTTTCGCCGCCGCTGACGAACAAGAGGCCCGGCGGCTCAAGCGCCCTCACCAGCCCGGCAAACCGGGCATCAATGCGGGCATGGGCTTCGGAGCGGATCATGCCGGCGGGAAGATCGCAGAGCAGAAAGGCCACCCGCGCCCCCGACAAACGCCGCGCAATGCGGGCAACAGTGGCCGGACCATGATCCGCCACGGCTTCCACGTACGTTTCAACTTGCCGCAACTGCGCCAGCATCGTGGGGTGCTGCGAACCGATGAGGCCGAGCACTGGCCCCGAAAACGCCGGGGGTGGCACTGCATCTCGCGTCATGGTGCGCGCCAGCGCTCCCGCCAGCCCGCCCGAGCCGACCCAGAGCGTCGTGCCCGCAGCCTCCAGCCCGGCCCGCACAATCGCATCCAGATCGGCCTGCGACTCGCAGTCAAAGAGAGTGACGCCCGGCCCTACGCCGTCAGTCGGCCTGGCGAAGCGCACCTTTACCCCGTGCCGAGGCAGCGTGTGCGGCAAATCCTCCCCCGTTGGCGTTTCGACGCCGTCCCTCAGGTGCACCTGACGACCGCCGCGCGTCCAGCGCCCCTGAAAGGGCATGGCGTTGGCCATAATCACCTGATCGAACCTTTGCCGCTCCAGAATGGCGGCCAGCTCCGCACCGGCATTCCCCCGCAACAGGCTATCGACCTTGAAAAACGACAGACGGCCCGGCGCGGGTGCCAGAAAGGGGGCGAGAAGCCGCACCTGCGCGGCGGCTTGCTCCGCCTCCACCTCGCGCGTGGCGCTGTCGAGCACCTGCGTCGGGTGATCCGAGAGCGCGCCGGAAACGGGCATGGGGCCGAAAACCGGCACAAATGCCGCGGCGCTGTCGAGCGCCCCGGTCATATCATCCGCCAGCAAACGCAGGCTTGAAAAACGGGCCGCCAGATCGACGCTCATCGCGCACAGGCCTCCCCGCCAACCTGCCCGCCGGACCTCGCAGGGAAAAATGATGCCCCTGAAACAGCAGCAGACACGGCTGTTGGTTCTCCTGTTGCGGCAAAATACCTTGCGTCGGCGGCGAATGCACAGGCGATCGACCGACCGGGCACCACGGCAAAAAGCATGCGCTTTCCGCCCACCCCTCTCAGAAGAGTTGTAAAATGTAATTTACAAATTTGTCAATTCCATCTGCCCTCAGGACCGCGTCAACCCCGGCGTATCGAAGACATCGACGAGGGCTTGGGCGTGGAAGCCACATTGCTGACCTCATCCATCGCGAAGGTCGTGCTGGTGGCATCGAAACAAACACAGCATGAGGCATAGCCGGCTCCGCGACGGGCAGATCAACACGATCCACAAGGAGCAGGCATCTGTGGCGGACTGAATATCCCTGAGTTTTCCAGACGCCCTTGGGTTGCGTTTTGAACTGTCGTTCGAACTCGACGGGTGACAGTATCCCGTTTCGTGCGCGCTTGAGGGTGGGGTTATAGGGTACTGTCAGACAAACTAAAAAGGTCTCAGATTGTCCCCTGCCCCGGCATGGATCAGGCCGTGCAAAGTTGACGCCACTCGGTGAGTGCGGTGGCGCGGCGTTCCTTGAAACTCTGTCGGCTGATGAGGGTGCGTTCCTGGTTGAAGTGATTGTGAATGGAGCCGTGGACTGCGGCGAATTTCTGCAAACTTCGCATCCGCCGGAAACGGAGCATCGCCCGCTCTCGTCGTCGAAATGGCTGGTGGGAATTCTCGGCTCTGTTGTTTTTCCAACGACCAACGACACGGCGCTCATGATTGCCGGGTCCCTTCATCGCCGCACCGTATGAGGCAAGGCGATCGGTCACGATTTCATCGACTTGTCCGTGGCGACCGAGTGATTTCCTCAGGAATTTCGCTGCGCGGCCCTACGGGTCAAGGCCGCATTCTTATCCCGACGCTTCGTGACGAAGCTCTCGAGCAATTCGCCTTTGTGATCGACGGCGCGCCAGAGATCATGTTTCACGCCGTTGATCTTCACGAAGACCTCGTCGAGGTGCCATCGCCGATGCCGGAAGGACCGCATCGCCTGGATCCGGCTGCGCCGGATCTCGGACGCGAAAATCGTCCCGAACCGGTTCCCGGTTCCACCGGAACCGCACCGTCTCATGCGTGATGTCGATGCCGCGCTCGTGGAGCAGATCCTCGACGTTCCGCAGCGAGAGCGGTTAGCGCACATACATCATCACCGCCAGGCGGATGATCTCGGGGCTCGTTTTGAAGTAGCGGAATATCCGGGCGTGGCTCATGCCATCGAGGGTAGCGGGACCCGCCCTATCGGCAACCGGATTTTTAATCTGACACTGCCCAGGCGCATCAGGAAGTGGGGCCAAAAGTGGGGCCAGCAAATCACCCCATAAAAATCACTATAAAATTCATAGGCTTGGATATTTTGGTGGCGGAGACGATGGGAAACGACCCTGATCGCCTATTCTATCAATGATTTCAACGCATAAGCCACGCCAAAACCTTACGTCTTTGTACCAATGATTTGTACCAAATCTCGCTCTGCTTTGCCACATAATTTGCGCTGGGATTAACCTGCCACCCGTAGCCCTCGCTCAAAGCAAAGTCCGTAGGTTAACCGCGTCCTGTATCGGAGTGGGTAGGCGCGTTTGCAATGGCCTCAAATACCGCTGGCAGTGCCGCTGGACAGAAATGCATGTGCTCCGATAGGACATGCTCGATCACAGCTTTGACAAGCTCGCCTCTTCCTCTCTTTTTCCATTTGTTGAGTGCAGGAAACTTCTCAGCAAGAGCCGCTTCGAGCGCATGGTCGTCAGCTTCGAGATATTCACGGAAGACGTTACCCTTCGCCCCGCATAGGTAAGAGACTTCTACGCGGTCAGTTGCGTCGGGAAATACGACCAATTGAATGGCGTCGATGAGACGTTGTAGCTCGTGAGGCCTGAGGCTGGGCGCTCCCGCGAAACGGCTAATATCCTTTAGCTCTTCCGGTAGCCGTCGCTCCTTCATCAACAGCAGCGCGACAAGCAGAGGATCGAGCATGACATTCTCAATGCCGTTGCGCTCGCCGCCAGCCACAACCTTGATCCGATCAGTGGAAATAGCCTCTCCGTCCCAATCGACGATGCCGAAGATGGATGAGTTTCCGAGTTCAGCTAGGCGTTGGACCGTCTGCTTGACGATCGTACAGCCTGCGTTGATTTCGCCATTGTCCTTGTCGCGCAGGCCGGTGGAGAGGAAATTCAGCTCCCGCTCGCAGCGGATGTGCGATTTGATGAGTGCGTAGACGCCCTCGTATATTGCGGCGTCTGTATCGCTTTCCGCGAATACCTGTCGGCGACCCGTATAGTCGACTGAAAGTGTAGGCACGCCGAATGTTAGCCTATTGAGCGCGTTCTGCTTGGAAATTTTGGTCAGCCCTGATCTTGCATCCCTCATTTCGAATAGCGCTTCCTCAGGAGCAAGGGCAACAGTGGTCGGCGAGTGCGTCGTTATGATGCAGTGCATACCTTGCTCTTCGACCAAGCCATGCTTGATAGCAGTCAACCACCGGCTGACCATCTCGGGATGAAGTGGGGCATCCATCTCATCGAGCAAAAGAACTTTAGGGCGTTGAACGGTCAGGAACCGCTCGTTGTATTGAAAGGTCGATATTGCAAATTGCGATAACACCCTCTCTCCCGAGGAAAGATTTGAAAATTCTATAACTTCTTTAGTATTTATTTTCCTCAGACTGACTGTAACCCGTCCATTTTCAAAGTCTGGTGGTTGCGTCACTTCATATGGCAGATCAAACAATCGGAGAGTTTCGTTTAAAAGCTCCCAGGGTGGCGGCCCAAATTTACCGAAGAATTCTTCATCGCTTAGAGAAAACGATGTTCCGTTCACGGTATCCGCTTTTTGAAGCATCCAATTCTTTAGGCGAGCATCTCGGTAGCTGCCGAAAATCATTGGTAGATTAACCGAAAATTGATCGGTAATGCCCCAGCGGGCAAACAGCTTCATATGCTCTGGCTCTATCCGCAAAATCGGAATTCCCAACGTAGTGGAGATGTCTTGAGCAGCCGCAAAAACTGTAGCCTCGCTAGCAGCGGGGTTAGGGTGCCGCTGATACGCTCGAGGCTGCATCAATTGGGTTTCTGCCCTCTGAAACACATCGCGGATTTCGTCTGCGCGATCAGCTAGGCCAAGTTGCTCGACCACATTGTCAGCACCGCCTCGCCACAGTTCGTATGTCGGAAATTTTTCGTCTAAGACACCCCCGCAAATATCCCTCAGCTCTACTCTGAATGGCCCCAACGATTGTGTCCTATACTGTTCGAAGGCAGCAGCAGGGTCGGTCTGCATCGGGTGATTTGCCGCGCCCGGCGAAACATAAGCATCGCCGAAGCTCAAGGGTTGACCTCCTTGTGCAAGCAACTTTATCGGCGATGAATTGTGATCGAAGGGCTGATTAAAGGGAATTTCGAAAACAGAATTGCGGATGCTGCCATTTTTAATGGCTTCCAGGAGATGGCTCTTGCCACTGCCGTTCAAGCCCACAATGATTGCAAGCTGCGGAAGGTCAACCGATGGAAATGCCGTGATAGACAGGTGCCGTCGCCGAAATTCTAGCTGCATTTCCGATGCCCCTTACCTGCGCTCATCCGACGCTCGTCTCCAAATTATTGTTTGGAGGTGTCCGCAACAATTCGCATTCCTACCCGATCGGATTTGACCCTTTCTAATCTGACCTGGCAACGCGAGAATTTCTTTAGGCGCTAGGAGGGGCGGTTTGCACCCCGTTGCAAATCAGCCCGTCACCAGCCCCGGAAACCCCAGATACCAGCGCTCGTGCCCGCCTTGGGGCATGGCCTCGCCAGGGGCGATGAGGAAGCCCTTGGGCGCGATGTGGCTGTTGATGGTGCGCTTGGGGCGCTCGTGCCAGGCGATATTGAAGGCGCAGAGCTTGGGGAAGAAAACGAGCTCCGAATAGTCGAGGTGGTCGTGTATCCACCAGGCGAGCGAGCGCCAGTCCGCGCCCTCGGCATAACGATCCGCGAACCAGGGGATCACGATGCACGCGGAGGCCCCTACAAGCCCGTTCGCGTCCCGACGGTCCCAGGTGTGTCGGGCGGCGTTCCAGGCGTTGCTAGCGCAGCCTAGGCGTTTGGCGTGGCCAATCCCGTTGATGGTGGGCGAGCGGTAGCCGGAGCGGATGGCAATGCGCCCGAAGGTCGCCTGCAAGGGCTCCAGCAAGACCTCGCATAGGCGGCGTCCGTTCTCGATGGCGAGGGCGGGGTTTTCCGGGATGTTGGGCACCCGCTCGATCTGGCTGATCTCGCTGTGCAGGAAGTCGCGCAGGAAGAAGTTGCGCGACAGCCTGGCCCGCCCCAGCGCTTCGAGCTCGCGCATGAGTTCGTAGCTGGGGCGGTCACCCGTGAAGGGGAAGGAAAGCTGTCGCCTTGTCATGCGGCAACCTCATCAGGCGGAAGTGTCCAGAGCGTGTCTCGGCGCGATTTTCGAGCAGGATTGCGCGCCCATGTTCTAAATCTCAATTTTCTTGGTTTGACACATAAAACGTACCGCGCTCACACACAGTCACCCTAACATGGGGGGTCAACTTCCCCCTGATTTTCCCCCGTTTGGAGCGGCGTTTCTCTTCGCCTCAGCGCGCGTTGTCTCGGCGTCACCGCATGAGCTCTGGAAACGGCTGCCAGCCCAGAACGGCGTTCTCTTGTCCCGTAGCCGCAGTGACCGGCGCACCGCTCATTCCGCCGACCAACACCCCATTCTCGAAGGCGAAGCAGGATATCTGCCGACCCGTGTATCCCCCGAAGGAGTTCTTGGCGTTGGCGCGGATGCAGACGGCATGGCGAGCCCCGGTGTAGCCCTGAGGCTGGAAGGCGCGGGATATCTCAGCATCGCGGATGGAATACGGGTCCTTCCAGGTGTCGCGCACATGGCTGACGATGGCGGTGCGAATGATGCCAGTAACCGGCATGGCTGAACGCTCAATCTGAGTGCTGACACAGCCGCCCAGCGCGAGCAGCCCGGCGAGGGAGAGAAGTTTGATGCGGGATGACATGACACTGTTCCAAAATCTGAATTCAGATGCTTATTTCTTGCAGAACGCCGCCCAGAGCTCGTTGAAGGGCACTAGTGCGCCAAAGAGCGGGCTGTCTTCGTCCATTGTGGTGAGATCGGCGGTCCCGTCGGAAATGAAGCGGCGAAATCCCACGTAGCCTCCAAAGGAATTCTTGGAGTTTACCCAGCCGCAGACACACTTCCCGCCTTTGGGCTTCGGCATCAGGTAGACGTCTCTGAATTGCGCTGAACTTGGGTCTTTGAGCGACCGGCTGACCAAGTCCTTGGCCTTTTCGGTCAACGCGATCTCCTCATCCTGAGACTGCGCATTGGCTTGCACTGAAACACACAACGCTGCCGCAACCGAGAGTGCGACAATAAGGCGGCGCATGAGCGGACCTCCAAGAATGATTTGCGAATGGCGGAGGTCCTCACTCGCATCGAGTTCGGCTTCCGCATTTGAAACCCGATGCAAATATCGAGTTTATCTTCCTATTCCCGATGTAGATGCGATGGTCAACGGTTTTTCCCGAGGTCAACTTCGGGCGCATGGTCGGCGATTTGAAAACCTTCATCAGCACGCGTGTGCGATCCGCCCGAAAGGCGGCGGGATTGACGCAGGAAGAGCTTGCGTCTCGTATCAGCGTCACGCCGGAGACGATCTCCAACATCGAGCGCGCACGTCAGGTGCCTTCGGTGGAAACGCTATGCGCTATGGCGGAAACGATGGCGATGGCTCCTGCTGAGCTCTTGCCCGAGAAGGTCGGGGCGGCTGCGAAGTCGGCCCTGCGCATGGAGCTGGAGGATCGGGTGCGGGCGTCCTGCGATCGATTGTCCGAAGGCGACCTTGCCATTGCCGTCACCCAGCTGGAGGCGCTCGCCACTGGTCGTCGACGATAAGGGGCTGATCCGGTGCCATTTCTTGATTTCTTGAACGCACCCCCTTCGATCTAAATACCATTCAATCCTGCATCTAAGAAATGTCCCAAGAAACCAATTCTCCCGCCAGCCAAGCCGAGCTGGAAAACGATATCGGCACGCTCACCCGCACGCAGCTGAAGCAGAAATACGGCTCCACCTATAGCTCGTGGACGAATATGAAATCGCGATGCGCGAAGGGTGAATATCAATTCGCCCCGGAGTTTGAGGACTTCCCCTCATTCCTGCGTCACGTCGGGCCGCGTCCATCCGCCGAGCACACGCTCGACAGGATCGATTTCAACAACCCGCTCTATGGGCCAGGGCTGGTGCGTTGGTTGGACAAAAAGGGGCAAGCCAACAACCGATCCTCCACGATATTTCTGACCGTTGAGGGGGAAACCAAGCCGCTGGCCATCTGGGCGGAAGAAACCGGTCAAAGGCCCGATACCCTGCGTGAGCGGAAGGCCAAGGGGTGGAGTGACGCCGAGGTGGTCTACGGCAAAGCCAACTCGAACTGGCCGCCGTCAGATCCCTGGAACTGGCAACCATGGCCGGATGATCCGCATAAGAGGCAGGCGGCTGAAGCGGAATACCAGCGAAGCAAAAGGCCAAATGAACTGCGCATCGATTTCTATATTCGGCGTATGGAACCGGCTGCCCAAAGCCTGCATGATTTCGTCTGCCTCAACCAATACGACACAGAGCCCGAATTGGCTGCAAGGGTCAAAGAGGCTAGCGCCAGACTGTCCGCGTTCAATGATCGACTGGAATGGGCGCGTGGCAGGCGGGCGGAGCTCGTGAAAATTCTCCGGGTCACGCCGAAGCCACGCGGCTGGGGCTAGGATCGGCGGGGATGCGCGCGCTTCTTCCTAACCTTCGATGTCCGCCGATTTTGCAACGGGTTTCAAACTCCCGCGCTCGTCTTACCGTCGCCTTCGCGCATCCTTCCCGCCAGCCTCGCGAGGGTTGAGCGCGAGCAGCCCGTCGCATCCTGGATGGTTGACCAGCTCTGCTTCGCCCGCAGCATCGAGAGGATCGCCGCGTTGCGCTGCTTGTCCTCGGGGCGTCCTCTGAAGCGGCCTTCTCGCTTCGCCCGCTCAATACCCTGCGCCTGCCGACGCTTGCGGTCGTCGTAGTCCTTACGGGCAATGGCAGCGAGCATGTCGAGCATCATCGCGTTGATGGCGTCGAACATGCGGGCCGAGAAATCATCTGCCGGAACAGTCAGCATTGCCCAGGACGTCGGCAGGTCCAGGGCTACCACCCTGACGCTTCGATCCGCGATTACCCTCTTGAGCCGCCCCCAATCCTCAGCACCGAGGCGCGACAGGCGGTCCACCTGTTCAACGAGCAGCACGTCGCCGGGCTGGCAGTCGGCCAGCAGACGAAACAGCTCCGGGCGTTGAAGCGAAGCGCCGCTCTCGTTCTCAACGTAAAAGGCAGCGATGCGCATCCCGCGATCTGCGGCGAAGCGCTCCAGGTCACCTCTCGCGCGTTGGGCGTCCTGCTCTACCGTCGACGCGCGCAGATATCCCCGAACAAACATTTTGCCGATCCAGTCTGATTTAACTGGTTCTCATATTATCAGTTCCATTTATCCGGTCAAACGAATTTATCGAACCATTTCAGAGCGTTGGTGAAGTGGTTCGGTTTAACCATGCTCAAAAGAGGCGCCTGCCGAAAGTCCAATTTGGAGCGGAGTTATGACCGCTCCAGATTGACGCTGCATACTGGCGACCAACGATAATTTGGCGCAAGAAAGAATGTCGCTTAATAATCAAGCGCACAGAATCATCACGCCTAACGGGAATGCGTAACAGATGAGGCGTTTGCCAAAAATTCTTGCTCGCGAGCCGCTTATCGATGCGGTGTTCGAAATGCGCGCCTCTGGCGTACCTAATTTGGCTGACGTCCTTCCCGGGATTCTGTTTAGCCAAATCAACCCAAAGCCGCAATTTCGTCGTCTTAGCACGGCCGAAATCCCCCAAGCATTTAGGCTCAATGATCCAAATTTGGCGTTTTCTCCGCTGGTACAGCTTGAGCTAGAACAGTTTCTAATTTCGTTTGGGGATCGGAATGTAGTAGTTTCTTGCAAGATGCCTTACCCAAAATGGCCGGCATTCAACGAATTTATTATCCAAGTTATTGCAATGATCGGTGCCTCAGGCATACCCATTGTAATTGAGCGTTATTCTCTCAAGTACGTCAATGTTATTGAAGCGCCAACGATCAGCGAGCAAATCAAAAAGATAGTTATTAATTTAAAAATTGGTGACGTTGAGCTTGGAGATGACCCGGCAACCGTTCAGCTTCATCGGCGAGAGACCGGTACTTTGCACATTCTTTCTGTGATGACCGGGGCAATTGCGCGTCTTTTTGATGGATGCACAGTTAGCGGAACTATTTTAGATATTGACTCGATAAGAGAAGTTTCATTCCCAAGTTTTTCTGAATTTGAACAGTCGATTAAATCAGACATACAGTCGCTTCGAGCAGAAAATAAATCTAAATTTTTTAACTGCTTAACAGAAGCCGCCATTGAAGAACTTGGGCCCGCATATGAATAGCCACACAAGCGCAATTCCGACACGAACTACATTGGCGGCAGTGGCTATAGGAACCGCACTTGCGGCACCTATTCAAATTCCGACAATAAAACCGATGCCGCAATACACCGTCGAGCGGCAATCAGCGACAGGGCGAGTTAATATAGTCGACCTATTTCTTCGCCCCAACGAGCAGTTCAATTTTGCAAGCACTATTTCCAATGCTTATAACAATCTCGTTGCGCAGCAGGTGCGACTGGATCACGATATTGAAGCCGCAATTTTCTCTGACATTGAAAGCCTCTACGAAGACTGAATACAGCAATGACGTTCGATGCAGCGCAGCTTCGTAATCAGATACCTTATTACCTTACCTCTGCTCCGGAGCAGAAAGCCTTCATCTACGACCTTGAACAGCTTTTAAATGGTGCGAAGGCTGGATATTTCGCCCCCAATCAATTTGATATGCACCGAAAAGAAATGCTTCAAGGTGATGGATGGGGATCATTCAGCGTTTATTCTTTCAAGAACTCGAAACTTTTATCGACCAGAGGGATCGTAATTTCTAATTCATGTGACATATCGGTTGATAACAAGAGGCACCGTGCACCCCGAGTCATTTTTTCTCCAATAATTAAACTGTCAGCATTTGAGAAGCGCCTGATAGACTTAGGAATTGAAAACAAGAGAATAGAAGACATTCTGTCGTCGATAAGAAGACAACACTCAACGAACACATTTTACCTACCAGCAGAGGCACCTCTGGAATTTGAAAGCGTGGTCTTTTTTGACGACATGCACTCGATGCCGTTATCGGACTACAACATTGAATCTAAATCCAAGATTTTTACGTTAACAATGGCAGGTTTTTATCTTCTTATATTTAAGCTATCGATTCATTTTTGCCGACTTCAAGAAAATGTCATCCGAAACATTTCTAGTCATCAGAACAAATAGCTAATCTCTACCCGCCTTCTGTTTCAAATGCCCTAACTGAAGGTCTTGGAGACTGATGCCCTGGACCGAAGCAGAGAGGTCCTCAGGGTCGAAGTCCCTGCCGTAGCCATACATACTGCTTTGGCCGGAGCCTACCTCCCAGCCGCCAATTTTCAGGGTGTCCTCGACAGAGACGTTCCCCTTCTTGGCGGCCTTGCGGAAGCTGTGACGGAAGGAATGGAAGACGGCGTTGGGATCAGGGATCACCGATCGAATATGTCGCATCAGCCGCTTGCTGACGGCCTCGCGTGACATGGCGGGAGGCCCCTCGACCTCCGGGAACAGCATCTTCCCTCGCTTCAATCCATTGGCGTAATCGAGCAAGCCTGCTTCGATCAGAAATGGGTGTATCGGCACGCGCCGTTCGGCAGCGTCGGTCTTTACGCCCCGATCGTCTGTCTCTCGAATATTGAAGAACCAAAAGCCATCGATCTGCTCGATATCTTGCCTACGCAAAAAGCCGATTTCAGCCGAGCGGGCGCCCGTGAATAGGGCAATCAATGGCATCCAGAACAGCAGAGCAGAGCGCCGGTCGTTAGCCCAGGGCTTGGTGTGGGGCTCTACCGAGAACAATCGGTTCAGTTCGCCCTTAGTGAAGCTCCGGCGCTTGCTCTTGCCAACCTTTGGCCCTGTGAGCCCCTCTGCCGGGCTCTTCGCGATCACGCCTTCTCGCGAGAAGAAGTTGAAGAGAGCCTTCAACGTGTTGAGGTAGTTGTCGACTGACACAGCATCCAAAGGCTTGTGTTTCTGGCTGGCCTTATTCAGCTCGATAGCCTGCCGCAACGTCTTCTTCGGATAGAAAATGGAAGCCCGAGCTGGCGCTTGGGCGAGCAGTGCAATGGCCTCTCGAACGTCGGCGCGCGTAATGTCTACAATCGTGTCACGAGCGGGCAGCAGCTCCCCCCACGCCTTCAGTCGCAGTTGACGCGCTTTCCGCGTGCTTTCGCTCGCGCCCTGGGCCTCTATCGAGCTTTCGAAAATCTCTACGGCTTGCGCAAACGGGATTGGCGGCTTTGGCCGCGTATCGCGATCGATATCACGAAAGAAAGGTTCGCGCCGAACCTCGGGCTCCTTATACAGACGATCTCTCTGTCGTTCTAATGTTTCGTGCCAGAGGCTTTGAACCCAAACGCATATTTCTTCGTAAAGCGGATCATGCTTCTCTACCGTTAGTTTTGCCCATTCTAGAAATTGATCGGCAAGACGCTCCAAATCTCCTGGCGCTTCTTGGTCAACGCCTCCAAGGTCACCCTCGACGATCGAAATTGCCAGATTTAACGCCTTGCCCTTTAGTGGGGTGGAGCTCCAAGACTTTTCGCGATGATGAAAGTAGTCCCTGATTAGGTAGAGGATATGGGCGCGAGATTGCGTTGCAGCCTTAACAGGGGCGACGCGGAGCTTAGCCCTCGCAACCGCAACTTTCTCTTCGGTCTCCGCGTATAGCAGCGCGGCAGCGTTCCTCGCTTCGCGAAGCCCGAGCCGCTTTAGCGTCTCCTTGAACTCCCTGAACGGAAATTCGGACTGGACGTCCTTGGGAACGGCCCGGCGGAAATGCCAGCGATCACCCCTCTTAACCAGCCATTTTGCGGGCACGTCGTCTTCCCCATTTGTACCAGCAGTTTGTACCAAGCGGGGCTTTGAACGTTTTGAAATCATTGAACTTATAGCGCCGTCAATCACTTAGGAAGGCGATGGCGGAGACGATGTCCGCCTATCCAGAGTTTTTTAACATCCGCCGACATCCAGCCTCTCGGAATTTCTGCTTGTAAATTATCACTTTTATGACTTTCATCGTTTTTCATCGTCCACTACAATCCAAGTCTTATGTTGGGTTGGATGTTGGGGTAACGATGGCGAGAGAAGTCCGAAAGCTCAGCGCAAGAGCAGTTGCGACGATTGCGGTGCGGGGACGCCATGCTGATGGTGGCGGGCTCTATCTGGTCGTTGATGCATCGGGCGCGCGGCGGTGGACTTTTCGATTTCGCTGGAAGACCACTGTTCGTGATCTCGGTCTGGGGCCGTTTCCGGCGGTGTCGCTGGCTGCAGCGCGCGAGGCAACCGAAAAGGCAAAGGCGCAACTGCGAGAAGGCATTGATCCGATTGCAGCCAGGCGCGTGAAGCCGGTCGAGATGCCGACCTTTGGAGCCGCAGCGGACCAATTCATCGAAGCCATGACGCCGCAATTTCGCAACGCGAAGCATGTTGCCCAGTGGCGTATGACGCTGACGGAATACTGCGAGGCGATCCGAGGAAAGCTGATTTCCGAAATCACGACGGATGACGTCGTGGGGGTCCTAAAGCCGCTATGGCGCACCAAGCCCGAGACGGCGAGCAGAGTGCGCGGGCGGATCGAGCGCGTGCTCAACGCGGCAAAAGCACAGGGATTTCGAACGGGCGAGAATCCGGCTGCATGGCGAGGGCATCTTGAGAATTTGCTGCCAAAGCGCCAAAAATTGACGCGCGGCCATCATGCGGCGCTGCCCTACGAGAAGGTTCCAGCGTTTTATGGGGCTCTTTTGGGGAACGACGCCCTCTCCAATCGAGCGCTGGCCTTTACAATCCTGACTGCCGCACGCTCCGGCGAAGTGCGTGAAGCGCGCTGGAATGAACTCGACCTCGACAAAGCCATTTGGATTGTGCCTGCGCACAGAATGAAAGCGGCTCGCGAACACCGCGTCCCGCTTTCGTTGCAGGCCGTCGAGATCATCAATCTGATGGCACCACTACGCAGCTCCGAAGACGCTTATGTCTTTCCGGGGGAGCGCCCGGGGCGCCCCATGTCGGTCATGGCGATGGCCATGGTGTTGCGCCGGATGAAACAGGATGTGACTGTCCACGGCTTTCGCTCGGCCTTTCGGGATTGGGCGGGTGAAGTCTCCGACTTTCCCCGGGAAGTTGCCGAGGCGGCATTGGCGCATGTCGTTGGCGATGCAACCGAGCGGGCTTATCGTCGCGGTGATGCCCTTGAGAAGCGCCGCCTTCTCATGACATCTTGGGCTGATTTTGTTGCCCCGCAAACGTGAAGGGGATGCCCTTGTCAGAGAACACTGCTTGGAGTGGCGACATCGACACGTTCGTCTGCTTGGTCCATCCGAAGATCGCAGAGCTCCTCGAGATGGAGAGCGATAGTTGCCTAAGCAAAGAACTTTACGCGGACATCCGCGAAGCTCTCATCAATTTGCGTGTCGCGAACCGACTAGCAGCCTTCAATTGTTCACCGCAAGAGCTTGAATGTTTCATGGCCGATGCCAAGAAAGTTGAGCTTGCCCTTGCGTCGATGAAGGCTTCGCCAATTGGCATATGGATTCAGTCGAAGCACGGGCTGAGGCCGAGTGACGATAAATTTACAGGTAAATTTCTTGCCGCTGCAAAAGAATTTGAACACGAATTTAAAGAATTCCGCCAGCAGGGCGCCTTGCTCGTGGACATCAAAGACGCTGGCCTCAATCGCTTGATCGTCAACGATCTGCCCCGCATCTATGCTCGATATTCAGCGTCTGCCCAGCTGAAGGCGGGGCTTGAAGAACATCGGCTTCCGGATCTCGTTGGGCAGTTCAACCCCAATTCGGCGGTGATCGGCTTCGTCAAAGCCTGTCTAGAAGTGTTGTCGATTCCGAACCGTGAGGGCGCGTGGACTGAAGAAGCGCTCGTGAAGCGCCTAAAGCGCGCTAGGGACGGCAGAAAGAAAAAGAGCTGAGGTTCGTCCCTATGTCTGGCTGTCCTCGCGAGGCAGCTTGTCCGTGTTCAATTGTCCCCGTCCTTGGAGGAGCAAACACGGAATGCCCCCGATTTTTCATTCGATCCCGGACCTTTGCCGCTCTCTCGGCATTTGCCGCAGCAAAATCTATATCGAGATTGCTGCCGGCAAGCTGAAGATCACCAAGTTTGGCCGTCGCACGCTCGTGCACCGCGATGACCTTGAGGTTTTCGTGGCTGGCCTGCGCAAGGCCGGTAAAGCCTCCGAAAAAGCGGCTTAGTTCCCAACCAATTCCAACTTGAAACTGAAGTGGCGACTTGAACCGCCCCGGGTTTGCCGGAGGCCATTTGGTTTAAGTTATGCGGCCATAGCTGGCTGGTCCAGCGTGGCGTAATAGCGCTCCTCGGCCTCAGCAGGCGGGATGTTGCCGATCGGCTCCAGCAAC
>JAIUNQ010000265.1 GCA_020161475.1 Pseudomonadota bacterium | reverse complement strand
TCGCATCGGGGATGATGATGAAATACTTGGTCGCATCAAGCGCTTGCCCCGGCCCGAACAGCTTGCCACCAAAACCGGGGGTGAGCATCGTGCGGGCGGAGCCCGCCGTGCCGTGCAGGATCAGCACCGGCTCACCCGTGGGGTTGCCCAGCGTCGAATAGGCAATCTTCAGCTCGGGCAGCGTCTCGCCAGTGTGGAATTTGAAGTCCTTGGCAACAAAAACGCCTTCCTTCACATCGGGCACTTGAGCCATGAGCGGCGAAACCCCGAACAAAAAAGCCGCCGCAGCGGCCATCGTAACCTTGCGCATCCAATCCTCCCGTCATGCCCGTCTTCTGTCGTGGGCTTGCGGCAAGCATATGGGTTAGCGCTAACAGAGGTCAATCAGGCGAAAAAGCGCAACCAGACGGCTGCCCCCCAAACCAGAAGATTGAGCACCAGCGCCGCAAACACCGCGGCACTGCCCAGATCCTTCACAATCCCGATCTGCGGGTGATGCTCAGGCGTGATGTGATCGGAAAGTTTTTCCACGGCTGTGTTGAGCAACTCCACGGCCAGAAGCAGCAGCACAGCGCTGACCAGCGCCACAAAACCCATAAGGTTTTGCGCCAGCACACCAGCGAGCGGCACGGCGATCACCAGCAGGATCATCTCCTGCCGGACAGCGGTTTCGAACCGCCACGCCCAGCGAAGACCCCGCAGGGAATTGAAGAAGGCGAGGTAAAGGCGCTTCATGGCTCAAGCCTTTGCGGGCGTCACTCCGACGAGCAATTTATTCCCACTCGATGGTGCCGGGGGGCTTGGACGTGATGTCATAGACCACGCGGTTGATGCCCTTCACCTCGTTGATGATGCGCGTCGCGGTGCGGCCGAGGAAGTTCATGTCATAGGGGTAGAAATCGGCGGTCATGCCATCCACCGACGTCACGGCGCGCAGCGCGCAGACGTGGTCATAGGTGCGCCCGTCGCCCATCACGCCCACAGTGCGCACCGGCAGCAGCACAGCGAACGCCTGCCAGATGGTGTCGTAAAGGCCCGCCTTGCGGATCTCTTCGAGGTAGATGGCATCGGCCTCGCGCAGGATATCGGCCTTCTCGCGGGTGATCTCGCCCGGAATGCGGATGGCAAGGCCGGGACCGGGGAAGGGATGGCGGCCGATGAAGCTTTCCGGCAGGCCGAGTTCACGCCCCAGCGCGCGCACTTCATCCTTGAAGAGTTCGCGCAGCGGCTCCACCAGCTTGAGGTTCATGCGCTCGGGCAGACCGCCCACATTGTGGTGGCTCTTGATGGTGACCGAGGGCCCGCCCGAGAAGCTCACGCTTTCAATGACATCCGGGTAGAGCGTGCCCTGCGCAAGGAACGCCGGCGCGCCCTTGCCGTCATGGGCGATCTTGTTGGCCTCGCGCTCGAACACCTCGATGAAGAGGCGACCGATGGTCTTGCGCTTCACCTCCGGGTCAGACACGCCGTCGAGCGCGCTCAGGAAGGTTTCGGAGGCATCCACAGCGACAAGCGGAATGTTGTAATGGTCGCGGAAGAGGCCGACGACCTGCTCCGTCTCGCCCTTGCGCATGAGGCCGTGGTCCACATAGACGCAGGTGAGCTGATCGCCGATCGCCTCGTGGATCAGCACCGCGGCCACGGAGGAATCCACGCCGCCCGAGAGGCCGCAGAGAACGCGGGCATCGCCCACCTGCGCCTTGATCTTGGCGATCATCTCGGCGCGGTAGGCGCCCATGGTCCAATCGGACTTGAGGCCCGCGATTTTATGCACGAAGTTCGCGATCAGCTTGCCGCCATCAGGCGTATGCACCACTTCCGGGTGGAACATGGTGGTGTAGATGCGGCGCGCCTCATCGGTCGCAATCGCGAAGGGCGCGTTCTCGGAGGTGGCCTTGACGGTGAAACCGGCGGGAAGCTGGGTCACGCGGTCGCCGTGGCTCATCCACACGGGGTAGGATTTCCCCACCTCCCACAGCCCCTCGAACAGGGCGGATTTTTCCTTGATGACGATGTCGGCGCGACCGAATTCCGCCGCATGGCCGCCCTCGACCACGCCGCCGAGCTGCACTGCGGTCGTCTGCTGGCCATAGCAGATCGAGAGGATCGGCAGGCCCGCATCGAATACAGCCTGCGGCGCGCGGGGGGAGCCTTCACGCGTCACCGAGTCCGGCCCGCCGGAGAGGATCACGGCGCGGGGCTTCAGCTTCGCAAAGGCCTCATCGGCCTTCTGGTAGGGATGGATTTCGCAATAGACGCCGGTTTCGCGTACGCGCCGCGCGATCAGCTGCGTGACCTGAGAGCCGAAATCGATGATGAGGATGCTGTCGTGAAGCATGGGTTTTTCCCCTCAGGAACGGACGAGCAAAGCGAAAAAGAAGCCATCGGTATTGGTACGATGGGGTGAAAGAACAAGGCCCGTTTTGCGGCAATCCACATGCGCAGCGAGCGCTTCAAGGCCACGCGCGCGGGCATTTTCCGCCGCATCCATCAGCTTGAAGTCGGCATGGCGCTCAAGGAAGGCCGCGATTTGCGCGCCGTTTTCCTCATCCAGCAGCGAGCAGGTGATATAGGCGAGTCGCCCGCCTTTTTTGACATAGCGCGCGGCATGGTCGAGCACCTCGCGCTGCTCCCCGGTGCGCAATTCCAGCGCGTTCTCGCGCATACGCCATTTCGCATCGGGGTGGCGACGCCAGGTGCCGGTGCCGGTGCAGGGGGCATCGACCAGCACGAGGTCGATCTTGGCCTGAAGGTCGTCCAAATCCATCACGCCTTTCTTCGGCGTGCGCACCTGCACATTCCGCACCCCGGCGCGGGTGAGGCGATCATGGATCGGAGCTAAGCGGCGCTGGTCGGCGTCGGTGGCGAAGATCTGGCCCTTGTTGTTCATCTCGGCGCCGAGCGCGAGGGTCTTGCCGCCGCCGCCTGCGCATAGGTCGAGCACCTGTTCACCGGGCTTGGCCCCGGCAAGCAGCGCCACAAGCTGGCTGCCTTCGTCCTGCACTTCCACCGCGCCCTTGAGAAAGGCGGGTTCGGATTGCACATGCGGCACGCGCCCCTCGGCATTGGCGACAATGCGCAACCCATAGGGGGAGAGGGGAGTAATGGCGGGATCGAGGTGCGAAATCGCTTCCTCGGCCTTGATGCGGATGATTTTGAGCGCAT
>JAIUNQ010000264.1 GCA_020161475.1 Pseudomonadota bacterium | reverse complement strand
GGCTATTATGCGCGCCATCGCATGAAGCCGGGCATTACCGGCTGGGCGCAGATCAACGGTTGGCGCGGCGAGACCGATACGGCTGAAAAGCTGGAGAGGCGTGTGGAATATGATCTGCACTACATCGAGAACTGGTCGCTGCTGCTCGATATCTACATTCTCGCGATGACGCCGGTGTCGTTGCTCAATACCGAAAACGCGTATTGAGCCTGCCAGAACGCGCCCCTCGTCAGCGGTGCGCGTTCTGTTTTCCGCTTGCCCTTAAAAACCGGTTTCCCTGCCTGCGCTGCATGTTCTAGCGTGTAGGGAAACGTGACCGGAACGAGGGATTCCATGTTCAAGACCATTGATCGCGTCAGCCTTGCAGAAGGCTTGGCGGAGGGGCGCATCCTGCTGGTGGATGTGCGTGAGGCGCATGAATATGCCGCAGGGCATATTCCGGGGGCCTTTTCCATGCCGCTTTCGGTGTTCGATGTGCGCGCCCTGCCGCCGGATGAGGGGCGGGCGATCATCTTTTCCTGCGCGGCGGGAATGCGCTCGCAGCAGGCGCTGATGCTTGCCAACGAGCAAGGCGCGCCGTTCGACATGCATTATGCGGGCGGTTTCTCCGATTGGGCGCGCTCAGGCATGCCTGTCGAGGTTTGATCAACCCCTTTGCGGGGCGCTTTTGCGCCCTATCCTGATGTGTATCGCCGCTGGCGGCGTCTTCCCTCGGGGATATCCATGCAGCATCGCAAATTCGGTATGGGGCAGGCGCCTGCGCGCGTCGAGGATGCGCGTTTCATCACCGGGCAGGGGAACTTCGCAACCGATGCCCGGGCGAAGGGACAAGCGGTCGGCTTCGTGCTGCGGGCCACCCATGCCAGCGCCGAGTTCACGCTGAGCCAGCTGGAGAGGGCGCGTGCCCTCCCGGGGGTGCTGGCGGTCTATACCCATGCCGATGTTGCGCATCTCGGGGCGCTGCCCTGCCAGGCGCCGATCAAGAACAGCGATGGCACCTTTCCGCCGATGCCGCTGTATCCGGTGCTGCCGGAGCGCCGCGTGCGCCATATCGGCGAGGCGCTGGCCTTCATCGTGGCGGAAACGCTGGAGCAGGCCAAGGACGCAGCGGAAGCGATTGATGTGCGCTACAAGAGCCTGCCTGCCGTGGCGAGCATTGCGGCAGCCCGCGCGAGCGGCGCACCGCTGGTGCATGACGAGGCCCCCGGCAATGTTGCGGTGGACCACATCCTCGGCGACAAGGCGCGCACGGATGCCGTGTTCGAAACAGCGGCGCGGGTGGTGAGCCTTGAGGTCGAGAACCCGCGCATCATCGCCAATTATCTGGAGCCGCGCTCGATCCTCGCTGTGCCGGAGGCCGATGGAAAGCTGACGCTGACACTGGGCAGCCAAGGCGTGCATTCCATCCGCAACACGCTGGCGAAGTTCATCTTCAGGCGCGACCCGGCCTCGATCCGCGTGATTACGCCGGATGTGGGGGGTGGTTTCGGCACCAAGACCTTCATGTATCGCGAGTATCCGATGGCCGTCTTTGCGGCGGAGGCGTTGGGGCGGCCTGTGTTCTGGGCCTCCGAGCGCATGGAGCATTTCGTGGCCTGCGCGCATGGGCGCGACAATCTCACCAAGCTGGAAATGGCGCTGGACGAGAAGGGGCGTTTTCTGGCCCTGCGTATCGGGCTGGATGCCAATCTCGGCGCTTACCTGAGCCAATACGGCCCCTATATCCCGTGGATCGGCTCCACCATGATGACCGGGGTGTACGATATTCCGGCGGCCTATACGCGGGTGCGCGGTATCTATTCCAACAATGTGCCCTTTGATGCCTATCGCGGCGCGGGGCGTCCTGAAGCCTCCTATGCCATCGAGCGCTTTGTTGATTTCATCGCCGACGAGATCGGGATGGACCGCCTGAAGCTGCGCAAGCTCAACTTCATCAAGCCGCGCAAGATGCCCTACAAGACGCCGGGCGGGCGCACCTATGACACCGGCGATTTCGCGGGGCACATGGCGCGGGCCTGCGAGATTGCGGATTGGAAGGGCTTCGAGAAGCGCGCCAAGGTGGCCAAAAAGGCCGGCAAGCTGCGCGGCATCGGCCTTGCTGTTTACATCGAGGCCTGTGGGGGTGGTTCGCCCGAACCGGCTTACGTCGATCTGCACAAGGACGGCACAGCGAGCGTGCGCATCGGCACGCAATCCAACGGGCAGGGGCATGCCACCGCCTATGCCCAGCTGGTGGCTGAACACCTCGATATTCCGGTCGAGAAGATCGCGGTGCTGCAGGGGGATACCAACTTCACACCCACCGGCGGCGGCACCGGCGGATCCCGCTCCATTCCCGTGGGCGGCGCGGGTGTGGATGCCGCGGCACGCCAGTTGGCCGAGAACATCAAGGGGATTGCCGCCGAGGTTTTGGAGGCATCGCCGGCGGATCTCGAGATTGCCAATGGACGTGTGAGCATCATCGGCACGGATCGTTCCGTCTCCTTTGCGGAGGTCGCGGCCGATCCGCGCGCCGAGGGCAAGCTTTCGACCACCGCCAGCTTCCGCCCCCCGGAGCCGACCTATCCCAACGGCACGCATGTTGCGGAAGTCGAGATCGACCGGGATACCGGGGAAGCGCGCGTTGTGAACTACGTCATTGTCGATGATGTGGGGGCGACTCTGAACCCGACGCTTCTCTTCGGGCAGATCGTCGGCGGTGCGGTGCAGGGGCTGTCCCAAGCGATGATCGAGCGCTTTGCGATCGATGAGCGCGGGCAGATCATCACGGCAAGCTTCCTCGATTACGCCATGCCGCGCGCGGATGATGTGCCTTCCTTCACCTTCGAAACCGCGAATATTCCCTGCGCCACCAATCCGCTGGGCATCAAGGGTGCGGGTGAGGCGGGTACCATCGGGGCGGCACCTGCGGTGATGAACGCGATGGTGGATGCCCTGCGGCGGGCAAAAGGGCTTCGCCATATCGATATGCCGGTTTGGCCGGAGAAGATCTGGCAGGCGCTGGCGACGGCTTCGTGAGCGTTTTGGGCCTGTAAAGGCCGGTTTTTCTTCCGGACGTTCAACCGTCTTTCCGCCTGCAAAACACTGTTTCGCGGGTATAACGCTGTTCTCACGCAAACGTGACAGCGGGAATCCTTTGCATTGTAGCAATGATTGATCGCTAGACAGGGGCTGCCCAAATCGGGACTT
>JAIUNQ010000263.1 GCA_020161475.1 Pseudomonadota bacterium | reverse complement strand
TCGAGCCAAGCAGCGCAATCGCCCCGGCATCGGGCAGCACCGTCATCAGCTTGGGGAGAGATAGATCCGGCAGCTTCGGCGCGGGCAGGCTCGCGGCGATGGCCCCGAAACGGGTGCCGATGGTGGCCACTTCCAGCTTGAGTAGCCATGCCAAAAGCGAGGCTGCCACCAGCGCCATCAAAAAGGCGGGGTAGCGCGGCAACAGCCGATTGACGATCAGGATGGCGGCCAGCGTCACCCCGGCCACAATCGCCGCCTGAGGATTGAAGCTGCCCACAGCGGCCCAGAGCGCGCCCAGCTTGGGCAGCAGAGCGGCGGGTTCCTTCGCCACACTCAAGCCGAAGATTTCCTTGAGCTGGCTGGCGAAGATGATGATGGCAATGCCCGCCGTGAAGCCCACCACCACCGGGGTCGGCATGAGGCGGATAAAGCGCCCGAGCCGCAACGCGCCAAAAAGCAGCATCAAGGCGCCCGCGATCAGGGTGGCCAGCAGCAAGCCGTCATAGCCGCGCTTTTCGAGGATTGAGGCGATGAGCACGATAAATGCCCCGGCCGGACCGCCGATCTGATAGCGCGAGCCACCGAAAGCGGAGATGGCAAAGCCCCCGACGATGGCTGCAAACAACCCCTTGTCGGGTGAGAGGCCACAGGCAATGGCAATGCCCATGGAGAGCGGCAGCGCCACAATGGCCACCGTCAATCCGGCAATCAGGTCGCCCTTGAGGGCAGCGGAGCTGTAGCCCTGCCGGAGCACCCCGACCATGCGCGGTGTGAAACCATCAGCGGACAAATCAGGCGCAGGCTGCATCGGCGGACGACTCGGGCACGTGGGAATGGAGAAGGCTAGCAACCCCGGTAAGGCAGCGCTAGTCTGGCGGCATGATCGAGAACTCGCCTGAAGTCTTCGCTTCTGCGCTCCCGCTGCGCCATGCGCTGGATCACAAATATACGCGCGGCGCCGCCCTCGTGCTCAGCGGCGAAGAATTCTCGACCGGCGCCTCGCGGCTCGCGGCGCTCAGCGCCTTGCGGATCGGGGCCGGACTGGTGTCTCTTGCCGGCAGTGAGGCGGCGCTGCGCATCCATGGTGCGCATGTGACCAGCGTTATGCTCAAACCGGCTCCGACCCTAGAGGCGTGGCAGGCGCTGATCGCCGAGCCGCGCCTCAAAGCCCTTTGCCTCGGCCCCGGCGCGGGCGTGAACCGTGCAACAAGGGCCTTCGTTTTTGCTGCGCTTGCCGCCGGCCCTGCCGTGGTGCTCGATGCCGATGCGCTGCGCGCTATCGCGGATCACACCGTCCGCTTCGCCCGTCTCGTCCGCGCCCTGCCCCGGCCGGTGATGCTGACGCCGCATGAGGGTGAGTTTGCGGCGCTGTTCCGGGATCTGTCCGGCCCGCGCGAAGCGCGCGCCTTGGCGGCGGCCAAGGCCATCGGCGCCATCGTGATCCTGAAGGGGCACGAGAGCCTGATCGCCGCGCCTGATGGCCGCACTGCCGTTAATCGCAATGCCCCGCCGACACTGGCAACTGCGGGCTCGGGCGATGTGCTGGCAGGTATCCTCACCGGCCTGCTGGCACAAGGCATGCCGGGGTTTGAGGCAGCCTGTGCGGCGGTGTGGCTGCATGGCGAGGCGGGCAAGCTCTGTGGCCCGCGCCCCATTGCCGATGATCTTTGTGCCGCCTTGGCCCGCCTGCCCGATTTCGCGACGCTCCTGCCGCCGAAGGGCTGATGAGGCGCTTGACAAATCAACCGAACCTTCTCATCTTGCAATTGCTAATCATTTGCAATTAGGCGTTTTGAATGACGACTTCCTCGCTTGACGGCTCCTCGGAACGCGGACCAACCGATACAGGCTGGCGCGGTCAGCGCACAACGCCGTCGCTTATCGAGTCCTTCCGTTCCATCCCCGTTGGTGCGGGCGCAACCCCTTGGCGGCGGTTTCTCGCCTTCCTCGGACCGGGCTATCTTGTGGCGGTTGGCTACATGGACCCCGGCAACTGGGCGACCTCGCTCGCGGGAGGGGCACAGTTCGGCTATCTGCTGCTCTCGGTGGCGCTGATTTCCAACATCATGGCCATCATCCTGCAGGCGCTGTGCACGCGTCTGGCGGTGGCGACGGGGCGTGACCTCGCGCAGGCCTGCCGCGATGCTTTTCCGCCCATCGTCTCCGTTCCATTGTGGCTGCTGGCGGAGCTGGCGATCTGCGCCACCGACCTTGCCGAGGTGATCGGCACCGCGATTGCGCTCAACCTGCTCTTCGGCCTGCCGCTGGAGATCGGCGTGCTGGTGACCGCTTTCGATGTGTTCCTCATCCTCTGGCTGCAAAACAAGGGGTTTCGCTACATTGAAGCGGTCATCGTCACGCTTCTGGGCGTGATCGCCCTGTGTTTTGCGGTTCAGATCGCCATGGCCCAGCCGGAATGGGGCGCGGTGCTGGCAGGGTTCTTCCCCTCCACCGAAATCGTCAAGAACCCCAATATGCTTTATCTCGCGCTCGGCATTCTGGGCGCAACCGTGATGCCGCATAACCTCTACCTGCATTCCGGCATCGTGCAGACCCGCGCCTTTGGCGAGAGCCTGCCGGAAAAGCGCGAGGCGATCCGCTATTCCACGCTCGATTCCACCTTCGCGCTGATGTTCGCGCTCACCATCAACGCGGCCATCCTCATTCTGGCGGCCGCGACCTTCCACAAAACCGGCCAGCACGAGGTGTCCGAACTCGGCAAGGCGCATGAGCTGCTGGCCCCGCTGCTGGGGGCTTCCATCGCGCCCACGCTGTTTGCCGTGGCGCTGCTCGCCTGCGGGCTCAATTCCACCGTCACGGCCACCATGGCCGGGCAGATCGTGATGGAAGGTTTCATCCACATCCGCCTGCCGGGCTGGCTACGGCGGCTGGTGACGCGCGGCATTGCGATCTTGCCGGCGATTGTCGTGACGCTGATGTATGGCGAGGGCGCTACCGCCAAGCTGCTCATTCTCTCGCAGGTGATCCTGTCATTCCAGCTTCCCTTCGCGGTGGTGCCGCTGGTGATGTTCACCGCCTCGCGCGCCAAGATGGGGGCGCTGGTGGCGCCGCGCTGGTTGACCGCGCTGGCGGTGATCATTGCGCTGGTCATCATCGCGCTCAACGTCAAATTGCTGCTGGACACGGCGTTTGGGGGTTGAAATCCTTGGGCCCAACAAGGATTCGAATACGCCC
>JAIUNQ010000262.1 GCA_020161475.1 Pseudomonadota bacterium | reverse complement strand
GGACCCCTCGGTCGCGATCCCCTCCTACTTCTCGCCCCAAGGCGTTGCGGCGGATCTGATCGCCACGAAGTACGGCTTCTCGCGCGATGATGTGGATGCTTTTGCGGTGGAAAGCCACAAGCGCGCCGCCAAGGCCTGGGAAGAGGGTCGCTTTTCCAAATCGGTCATTCCGGTCAAGGATATCAACGGCTTGACCATTCTCGCCAAGGACGAGACCATCCGTCCCGAAGCCAACATGCAGGCGCTGGGCGGCCTGAAGCCTTCCTTCGCCATGATGGGGGAGCAGGGCGGCTTCAACGCGGTGGCCATTCAGGGCCACCCGGAAGTCGAGACCATCACCCACGTGCATCATGCGGGTAACTCCTCCGGCATCGTCGATGGCGCCTCTGCTGTGCTGATCGGCTCGCGCGGGGCAGGCCGCAAGGCCGGCATCAAGCCGCGCGCGAAAATCCGTGGCTTTGCCTCGCTGGGTTCGGATCTGGCGCTGGTGCTCACCGGCCCGGTGGATGTCACCAATCATCTGCTGGCCCGCACCGGCATGTCGATCAAGGACATCGATCTCGTGGAGATCAATGAGGCCTTCTCGGCTGTGGTCCTGCGCTACCTCCAGGCCTTCGACATGGACCCCGCCAAGGTCAACGTGAACGGCGGAGCGATTGCCATGGGCCATCCGCTGGGTGCCACCGGCGCGATGATCCTCGGCACCGTGATTGATGAACTCGAACGTCGCGATCTGAACACCGGCCTCGTTACGCTCTGCGTGGCGCATGGCATGGGCACCGCGATGATTGTCGAGCGCGTGTAATTCAAGCGGAAGGGATAAAGCTATGAAACTCGAGAACTTCCGTTTCGAAACCGACGCCGACGGCATCGTCACCCTCACCTGGGATATGCCGAACCGCTCGATGAACGTCATCACCGAAGGTGTGATGAACGATTTGAATAGCGTCATTGATGAGGTGGCTAACAATGCTGCCATCAAGGGCTGTGTCATCACCTCGGGCAAGGACAACTTCTCCGGCGGCGCGGACCTCACCATGCTGCAGGGCCTTGGCCTTCAATACGGCAAGCTGGTGAAAACCAAGGGCGAAGAGGAGGCGATGGCCTTCTTCCTGGAGGCGACAGGCCGCCTGAGCCAGATCTATCGCAAGCTGGAAACTTGCGGCAAACCCTTTGCGGCGGCGGTGCATGGCATTTGCCTCGGTGGCGCGTTCGAACTGGCGCTCGCCTGCCATTTCCGCGTGCTCGCCGATACCGAGAAGACCAAGGTGGGTCTGCCGGAAATCAAGGTCGGCCTCTTCCCCGGCGCCGGCGGCACCCAGCGCGTTGCCCGCCTGATGCCGACGGGCGATGCCTTGCAGATGCTGTTCAAGGGTGATCAGATCAAGGCGCTCATGGCCCGAAACATGGGCTTGGCCCATGCCGTGGCCCCGCTTGATCAAATCGTTTCGGCGGCTAAGGAATATATCCTGAAGGGCGGCTCCGCCAAGGCGCCTTGGGATACCGAAGGCTACAAGCTGCCCTCCAACAAGGTCCATTCGCCGGGCGGGATGATGATCTGGCCGCCGGCCAACGCCATCTATCGCCGCGAGACGCAGGACAACTACCCGGCCGCCAAGGCCATCCTTCAGGCGGTCTATGAGGGGCTCCAGTTGCCCATGGATCTCGCGCTGCGCGTTGAGAGCCGCTACTTCGCCCATATCCTGCGCACGCCCGAAGCTGCGGCCATGATCCGCTCGCTGTTCCTGTCCAAGGGCGAGCTGGAGAAGGGCGCGCGTCGCCCCGCCGATGTCCCCCCGCTCAAGATCAAGCGCGTCGGGATTGTCGGTGCCGGTTTCATGGGCGCGGGCATCGCCTATGTCTCGGCGCAGGCAGGCATCAACGTGGTGCTGGTCGATCGCGATCAGGAAGCGGCGGACAAGGGCAAGGCCTATTCGCACAAGCTGGTCTCCGACCAGATCATGAAGGGCCGCGCCAAGACCGCCGACCGCGACGCGCTCCTCGCCCGCATCCACGCCACCTCCGATTTTACGGCTCTGAAGGGCTGCGACCTTGTGGTGGAAGCCGTGTTCGAGGATCGCGCGGTCAAGGCCGAGGTGATCAAGAAGGTTCAGGAGGTGATTGGCCGGCGCACCATCTTCGCCTCCAACACCTCGACCCTGCCGATCTCCTCGCTGGCCGAGAACTTCGAGCGTCCGAGCCAGTTCGTCGGCATCCACTTCTTCTCCCCCGTGGAGAAGATGCTGCTGGTGGAAATCATCATGGGCCGCCGGACCGGGGACCGTGCGCTGGCGACCGCGCTCGATTTCGTCCGTGCGATCAAGAAGACGCCGATCGTCGTCAATGATTGCCGTGGCTTCTTCGCCAACCGCTGCGTGCTCAACTACATCCGCGAGGGCCATTTGATGCTCGCCGAGGGCATCCCGGCGGCGATGATCGAGAACCTGGCCAAAAAGGCCGGTATGCCGGTCGGCCCGCTCTCGCTCAATGATGAGGTTGCGCTGGATCTCGGCTGGAAGATCCTTCAGGCTACCAAGAAGGATCTCGGTGAAGCCGCCATCGATGCGCGTCAGGAAGCGCTGCTCAAGACGCTGGTGGTCGATCTCCAGCGCTTCGGCCGCAAGAACGGCAAGGGCTTTTATGATTACGCCCCCGGCGGCAAGAAGCTCTGGCCCGGCCTTGCAGACCTGCAGAGCGTGAAGCTCGACGCCGACAGCCTCGACAAGCAGGAGATCATCGATCGCCTGCTGGTGTCTCAGGCGCTCGAAGCCGCGCGCACGGTGGAAGAGAAGGTCATCACCGATGTGCGCGAGGCGGATGTCGGCGCGATCCTCGGCTTCGGCTTTGCGCCCTACACCGGTGGCCCGCTCTCCTACATCGACCGCATGGGGGCCAAGCCCTTCGTGCAGCTCTGTGACAAGCTGGCCAAGAAGCATGGGGAGCGCTTTGCGCCCAACAAGCTCCTGCGCGCCATGGCCCGCAAGGGCGAGAGCTTCTACACCCGCTTCAACCCCTATAAGGCCGCCTGAGGCATCAACGCGGACATCGGCGATGAGCCGATGTCCGCAAACGTAACAGCATGTCTGAGCCGGGCTTTTGGCAAAAATCCCGTTGCGCGGGGAAGCTGCCCATGCGCAGCGGGGCATAAGGAAAGCACATGAACCTCTGGTTCCGCGTGATCTGGCTGTTCCTCTCGGCTCT
>JAIUNQ010000261.1 GCA_020161475.1 Pseudomonadota bacterium | reverse complement strand
ATGGAGAGTGGGAAGATGCTCGGCGCAGCATCGAGCGGCACGGGAAACCCCCGCCCGGAATGCAGGAAATGCCACGAGAACACGAGAAAGGCCGCAATGGCCCTGATGTGATCGAGGGCGAGAAAGTGCTGGCCAGAGGTGGAACGCATGAGGGCTTGCCGAGAGGGAAACAGGAAATTCGGCTTCCCTTATACAATTCGCGCGACGCTTGTATCGTCCTCGGCCCGTTCTTTTTTCGAAGATTTCAGTGGCCTCTTGACGTGGGCGTGAACCAATCGGAAACCTTGAACGTTCACCATAAGCACAAGGAGCCGTTGTATTGGCTTTCCAGCGTGTGAGTGAGGGGGTCGCAAGATCCATGCGTAAGCTGTTTTCCGCCAAGGGTGCGCCGCGTGCGCACGCTTTCGCCCGTTCTGTCCGCAGCGCTTTTGCGCTGGCCGTGATGGGCCTTTTTGCCGCGCCGGCTGCGGCGATGACCTTTTCCACCATTCCGATTTCGCCCGAATGTACGGGCTCGGGCTGCCCGCGCGCGGTGATCGCGCATGGCGAAATCAATTCCGATGCCCCCAACCAGTTTTCGGCTTTCCTGCGCAATGAAATGCAGATGCCGGGGCTGCATGCGGTGGTGTTTCTCAACTCGCCGGGCGGCAATGTCGAAAGCGCGCTGCGTCTCGGCACGCTGTTCCATGCGGCGGGGGCGGCGGTGGTTGTGGGCCAGCCGACGCTGGGGGGGCGTGTCGGCGCCGGGCAGCTCGGCGTTGTGCCGGGACATTGTGCCTCGGCCTGCGTCTATGCGCTCATGGGCGCCAAGAAGCGCGTGGTGCCTTCGGGTGCGCGCCTTGGCGTGCATCGCATGTCCGCGAGACTGACCGCGCGTGAGCCTGCGGGCGGGGGCACCATGTCCAGCCGCATCTTCGCCGGCTCTCCGGAGATCGAGGCGCTTCGCACCTATGTGTCGCGCGTGGGCGGATCTCAGGAGCTGATCAGCCTCGCCGAATCAATTCCCCCCGAGCAAATCCGCGTGCTCAGCCCCGCCGAGATCCGGCGGTATCGCCTTGGCTCGCCCAAGCTTTAAGGCGCTCGCCGGCGCTTGGGCTGCCCTGTGGTGGTCCGGCGCAGCGCTGGCGCAGGAGGCCAAAACCGGGGGTGTTCCCCCGGCCTATTTGACAACGCCGCTCTCTCGCGTGCCCAACGAGCAGGCGATGGTGCGGCGTTTTTTCATGCCCGGCCTTGATGAGGGCTACACGCCGCAGGGGCTGGTGTATGCGGCCGGTGCTGTCCATGTCGTCGGCTATGGGCCCGGCGGATGCCGCCTTTATTCGCTTTCACCCCACGGCAAGCTGCAAGGGCAGGTGGATGTCCCCGCCTGTCGCCACGGCGGGGGCCTTGCTGCCTTGGGGGGAGGGCGCTTCGTCGTCATCGATTCCCGCGCGCTGTTCATCGTGCAATCCGGGCGGGTGATGCACAAGATTGTGCTGGAGAAGCCGCTTGTCGGCTCGTTCGGGGATTTCGACGGCAAGGATCTCTGGATCGGCGCCTATGTGAAGGATGGGCCGGGGACGTTGTGGCGGTTTTCCCCCGCAGCACTGAAGCAAGGCAAGCTGTCCGAGGCGGATGCGAGCAGCAGAATCACCATTCCCGCCAAGGCGCAGGGCATGGTGTTTCACGGCGGACAGATGTGGCTCACCTTCTCCGGCGCCACCTTCGGACGACTCTCGCGCCTCGATTCGGCCACCGGGCAGGAGGTTGCCCGCTATGACATGCCTGCGGGAATCGAGGATCTCGGCTCGGACGGACGTTTGATCTGGTCTGTCTCCGAAGCGGGTGCAAAAAAATATCTCGGCTGGAAGACCCATTTTCCGCTCATTTTCGCCCTCGATCCCGCTTTGCTGAAATAGTTTTGCGGTGGCCCCTTCAAAAAAGCGTCGCAAGGCTGTTGACAGGGAGGGCGGGTATCGCCTATCCGTCCGGCCTCGCTGCGGGGCACCCCGCAGTTGATTTGGATGCGGGCGTAGCTCAGTCGGTTAGAGTGCCGGCCTGTCACGCCGGAGGTCGCGGGTTCGAGCCCCGTCGCCCGCGCCATTTCCCCTCTTGGTGACAAAGAGGACCGTTTCCCCTTTAAGTTGAACGACTTTGGTCGCGCACGCGTTTGCGCGCATCGACCAACGCGGTGTCACCCTCTGTCAACCGTGTAAGACAAAAGACGAAATTGCGGCAAAAAAGGCGCCACAAAGCGGCAGGCTTTGCGCAGAGCGGCTTGCGCTCCCCGGAAGGCTGGACTAATCCGGAGCCATTCTAAACGGGTGGCACATGCAGAACCTCCTCGTCGATTATCTTCCTCTCGTCCTCTTCATCGCGCTCTCGGCCGTGATTGGCCTCGCGCTGATGATTGCTCCGTTCGTGGTGGCCTACAAAGCGCCCGACCCCGAGAAGCTCTCGGCCTATGAGTGCGGCTTCAACGCGTTTGATGATGCGCGCATGAAGTTCGACGTGCGGTTCTACCTCGTCGCGATTCTCTTCATCATCTTCGATCTGGAAGTGGCTTTCCTCTTCCCCTGGGCTGTTGCGCTCAAGGAAGTGGGGGCTTTCGGCTTCTGGTCGATGATGACGTTTCTGGGCGTGCTGACCATCGGCTTCGTCTATGAGTGGAAAAAGGGTGCGCTGGAGTGGGATTGACCGTTTCAACGGTTTTCCGCTCCGCAGGCTTTCGGTCCGCAAGGGCCAGAATTGAGGTTCTGAAATGAACACACTTGTTGCTCCCGCGCCCAAGGGCATCCTCGACCCGGCGACCGGCAAGCCGATCGGGTCGAATGATCCGTTTTTCTCGGAGATCAACGCCGAGCTCGCGGACAAGGGCTTCCTTGTCACCGCGACCGACGATCTGATCGCCTGGGCGCGTACCGGCTCGCTGATGTGGATGACCTTCGGTCTGGCCTGCTGCGCCGTAGAAATGATGCAGCTCTCCATGCCGCGCTATGACGTCGAACGCTTCGGTTTTGCGCCGCGTGCCTCGCCGCGTCAGTCCGACGTGATGATCGTCGCCGGTACGCTGACCAACAAGATGGCCCCGGCGCTGCGCAAGGTCTATGACCAGATGCCGGAGCCGCGCTACGTCATCTCGATGGGCTCCTGCGCCAACGGCGGCGGCTACTATCACTATTCCTATTCGGTTGTGCGCGGGTGCGATCGCATCGTGCCGGTGGATGTCTATGTGCCGGGCTGCCCGCCGACGGC
>JAIUNQ010000260.1 GCA_020161475.1 Pseudomonadota bacterium | reverse complement strand
AGCCTCATCCGCGAGCAGGTGGAAATGGGTGTTGCCGTACGCATGGCGGTGCTGGAGGCGCTCGCGCGCCGGATGCCGCACGAATAAGGGGAGGCGCGCATGATGGGCCTGATCGAAGCCCCGTTCGGCGATCTGGTGCTCGGCATCATGCAGAACCCTTACGTGCGCTGGAGCGCGGCGGTGCTGGTGACGCTCTGGGTCTGGATTGTCGGCTATGAGGATGCCCGTTTTCGCAAGGTGTATCTGGCCGCCCCCCTGCTGGCGGCCCTGCTGATCCAGATCGTGGATTCGCTGTTTCTGGGCGCAGGCGGGCCGAAAAACGTCGCCGGCGGCTGGTTCGAGCATTATCTCGTGGCGATGGAAGCGCTCAAGCGCATTGCCAGCCTCATCGGTGTGCTGGCGATTTTTGCCGCGCTGGTCTTCGGCTACATGCGGGTGATCGGCGGGGCGGTGCTGCTGATCGTGATCACCAGCGCTTATTTTGCGGATCAGATGATGCCGCAGGCCAAGAGTTTCTTTTCCGGCCCCGTGTTTGCCCAGATGCTGGCGCTGGCACCGGCCGTGCTGATCGTGCTGCTGACGGCCTATGGCCTCGGTGCCACGGCGCGCCACCTTCGGGAACGTCATCATGTCGCTTGAAAGAACCCGCCCCATCCACCTTGCCAATGCGCATCTGATGGACCCCGTTACCGGGTTGATCGCGCCCGGCGGCATTCTGGTGGAGGGCAATACCATCCGCGAGGTCTCGCCGGAGCTCGCCACCGCCAAGGTGTCTTTTTCCGAGCGTGTGGATTGCCACGGCCAGCTGCTGCTGCCGGGACTGGTCGATATGCGCGCCTTTATCGGCGAGCCGGGTGAGGAATACCGCGAGACGCTGCGCTCGGCCTCTCTGGCGGCGGCGCATGGCGGCATCACCACGGTCGTCGCGCAGCCCAATACCTCGCCCGTGATCGATGATCCGGCGGTGGTGGACTTCGTGCAGCGCCGCGCGCGCGACACCGCCGTGGTCAATATCCGCGTCGCGGCGGCGCTCACCAAGGGCTGCCGCGGGCAGGAGATGAGCGAAATCGGCCTTTTGCGCGAAGCTGGGGCCGTCGCGGTGACCGATGGCGACAAGCCGGTGCTCAATGCGCAGGTGATGCGCCGCGCGCTGACCTATGCGCGCCTCTTCGATATGCCGGTGATCCATCACCCCGAAGACCCCAACCTTGTGGGCGAAGGCGTGATGAACGAGGGCGAATTCGCCACCCGCATGGGCCTGCCGGGCATCCCCACGGCGGCGGAAACCATCATGCTGGAGCGTGACATCCGCCTCGTCGAGCTGACCGGGGGGCGCTATCACGCCGCGCTGGTGAGCTGCCGCGAGAGCCTTGAGGTGATCCGCCGTGCCAAGGAGAAGGGCCTGCCGGTGACGGCGGGGGTGTCGATCAATCACCTGACGCTCAACGAAATTGATATTGGCGGCTACCGCACCTATCTCAAGCTCGCGCCGCCCTTGCGCGGCGAGGAAGACCGGCTTGCGTTGGTGGAAGCCCTCAATGAGGGGCTGATCGATGTTGTCGTGTCCGACCACAACCCGCAGGATGTGGAAACCAAGCGCCAGACTTTCGCGGAATGCGCGCCCGGTGCCATTGGCCTTGAAACCCTGCTGGCGGCGGGCCTGCGTCTCGTGGAAGCGGGGCAGGTGAGCCTGAACCGGCTGATCGAGGCCACCAGCCTTGCGCCTGCGCGCCTGCTGGGCCTCCCCGCAGGACAGCTTGCCAAGGGCCTGCCGGCCGATATCATCCTGCTCGACCCGGATATGCCGTGGGTGGTGGACAAGGCCATGCTGCATTCCAAGTGCAAGAACACGCCGTTCGATGAGGCCCGCCTTTCCGGCAAGGTCACCATGACCATGGTGGGCGGGCGCATCGTGCAGACGCAGGCCTGAGGATCTCCCCATGTTGAGCGAACTGGCCCGCCTCGCCACACCGGAAACCGCGCTTGCGCTGCTGATCGGCTATCTTTGCGGCTCCATTCCGTTCGGGTTGATCCTGACGCGGCTGGCGGGCACGGCGGATATCCGCACCATCGGCTCCAAGAACATCGGCGCGACCAATGTGCTGCGCACGGGGCGCAAGGATCTGGCGATTGCGACGCTGCTGCTCGATGCGCTCAAGGGCACCGTGGCGGTTCTGATCGCGTGGCGCTGGGGTGAGGGCGCCGCGGCGATTGCGGGGCTGGGCGCCTTTCTCGGGCATTGTTTCCCCATCTGGCTGAAATTCGAGGGCGGCAAGGGTGTTGCCACCTTCATCGGCGTGCTGCTCGCGCTGTGGTGGCCGGGGGTGGTGCTTTTTGCCGCCATCTGGCTCTCGATTGCGTATCTGACGCGCTATTCCTCGCTGGCGGCGCTGGTGGCTTCCGCGCTTGTGCCGTTGGTTCGCGTGGTGTTTGACATGCTGAGCGGGCAGGGCGTTCTCGGTGCGGCGCTCGTGGTGATGGCGATCATTTTGTGGTGGAAGCACGGCCCCAACATCGCGCGGCTGCGGGCCGGCACCGAGGGCCGGATTGGCGAAAAGGCCGCGCCGAAACCTGAAGACGCCTGATGCCGGGGCGGAGTGGCATCCGCCTTGACGAGCGACAGCGGCGCGACTGGCTGCGGCTTTCGCGCACGGAAGGTGTGGGGCCGCGTGCCTTCAAATCCCTGATCAACCGCTATGGCGGGGCGCGCCCCGCGCTGGAGGCCTTGCCCCATCTTGCCAAGGAGCGCGGGCGCGCAGTGCGCATGCCCAGCGAACGCGAGATCGAGGATGAGATGCGTGCTGCCGCGCGCTTCGGTGTGACGCTGCTCGCTTCGGGCGAGGAGGGCTATCCGGCGGCGCTCCTGACGATTGATGGCCCCCCACCAATTCTGGCCGCAAAGGGACGGCTGGAGCTACTGGCCAAGCCCGGTGTGGGGATTGTCGGGGCGCGCAATGCCTCGGCCTCGGGCCGCAAGATGGCGGGCTTGCTGGCGCGCGGTCTCGGGGAGGCGGGCTTTGTCGTCACCTCGGGGTTGGCGCGCGGGGTGGACACCGAGGCGCACCGTGTTGCGCTGTCCACCGGCACCGTCGCGGTGCTCGCCGGGGGACTGGACCGGCCTTATCCGCCCGAAAATGCCGATCTTTACGACGAGATCGCCGAGCGCGGCGTGCTCGTTTCCGAAATGCCGCTGGGGCTTTCTCCGCGCGGGCGGGATTTTCCGCGCCGGAACCGGTTGAT
>JAIUNQ010000259.1 GCA_020161475.1 Pseudomonadota bacterium | reverse complement strand
AGCACCCCGGCATTGTCGCGGCCATCAACGAGGAACTGGCAAAAGCGACCCAATGGGCGGCCACCAACCGCGACAAGGTGGCCCAGCTCTACACCGAGGCGAGCGGGGTGGAGCTTGCCGCGCAGGAGCGTGCCGTCAAGCGCACGGATTTCACCTTCAGCCCCATCACCCCTGCGCTGATTGCCGAGCAGCAGGCGGTGGCTGACCGCTTCCACCGCGTCGGGCTGATCCCCAAGCCGATCAAGGTCGCCGACATCGTCTGGGTGTGGAAGCCCGCGGCCTGAGCCTGATTTTGAAGGAGAATTCCCATGTCCAATACCACCAACCCGCTTGGTCTTTACTGGTTCATTCCCGTTTCCGGCGATGGCCGCTATCTCGGCACGCCGCAGGGGCATCGCCCCGCCGATTTCCAGTATCTCAAGGAAATTGCCCAGGCGGTGGACCGCCTCGGCTTTGAGGGCGTGCTGATCCCCACGGGCAAGAACTGCGATGACCCGTGGATTACGGCGGCGGCGCTGGCGGCGCATACCAAGCGCCTCAAGTTTCTCGCCGCGCTGCGCCCCGGCGTTGCCAGCCCCACCTATTTCGCGCGTCAGGCCGCCGCGATCGACCGGCTCTCAGGCGGGCGCTTCCTCGTCAACATCGTGGCGGGCGGCAACGCCAAGGAGCTGGCCGGGGACGGCATCCACCTGAGCCATGACGAGCGCTACGCGCATGCGGATGAGTTCCTGAATGTCTTCTCGCGGCTTCTGGCGGGCGAGAAGGTCAGCTTCAAGGGCAAGCATATCCACGTGGAGGATGCGGAACTCGGCTTCCCCACGGTGGCCAAGCCGCGCCTGCCGATCTGGTTCGGCGGCTCCTCGGACCCGGCCATCGAAGTCGCGGCTCAGCATGTTGACACCTACCTCACCTGGGGCGAGCCGCTGGATGCCGTGGATGAGAAGCTCAATGCCGTGCGCCAGCGCGCCAAGGCGAAGGGGCGGCAGGTGCAGTTCGGCCTGCGCATCCACCTCATCGTGCGCGACACCGAGGAGAAGGCCTGGGAAGCCGCCAATGACCTGATCAAGCACCTGCCGGATGAAGCCATTGCGGCGGCGCAGGACAAGTTCGCGCAGGAGAGCGATTCCATTGGCCAGAAGCGCATGTCGGCGCTCCATGGCGGGGATCGCTCCAAGCTCGAGATCGCGCCCAACCTCTGGGGCGGTGTGGGCCTTGTGCGCGGGGGCGCCGGAACGGCGCTGGTGGGAGATGCCAAGACGGTGGCCAAGCGCCTGCGCGAGTATCAGGCGCTCGGCATCGAAACCGTGATCGCCTCAGGCTATCCGCATCTGGAGGAAGCCTATTACGTGGCGGAACTGCTGTTCCCGGAACTCGGCATCAGCGCCGACGCGAGCAAAGGCCACCTCACGCAGGTGGGTGAATTCGGCATTTCCGGCACGGGCTTTCGTCCGCGCGTTGTGGCGGCGGAGTGAGGCTCATGACCGACCTTTCCCCCACCCTCGCAAAGTCGGAGCGGCCTCTGGTCGCTTCACTCACCCGGTCCGTTTCCCGCCTCTCACCCCCCGAAGCTTTGCTGCCGTGGCTGGTGCCGGCGATCATTCTGCTGATCTGGCAGCTTGGCTCCAAGCTGGGCTTCATCCGGCCCGAGTTCCTGCCCGCGCCGAGTGAGATTTTTGATGCGGCGCGGCGTCTCACCCTCTCGGGGGAACTGCCCGCCAATATCGCGGTCAGCTTCAAGCGTGCGATCTCCGGCTTTCTGGTGGGCGGCGCCCTAGCTTTTGCTTTCGGGCTGCTCAACGGGCTCTCGCGCCTCTCTGAGAAGCTCACCGATTCCACTTTCCAGATGGTGCGCAACATCCCGAATCTGGCGCTGATTCCGCTGGTGATCCTGTGGTTCGGGATTGATGAGGGCGCGAAGCTGTTCCTCACCGCTTTCGGCGTGTTTTTCCCGCTCTACATCAACACCTTCCACGGCGTGCGCAATGTCGATCCGCAGCTGATCGAAATGGCGCGTTCCTACGGGCTTTCCTCCTGGAGCCTGTTCCGCAAGGTGATCCTGCCGGGCGCGCTGCCCTCCATTTTCGTCGGGCTGCGCTATGCGCTCGGCATCATGTGGCTCACGCTCATCGTCTCGGAGACGATCGCGGCCTCCTCCGGCATTGGCTACATGGCAACCCACGCGCGCGAGTTCATGTTGGTGGATGTCGTTGTGCTCGCGATCCTCGTCTATGCCGCGCTCGGCAAGCTGGCGGATAGCACGGCACGCCTGCTGGAGCGGCGCACGCTCGGCTGGAACCCTGTTTACCGGAAGGTTTGAGATCATGTTCGGTACGCTTTCCGATTGGGGCGCGATTGTTGCCCCGAACCCGCCCTCCCTTGCGCAGCAAGAGCCGTCTGAGCCGGGGGAGGGCACCCCTTCCGCGCTGCCTTTCGCGGCTTATGGGCTGCGCAAGGCTTTCGGCGACAAGCCAGTTCTCAACGGGCTCAACCTTGATGTCCGTGGCGGCGAATTCATCGCCATCATCGGCAAGAGCGGTTGCGGCAAATCCACCTTCCTGCGCTTGCTGGCGGGGCTTGATGAGGCGGATGCCGGGCTGCTCGCCTATGGCGGGGAGGGACGCGCACGCCAACCGGGCGATGTCCGCGTGATGTTTCAGGAACCACGCCTGCTGCCTTGGCTGAGCGTCATCGCGAATGTCGAGATCGGGCTGGGCGAAGGCGGCGAAGCGAAGACCCGGCGCGAACGGGCACTGGCTGCCCTTGAAGCGGTGGGGCTCGGCGCGAGAGCGGACGAATGGCCTTCTGTCCTCTCGGGCGGGCAGAAGCAGCGCGTGGCGCTGGCCCGCGCGCTGGTGAGCGCACCGGGTATTCTGGCCCTTGATGAGCCGCTCGGCGCGCTTGACGCCCTCACCCGGATCGAGATGCAGCAGTTGCTGGAGAGGGTGTGGCAGGACCAAGGGTTTACCGCCCTCATGGTGACCCATGATGTGCCTGAGGCCGTCGCGCTGGCAGACCGCATCATCCTCATCGAAGACGGGCGCGTCACGCTGGATCGCCCTGTCCACCTGCCTCGCCCGCGCCAGCGTGGTTCGACAGCCTACGGGGCTCTGGAAGCGGAGATTCTGGCGCGGCTGCTGACGGGGTGAGCGACGCCGCCATATGCTCTGCTGTCTCATCCCGCATCAGAGCGCAATCATCCGCTGCCGCCACCAGCTGATCCTGGCTGGCTGCTCATGACAGAATTGGAATTGAGCGAGAATGGCGCTCCCAAGGGGATT
>JAIUNQ010000258.1 GCA_020161475.1 Pseudomonadota bacterium | reverse complement strand
TAGGCTTCGCGGCCCAGAAAATAGCCCCGGCTTTCCTCGTCCTGCTCGACCATCCCCTCGGCCATCAGGGCCACCAGCAGGCGGCGGCAGGTGGGCTTGGAAAGGCCGGAGCGGGCGACGAGCCACGCCAGCGAAACCCCGCTCTGCCCGGCGGTTCCGAGCAGGCGCAACAGGCGCAAGGCCCGCCCGACGCTCTGCGCGCCTTCCGGTCCTTCCGCTTCGGCAGCGCCATCGCGGAGGATGTCATGTCGGATAAGGTCCATATTGTAGAATACTCGGAGGCCTCAATTGCGTTGACATGATGAGAAATAGCTTTCATGTGTCAAGGCGCAATCACAAGAGGCCATTTTATGGTCCACAATATGAACCATCTTCACGCCCCAGATCGGTTACGGCACAACAGCCGCCGCCCCGCGTGAAACGACCTTCGAGGAAACCGCTATGACGAAGTTGCCTGCCCTTAGCCGCCGCCAGTTCACCACCGCCCTCGCCCTTGGCGCGGCCGTTCCGGGAAGCGTTTTCTCCATCCGTCAGGCGCGCGCGGCCGAGTTCACCTACAAGTTCGCCAACAACCTCGCGCTGAGCCATCCGCTCAACAAGCGCCTTCAGGAAGCCGCGGACAAGATCAAGGACGAGTCGAAGGGCCGCTTCGAACTCCAGATCTACCCCTCCAGCCAGCTCGGCTCGGACACCGATACCCTCGGTCAGGTGCGCAACGGCGCGGTGGATTTCTTCTCGCTCTCCGGCCTGATCCTCTCGACGCTGGTGCCGACCACCGCGATCTCGGGCGTGGGCTTCGCCTTCCCGGATTATGCCACCGTGTGGAAGACCATGGATGGCCCGCTCGGCGCCTTCATCCGCGAGGAAATCGCCAAGAGCCGCCAGCTCATCGCCTTCGAGAAGATCTGGGACAACGGTTTCCGCCAGACGACGACCTCCACCAAGCCGATCCTCTCGCCGGATGACTTCAACGGCATGAAGCTGCGCGTGCCGCCGGCGCCGCTGTGGTCGTCGATGTTCAAGGCTTTTGGCGCCGCCCCCACCACCATCAACTTCAACGAGACCTATTCGGCGCTCCAGTCCAAGATCGTGGATGGGCAGGAAAACCCGCTCGCCATCATCGAGACCGCCAAGCTCTATGAGGTGCAGAGCTACTGCTCCACCACCAACCACATGTGGGATGGCTTCTGGATTCTCGCCAACCGCGCCAACTGGGAAGCCCTGCCCAAGGATATTCAGGAGATCGTGGCCAAGAACATCAACGTCGCGGGCGTCAACCAGCGCGAGGACGTTGCCAAGCTCAACGCCACCCTGCGCGAGCAGCTCACGGCCCGCAACATGAAGTTCAACGATGTCGATGCCACCAAGTTCCGCGACAAGCTGCGCGCGGCCGGCTTCTACGCCGAGTGGAAGGGCAAGTTCGGGGAGAAGGCCTGGAGCCTGCTCGAAGCCTCCGTCGGCAAGCTGAGCTGAGGGTTGGACCATGCACGGGGCGGAAGCTGAGGTCGCGGTCTCGGCTGAGGATGGCGCGTTGCGCCGGTCCAGCGCGGCGATCGAGCGAGGGCTCGGCGCTACGGTGGCTTTCATTGCGGCGGCGCTCTGCGCCGCCGAGGTCGTCATCCTGCTCGCGGGCGTGATTTCGCGCTACGCGCTGCATCTGCCGCTGACCTGGTCGGACGAGCTGGCCTCCACGCTTTTTCTGTGGCTGGCCATGTTCGGTTCCGCCCTTGCGGTTCGCCACGGCGCACATATGCGCATGACAGCGCTGGTCGGCATGATGAATGCCGACCGGCAACGCTTCTTCGATATTCTGGCCTTGGTCGCGGGGCTTGCCTTCCTCGTGCTGATCACCCCCTCGGCGTTCAAATATGCGCATGAGGAGAGCTTCATCACGACCTCCGCGCTGGAGATTTCCGGCGCCTGGCGTGCCAGTGCCTTCCCCGTGGGCGTAGTGCTGATGACCGCCTTCACGCTGCTGCGCCTCGTGCGATACCCCACCTTGCCCCCCGTGCTGGGCGCTGTCGCGCTCGTGGCAGGGGTGATCGCGGCGTTCTGGCTGATCGGGCCGGGCTTCAAGGGGTTGGGCTATCTCAACCTCGTCATCTTCTTTGTCGGCATCGTCATGATCTGCGTCTTTGCGGGCGTGCCGATCGGCTTTTCCTTCGCTCTCGCGACCTTTGGCTTCATCGCGCTCACCACGCGCGTCTCCACTATGGTGGTGGTGGGGCGCATGGATGAGGGCATGAGCCACCTCATTCTGCTCGCGGTGCCGCTGTTCGTTTTTCTTGGGCTGCTGATCGAGATGACGGGCATGGCCAAAGCCATGGTGCAGTTTCTCGCAAGCCTTCTGGGCCATGTGCGCGGCGGCCTGTCTTATGTGCTCATCGGGGCGATGTATCTCGTCTCCGGCATTTCGGGCTCGAAAGCGGCGGATATGGCCGCCGTGGCCCCTGCCCTTTTTCCGGAGATGCAGAAGCGCGGGGCCAAGCGGGGTGATCTCGTCGCGCTGCTCTCCGCCACCGGTGCGCAGACCGAAACCATTCCCCCCTCCATCGTGTTGATCACCATCGGCTCGGTGACGGGGGTTTCAATTGCGGCGCTGTTTACGGGCGGCATGGTGCCGGGCCTCGTCCTCGCCGTGGGTCTTTGCGTTGTCGTTGCACGGCGCTACCGCAACGAGGACTTGAGCCATGTGAAGCGCGCCCCGTGGAGCGAAGTCGGCAAGCTTTTCGCCTATGCCATCCCGGCGCTGGCGCTGCCCTTCGTCATCCGTGCAGCGGTGGTGGAAGGCGTTGCCACGGCGACGGAAGTTTCCACCATCGGCATTGCCTATGCGGTGGTGGCGGGTCTGCTGTTCTATCGCCAGTTCGATTGGAAGCGCGTGGTGCCGATGCTGGTGGAAACGGCGCAGCTTTCGGGCGCGATCCTGTTCATCATCGGCGCGGCCTCGGCCATGGCCTGGGGGCTGACGCAATCGGGCTTCTCGAAGACGCTGGCGACCGCCATGACCCAGCTTCCGGGCGGGGCCGTTGCCTTCATGATCGTCTCGATCATCGCCTTCATCATCCTCGGCTCGGTGCTGGAAGGGATCCCGGCCATTGTGCTCTTCGGCCCGCTGCTCTTCCCGATTGCGAAGGCGGTGGGCATTCACGAGGTGCACTATGCGATGGTGGTGATCCTCGCCATGGGCCTTGGCCTTTTTGCGCCGCCCTTCGGCGTGGGCTATTACGCGGCCTGCGCCATCGGCAAGGTGCCCCCCGATGAGGGCATCCGCCCCATCTGGGC
>JAIUNQ010000257.1 GCA_020161475.1 Pseudomonadota bacterium | reverse complement strand
CGCGTGGCATTTCGGGAGGCGAAGGGGTTTGTGGCATGTCTTTGAGCGGTGGTACGGCAGGGCAGGGTGGCGCTGGTCAGCGCAAGGCTCTCTCGTCGCAAAATGCCCCGCAATGCCCCAAAACCTGCCTCATCACCGCCCATATTCAAGCGCTTGATGCTCTCCACGATACGGCTGGCATCGGTCGCCGTGTCGCCCTCCTGAACATGCTGGACGGCGCATCATGCTGAACTTGGCTTTGCCTCACCCCTCATTCGCTTCCCGCTTCTGGCTGGGGGCTGTTCTGGTTCTGGGGCTGTCGCGCTCGGTTCTGGCCTTCGATGTGCAGGAAGCGGGCAGTTCTGCCGGCGCGCCCCCGCCCCCGCCCAAGGGCACGCTGTTCCGCTCGGTGGGCGAGGCGATCCGCGAGGGTATTCGCGGGCTCAAACAGGGTGATCCCACCTCGGCGGTGGAGCCGCTTACCTTCGCCGCGCGCGAGGGCAACGTTGCCGCGCAGTGGAAGCTTGGCCGCATGTATGCGGTGGGCGAGGGCGTTCGCCGCGATGATTACAAGGCCTACCAGAATTTCTCGCAGATCGTGAACCAGCGCGCCGATGAAGCGCCGGATTCCCCGCAGGCGCATGTTGTGGCTCAGGCCTTCGTGGCACTGGGGATGTATCACCTCAATGGCATCCCCAACACGCGCATCAAGCGCGATCCCGGCCGCGCGCAGGAAATGTTCCGCTATGCCGCCGCCTATTACAACAGTGCCGAAGCGCAGTATCAGCTCGGCCGCATGATGGCCGACGGTACCCTCGGCGCGCCGGACCCGCAGCAGGCGGCCCGCTGGTTCAATCTCGCGGTGGAGCAGGGCCATTATCTGGCACAGGCCCGCCTTGGGGCCATGCTGTTCAACGGCGAGGGCGTGCCCCGGCAGGTGCCGCGCGGGCTGATGCTGGTGATGTCCGCCAAGAGCCAGGCGCAGGCTTCGCAGGATGCCTGGGTGTTTGAAGTGGCGGAGTTCTGCTCCAGCCGCGCAACCGAAGACGAGCGCCGCCTCGCCGAAGCCATGCTGAACAAGCGGGCGCGGGGCACCCGCTAAACAGCGAAAAACCGCTGAGCCTTAACGCAGCCGCGCCCAGATCGGCACGTGGTCGGAGGGCTTTTCTTCGGCGCGCAGATCCTTGTCGATCCCCACCTCGATCAAGCCATCCGCCGCGCGCGGTGAGAGCAGCAGGTGGTCGATGCGGATGCCGTTGTTGCGCTGCCACGCCCCGGCCTGATAATCCCAGAAGGTGTAGAGCCCCGCGGCATCCGTGGTGGCGCGCAGCGCTTCGGTGAAGCCGAGGTTGATCAGGCGTTGCAGCGCCGCCCGGCTTTCCGGCAAGGCGAGGGCATCGGCCACCCATTGCTCGGGGTATCTGGCGTCGCGCGCATCGGGGATGATGTTGTAATCCCCCGCAATCACCAGCTTCTCTTCCAGCTTCAGGAGGTTCGCCGCATGTGCGGTCAGCGCGCGCATGAAGGCGAGCTTGTAGTCATACTTGGGGCCCGGTGCGGGGTTGCCGTTGGGGAAATAGACGCCGCACACGCGAACCGCTTCCCCCGGAAGTGATGCCACCACCTCGATATAGCGCGCCTGCTCATCCTCAAAACCCGGCAGCCCGCGATGCTCCACCTCGATGGGATATTTGGAGAGGATCGCCACACCGTTGAAGGTCTTCTGCCCGTGGGTAGCGACATTGTAGCCCAGTGCCTCGATTTCCATACGCGGGAAGGCGTCATCCAGGCATTTGAGTTCCTGAAGGCACACGATGTCGGGCGAGCGCTCTTTCAGCCACCGCGTGAGGTGCTCGATACGCTGGCGGACGGAATTGACGTTGAAGCTGGCGATGATCATGCCGCTCTTTCTAGGGGCGGTGTGAACAAATGTCACGGGTAAGGAACCCGATCCTAGAGGCGCGCGTTACATCCGCGCCATCAGGACAGATGGCGCAACCCAGAGAACAGGGAACCTCACCATGAAAACGCTCGCGGATGCTTTCGAACACATGTTGCAGGACGTCTATTACGCCGAGCAGGCCATCACCAAGGCGCTGCCGAAAATGGCGGAGGCCGCGCCCAGCGCGGATCTCAAAGCCGCGTTCACGGGACATCTGGCCGAAACCAAGGAGCAGATCAAAATCCTCAAGGCCGTTTTCAAATCTGTGGGCCTCGAGGTGAAGGGTGAAAAGTGTGACGCCATCGAAGGGCTGATCAAGGAAGGCGAAGGAATCATGGAGGAGGCCAAGGGCGTCGCGCTTGATGCTTCGCTCCTCGCGGTGGCACAAGCGGTCGAGCACTATGAAATCGCGCGCTATGGCACCTTGCGTGAATGGGCCAAGGCGCTCGGCCATGACGAGGCCGCCAGCCTGATCGGCCAGATTCTCGATATGGAAAAGGCTTGCAACAACAAGCTCACCGGCCTTGCGGTGGAGGCAATCAACAAGGCACCCAAGTCCAAAGCCGCGTGAACTTCTGCGGGGCAACGTATCGCGGGCGCCATTGGCGCCCGTTTTCCATTTCTTGAGAGCTTGCCTGCCAAGATTTTCCACGAGAAACGGGAGGCAGACATGGCAGAGGCTCACTCAAACCGCGCGCAGCTGGAAAGTCCGAGCTATCGCCTCGCTGCGCTCGATCCGGATTTCATTCTGGGCGATTCCACCCGCGCCATCCGCATGGCGCTGGAATACCAGAAGGCTGAGGATTCGCTCCGCGCCGCCAAGATCGAGAGCACCATCGTGGTGTTTGGCTCGGCACGCTGTGCGGAAGATTCGCCGGGCGATAAGGGGCGCTGGTATCGAGAGGCGCGTAAGTTTGGTGAAATCGCCTCAAAGCGTGGCGGCGCGAAGGATCACAACGGCGCCCACCTCAACGTCATCTGCACGGGCGGCGGGCCGGGCATCATGGAGGCGGCGAATCGCGGCGCATTCGATGCCGGCGCGCCCTCCATCGGCTTCAACATCACGCTGCCGCATGAGGAAGCACCCAACCCCTATTCGACACCGGAGCTGACCTTCCGCTTCCACTACTTCGCGCTGCGCAAGATGCATTTTGCCATGCGCGCTGCGGCGTTGGTGGTGTTTCCCGGCGGTTTTGGCACCATGGATGAGCTTTTCGAGATCCTCACCCTGCGCCAGACCCAGAAGAAATCTCCGCTGCCCATCGTGCTGGCCTGCCCGGACTTCTGGCGCAAGGCGATCAACTTCGAGGCTTTTGTCGAGGCGGGCACCATCTCCCCGCAGGACCTCGATCTTTTCCGCTATGC
>JAIUNQ010000256.1 GCA_020161475.1 Pseudomonadota bacterium | reverse complement strand
GGGCGCGTAGCTCAGCGGGAGAGCACTACATTGACACTGTAGGGGTCACTGGTTCAATCCCAGTCGTGCCCACCATTCACCCCGGACGGGGTGCTCGAAAGAGCCTCTGTCCGACCAGACTTCGGGTTAGAAACCCGGTGGAGTTGTAAGATGAAGATCCGCAATTCGCTCAAGGCGTTGATGAAGCGTCACCGCGACAACCAGATGGTCCGCCGTCGTGGCCGCGTTTACATCATCAACAAGACCCAGAAGCGCTACAAGGCGCGTCAGGGCTAAGCGTCTGGCGCTCACGCGCCGACTTCATCACGACTTTGAAAAGCGCCCCCTCAGGGCGCTTTTTCGCGTTGATGATCTGCGGGTCGCGCCCTATCGTTCGGATATGCGCAAACTTCGTCCCCTCCTGCTGCTGATTCCGCTGGGCCTGTCCGGCGCTGCATGGGCGCAGGAGCAGCCGATGCCGCCGAGGGCCACGCCCCGACCAGAGGCACAAAGACCCTCCCCGCCCAAGGCCGCGCAAGCCAAGCCGGCCCCCGCCAAACCTGCACTCCCCACGGAGCCCAAGGCCCGGCTGGAGGCGCTGTTCGGACGTCTGCATGAGGCGCAATCACCTGCCGAAGCACGCCAGACGGAAAAGGAAATCGAGCGGATGCTGGAGCGCTCCGGCAGCGCAACGGCAGACCTCACTTTCACGCGTGCGGGCCAGGCCTTTGCCGGGCGTGATTTTGACACCGCGCTCGATCTGCTGGACTATACCCTCGCGCTACGCCCCCATTTTGCCGAGGGGTACCATCGCCGCGCACAGGTGCACCTGATGCGCAAGGACGAGGAAGCCGCCCTGCGGGATCTGCGCATCACGCTGGCGCTGGAGCCGCGCCACTTTATGGCGCTGGCAACTTTTGCGGGCCTCATGCGCGCCAGCGGCGATCGCAAGGGCGCCTACAAGGCGCTCACGCGCCTCAAAGACCTCAATCCGCATTTCCCCGACATCGGCGAGGTGCTGGAAAAGCTGCGCCCGGAGATCGAGGGCCAGAAGATCTAGCGATCCCTCAGGAAAAGCATGCCCTCCGGCTCGACCGGCAGGTGGGTTACCGCTTTCCGCCCTACCCGCTCGACCTCAGCCTGAAGCGCCCACAAAAGCGATTCGTAGCATGTTGGTGGCTCCCGGCGTGCCGAAGGGTACACCGGCCACCAGAATGACACGCTGGCCGGGGCTGGCGAATTCCTGCTCGCGTGCGACCCGCGCACCGAGGCGCGCCATATCGTCCACGTCCTTGGGGTCTTCCCCCACCACCGCATGCACCCCCCATACCAGCGCGAGGCGGCGGGCGGTCTGGGCGGAGGTGGTCAGCGTCAGGATCGGCGGATAGGGCCGCTCGCGCGCAATGCGCAGCGCCGTGGCACCGGAAGCCGTCCAGGCGACAATGGCTTTGAGGTCGAGCGTTTCTGCCACCGAGCGCGCGGCGGCCGCGATAGCATCCGCACCGGTCGACTCAGGCGGAGAGCGCTGGCCCGCCAGCAGTACGGTGTAATTGGGGTCGCGCTCCACGGAGGCCGCGATCTTGCTCATGGTGCTGACGGCCTCGACGGGATACTGCCCCGCCGCGCTTTCTGCCGAAAGCATCACCGCATCCGCACCCTCGAACACGGCGGTCGCTACGTCCGAAACCTCGGCGCGGGTCGGCATGGGCGAGGTGATCATCGATTCGAGCATCTGCGTCGCGACCACCACCGGCTTGCCGAGCTTGCGCCCGATACGGGTGATGCGCTTTTGCAGGCCCGGCACCACCTCCAGCGGCATCTCGACGCCCAGATCCCCGCGCGCCACCATCAGCGCGTCGGAGAGTTCCATGATTTCTTCGAGGCGCTCGATCGCCTGCGGCTTCTCCAGCTTGGACATGACGAGTGCGCGCCCGCGCGCGATCTTGCGCACCTCGGCGACATCTTCCGGGCGCTGCACGAAGCTGAGCGCGATCCAGTCCACCCCGGCATCGAGCGCGGCGGTGAGATCGGCGCGATCCTTCGCGGTCAGCGCGGAAGAAGGCAGCAGGGTATCGGGCAGCGACACACCCTTCTTGTTGGAAATCGGCCCCGCAACCTCGACGCGTATCACCGCGCGGGTCGGCTCGGCTTCGGTCACGACGAACATCAGCTTGCCGTCATCGATCAAAACGCGATGCCCCGGGCGCAGCGCTTCGAGAATTTCCGGGTGCGGCAGATAAACGCGGCTGGCATCCCCCGGCGTGGGGTCGGAGTCGAGCACGAAGCTCTGATCCTTCTTCAGCATCACGGGCGGGCTGGCAAAGGTGCCCACACGCAGCTTCGGCCCCTGAAGATCAGCGAGGATCCCGATGGGCCGCCCCACCTGTCCCTCGATGCGGCGGATCTGCGCCACGCGATTGTTGAGCACCTCATGGCTCGAATGGCTCATGTTGATGCGGAAGACATCAGCCCCCGCCTCGAACAGCGCCTTGACGACCTCATCCGCCTCGGAAGCCGGACCGAGGGTGGCGATGAGCTTGGTGCGTCGATTGCGTCGCATGGCCGCGCGCGTCCTTCTACTTTTGTCTAAGCGTTTGAATAAGCCCGGATCAACGGACTGGCAACGCCTTCAAATTCATCAGCGGCTGGAAACGAGGCCGCCATCTCCCAATTCAATCGTCCAGTCCGCCTGCTGGCCGGTATCCACCTCGATGAAGCCCGCCCGCTCATACCCGCGCGCGTAGCAATCGAGCGGGCCGCGGATCGAGAACTCGACATCGCGCGTGCACAGCACATTCGGGCCACTCCAGGCACCGCCGCGATCGTAATCAATCCCGTGAATGTAAAAGTAGCGCGACGTCAGCTTGCCGCGAATGATCGTCTCGCAGCGATTGGGCTTGAGGTTGAACCAGCCTTCCGTCACCCAGACGGGGCCATCAAGATAGCCGATGGCCAGCCCCACGCGCCCTTTGGTGGAATTGCACACACGCATATCGGCCTGCGCGGGCGCAGCGCTCAGGCACATCGGCAGGGCAAGGGCCAGCGCGAACACGCCGCCGGAGAGACGAATGGACATGGCTCTGGTATCCCTCCGGGGCGCGTCAAGGTCAATCGAAGATCGCCCTTCTCGCGCATGCGCCGCCACCGATCGCGCCGAGACGGGCAATTTCCTGAGGAAGCGCCCTTTCGGGCCTTGCCCCGGCGCACCCCGATCGCACTATAAGCGGCATGATTACGCCTCAGCTGGCTCCCGCTTTTGAAATCCTGCCCGGCCCTGCGGATGCCGGGCTTTTGCTGGTGTGCGACCACGCCGAAAACACGATCC
>JAIUNQ010000255.1 GCA_020161475.1 Pseudomonadota bacterium | reverse complement strand
GCCATCGCGCTGATTCTGGGCTTGGCCGGCTTTGGCCTGCGCCTGCTCTTCGTCAAGGAGCGCGAAAGCCGCAAGGGCAAGCTCGCGTTGGCTGTGCTTGGCCTGTTTTCGGCCTCGGGCCTTGCTTCAGCCCTGCCTGTCGCGGATCGCTGGCCACTCCCCACCGGCATGGGCGGCGCGCTCGGCGACGCGCTGCTCGGCTTCACCGCCTTTATCGGCATGGGCTCCAGCGGCGTTGGTCGCCTCATTGCGGGCGTGCTTTTTGCTGTCAGCGCGCTGCTGTGCTTCGGGTTCCTGCTGCGCGGCGCTGTGGGCGAGGAGGAAAACCCCGTTCTGCGCGAGGATGAATCGGAAAGCGACGAGCCCTCCTACGCCATTCTGGCGGTCGGCGCTGTGATGCACGCCTTTTATACCCTCCGCGGTAGCATCACCCGCCTGATCGGTGATCGCCGCCGTGAAAAGCCGCGCGGCGATGCCGCCTCCACGGCCATGGAGCGCCCCGCCCCGCGCGTGGCCCAGCCGCGCCGTGAACCGGTTTTCGCACCCGCCGCACAAACTCCGGCATCGCAGCCTCAGGCACCGGTCCATTTCGAGGACGAGGAAGACGAGGCGAATGACGGCTACATGGAGCCGGCCGCCCTGCGCACCCACACGGCGGAGGACGATCTGCCGCCCTTCGATATGCCCGCCACTGCCCCGCGCGTCACCGCGCCGGTGGGCAGCCTGAAGCCCGGCAAGCGTGAAGTGCGCGAGGCTCAGGTCTCGATCTTCGACCACGAAGACTATCAGTTCCCGCCCCTCGCCCTGCTGGCCGAGCCCAAGCGCGCCGCGACCCCGCAGGTCTCGACCGATGCACTGGAGCAGAACGCGCGCCTCCTCGAAGGCGTGCTCGATGACTTCGGCGTGCGCGGCGAGATCATCAACGTCCGCCCCGGCCCCGTCGTTACCCTCTACGAGCTGGAGCCCGCACCGGGCACCAAATCGTCCCGCGTTATTGGGCTGGCGGAAGATATCGCCCGCTCCATGAGCGCTGTGGCGGCGCGCGTTGCCGTGGTGCCGGGCCGCAATGCCATCGGCATCGAACTGCCCAACACGAAGCGCGAAACCGTGCTCCTGCGCGAGCTGCTCGCCTCGGAAGACTTCGAGAAGTCCAAGCTCAAGCTGCCCATCTGCCTCGGCAAGACCATCGGTGGCGAACCTGTCATCGTCGATCTCGCGCGCATGCCGCATCTGCTCGTGGCCGGTACGACCGGCTCGGGCAAATCGGTCGCCATCAACACCATGATCTGTTCCCTGCTCTACCGCCTGAAGCCGGAAGAGTGCCGCCTGATCATGATCGATCCGAAGATGCTCGAACTCTCGATCTACGACGGCATCCCGCATCTGCTCACCCCCGTCGTCACCGACCCGAAAAAGGCCGTGGTGGCGCTCAAATGGGCGGTGCGCGAGATGGAAGACCGCTATCGCAAGATGTCGAAGATCGGCGTGCGCAACATCGACGGCTTCAACGCCCGCATGGAAGAGGCGCAGGCCAAGCAGGAGTGCATCACCCGCACCATCCAGACCGGCTATGACCGCGAAACCGGCGAGGCGATTTACGAAGAAGAGGTGATGAAGCTCGAAAAGCTGCCCTACATCGTCGTCATCGTCGATGAAATGGCAGACCTGATGCTCGTCGCCGGCAAGGAAATCGAAGGCGCGGTGCAGCGTCTCGCCCAGATGGCGCGCGCCGCGGGCATCCATATCGTCATGGCCACGCAGCGCCCCTCGGTGGACGTCATCACCGGCACCATCAAGGCCAACTTCCCCACCCGCATCTCCTTCCAGGTCACCTCGAAGATCGATAGCCGCACCATCCTCGGAGAGATGGGTGCGGAGCAGCTGCTCGGTCAGGGCGACATGCTCTACATGGCGGGCGGCGGCCGCATTTCCCGCGTCCACGGTCCCTTCGTGGCCGATGGTGAGGTCGAAAAAGTCGTCGATCACCTCAAAACGCAGGGCCAGCCCGATTACGTCGATGCCGTCACCTCCGACCTTGACGAGGAGGGTGGCACAAGCGGCGGCGATGACGGTGCCGTCTTCGACAAGGGCAACTTCGGCGAGGAACCGGCGGACCTTTACGATCAAGCCGTGCAGGTGGTGCTGCGCGACAAGAAGGCCTCGACCTCCTACGTCCAGCGCCGTCTCCAGATCGGCTACAACCGCGCGGCCTCCATCATCGAGCGGATGGAGCGTGAGGGGATCGTCGGTCCCGCCAATCATGCGGGCAAACGAGAAATCCTGCTGGAAGATGCAACCCAACGCGACTAATGACGGTTTCGTTGGCGTTGCGTCCAGATTTGGCCATACCCTCGAAGTATCGGCATCCTGCCCCTCGCGCTGAAAGCAGCTTCGAATGTCGCGTTTTCTCTTTGCCGCCCCGCTTCTCGCCCTGACCGTCGCTGCCGCGGCGCAGGTGCCCCCGCCCCGCCCGCCCGGCCTCGTCTCCGGGCAGCCGGCGAAAGCAAGCGCGCCCGCCCCCGCCAAAACCGAGGGTGGTGCAGCGCTCGAAGAGCCGACGATTGACCGCGTGAACGCTTATTTCAACGGCATCAAGGGGATGCAGGCCCGCTTCGTGCAGACCTCGCCGGATGGCCGCAAGTTCGCCGGCACGCTCTACTTGCTGCGTCCCGGCCGCATGCGCTTCGAATACAACGCCCCCGCGACCCTCGAAATCATCGCCGATGGCCGTTCCGTAGCCGTGCGGGATCGCAAGCTGAACACGCAGGATCTCTATTTCATCGGCCAGACACCCCTGAAGTTCCTGCTTCAGCCCAAGATCAGCGTCGGCAAGGATTCAACCGTCACCGGCCTCAAGCGCGAGGGCGAGGAAATCATCCTGCATCTTGAGGACAAATCGACCTTCGGCGGCACCTCGCAGATCCGTATCGCTTTCGATGGCATTACCCACGCCATCAAGGAATGGACCGTGACCGATGCGCAGGGCAACAACACCCGCGTCATGCTGTCCAACCTGAACATGGCCGCCGTGCCGGACAAGAGCCTCTTCGTCATCGACGAGCAGAAGATGATCGAGCCGCGCAACTGATCGCTGGCGCGGGCTTTCCAACGCGCTTGCATCCCTCCGGCGAACCGCTAGCAAGGGTCAAACCCCTGCCATGCCGGAGCCGACATGCCCGAAACGATCACTCTCGCCACCTGGAACATCAATTCGGTGCGCCTGCGCATTGATCAGGTCATCCGCTTCCTGAGCGAGCAGCAGCCCGATGTGCTGTGCCTGCAGGAAACCAAATGCCCCAATGATCACTTCCCCCACGCGGCCTTCGA
>JAIUNQ010000254.1 GCA_020161475.1 Pseudomonadota bacterium | reverse complement strand
TCGATCTCCAGCAAGATTGTCGAAGGCTCGCTGGAGGGCTTCGAGGCCAACGAGAAGATCGTGGTCGGCAAGCGGCTGGCGCAGTACATGAATGTCAGCGTGGGCGACAAGCTCAAGCTCATTTCCCCCAAAGGGCCTTCGACGCCTTTTGGTTCGGCTCCCCGGCAGAAATCCTATGAGATTGGCGGGATCTTTGAAGTGGGGATGAGCGAATTCGACGCCAGCTTCATCTTCATGCCGCTCAATCAGGCCCAGCTCTATTTCGATAGCGAAGGGCAGGTGGGGATGATCGAGCTTTTTATCGACAACCCCGACAAAATTGACAACTACGTTGCCGCCATTCGTGAGGCGGTGGGCAAGCCGCATGGGCTGACCGATTGGCGCTTCCGCAACCGCACCTTCTTCGGGGCGCTGGAGGTGGAGCGCAACGTGATGTTCCTGATCCTGATGCTCATTGTCATCGTCGCGGCGCTCAACATCATCTCCGGCCTGACCATGCTGGTAAAGGACAAGGCGCGCGGCATTGCCATTTTGCGCACCATGGGCGCTACGCGTGGCTCTATCCTGGCGATTTTCGTGATGACCGGTGCGGCGATCGGCGTGGGCGGGACATTCTTCGGCTTCCTGCTGGGGCTGTTGATTGCCACCAATGTGGAGAGCCTGCGGCAAGTGGTCAGCTGGTTGTCCGGCGCGCCGATCTTCCCGCCGGAGCTGTACTTCCTCTCCAAGCTGCCGGCGGATGTGCGCCCGACGGAAGTTGTGGCGATTGTCGGGCTGGCGCTGGTGCTCTCGCTGCTGGCGACGATCTATCCGGCCTGGCGGGCGGCCAAGCTCGATCCAGTCGAAGCATTGCGTGGGGAGTGATCAGCATGACAGTTCCCGCACTTCAACTGGCCAATGTCTGCCGCGCCTATGGTGTCGGCGAAACCCGTGTCGAGGTTCTCAAGGGCGTAGACCTTGAAATCCGCCCCGGTGAAATGGTCGCGCTGGTTGCGCCCTCGGGGGCGGGTAAATCGACCCTGCTGCACATCGCGGGGCTGCTCGAACATTGCGATTCGGGTGAGGTCTTCATCGGCGAGACGGCAACCACCGGGCTTGATGACGGCGCGCGCACGCGTATCCGCCGCAACGAGCTGGGGTTCATCTATCAGTTCCATCATCTCCTTCCGGAGTTCTCGGCGCTCGAGAACGTCGTGATGCCGCAGCGCATTGCCGGGTTGGCCATTGGAGAGGCCGAAAAGCGGGGGCGGGAGATCCTGACCTTCCTCGGGTTGTCGCATCGGCTTGATCATCGTCCGGGCGAGCTGTCGGGCGGCGAGCAGCAGCGCGTCGCGATTGCGCGCGCGGTCGCCAATACGCCGCGCCTGCTGCTGGCCGATGAGCCGACCGGCAACCTTGATCCAGAGACGGGCGATCATGTCTTCGCCACGCTCTCAGCGCTGGTGAAACAATCGGGTCTTGCGGCGCTGATGGCGACGCATAACCTTGAACTCGCCCAGCGCATGGATCGCCGCATCACGCTCAAGGGTGGGCAGGTGGTGGACCTGCCCTGAGAGTTGGCCTGTCCTGAGGGCGGCACGGCGGTCCAATAAAACGCTAACGGGTTGTGGCTTAGGGTGGCGCTCCGCGACGAGAGGAGCCTTCGCATGTCCCATCCCTCTGCCAGCCCTCCCAGCGCAGGCCTTGGACGCGTTCTTGCCGATGCGCGCCAGACCACCGCACCGTTGCAGCGCACGCTTGAGGCGATCCGCACCCATCTGGGGATGGAGGTGGCCTATGTCTCGGAATTCAAGGACGATACCTCGCTTTTCAAGGCGGTGGATGCTCCGGGTCTGGAGGGGGTGATCAAGCCCGGTGACAGCCAGCCGCTTGATGACATTTTCTGCCGGCACATTCTGGCGGGCCGCCTGCCGCAGGTTATGCCCGATGTGAGGCAGGAGCCTTTGGCGATGTCGCTTCCCATCATGCAGAAGGTGCCGATCGGTTCGCATCTGAGCGTGCCCATTCGGCTGGAAGATGGCGAAACCTATGGCATGTTCTGCTGCCTGAGCTTCAAGCCGGACCCCAGCCTCAACGAGCGCGACCTGCAGGTGATGCGCGTTTTCGCCGACATGGCGGCGCATGAAATCGAACTGGAGCGGAAGGAAAAGCGGGTTCAGGAGGTAAAAAGTGCGCGCATTCGCGACATGCTGGCGCGCGAGGACTTCCGCCCTGTGTTCCAGCCGATCTTCGATCTGAGCGCGCGCCGGATCGTCGGCTTCGAGGCGCTGTGCCGCTTCTCAGGCGAGCCTTATCGCTCGCCGGATGTGTGGTTTGCGGAAGCCGAGGCGTGCGATCTGGGGCTGGCGCTGGAAATCGCCACGCTGCGCAAGGCCCTGCGGGTGGCCGAGCGCTTCCCACGCGAACTCTATGTCTCGATCAATGCCTCGCCGGAACTGCTGGTTTCCGGGCAACTCCCCGCGCTGATCGGTCAGTCCCCCGGGCGACGCCTGCTGGTTGAAGTGACCGAGCATGCGAAGGTGGATGACTATGCCCTGCTGGGCCGCGCCCTCGATCTGCTGCGCACGCGCGGCTGCGAGATCGCCGTGGACGATGCCGGGGCCGGGTACTCGGGCCTTCAGCACATCGTCCAGATCAAGCCCGATGTCATCAAGCTCGATATCGGTCTCATCCGCGGGGTCGATGCCGACCCGTCGCGCCGGGCCCTGATTTCCGCGTTGCTCTATTTCGCGCGGGAGACCGGAGCGGGGCTGATCGCGGAGGGAATCGAAACCGAGGCGGAGGCGGAACACCTGCATCTTCTGGGGATCAGCAAGGGGCAGGGGTATCTTCTCAGTCGGCCGCTTGAGGCGGAAGATGCGCTGGCGATGGCAAGCGGGCGCCGACGGGTTGCCTGATTTGCGCATTGTTTGAACGTGTTAGAAGCCCCGGCCTTGTCCGGGGCTTTTTCGTTTCGCCATCCCTTGACAGCTCTCTCCCGAAAGACTAGAACAAAACAAGAACATTGCTGCGAGGGAGAAAACCATGCAGGTTGTGGAAGGTGTGATTGAAGCGGCTTCGGTGGCGGCTTTTTTCGTTATGATGGCGTTCTGGGTTGGAGTCGGGGCCAATTGGCCATTGGTGTGAGGAGCGCGTTATGACGAAGGGGCCGGGATTTGTTCACCTGCACGTCCACTCGTCCTATTCCCTTCTGCAAGGCGCGCTGAAGATCGGCAAGCTGGCTGATCTTGCCAAGGCCGACAAAATGCCGGCCCTTGCGCTGACGGACACGAACAACCTGTTCGGTGCGCTCGAGTTTTCCGAGAAGATGTCCGGCTCCGGCATCCAGCCGATC
>JAIUNQ010000253.1 GCA_020161475.1 Pseudomonadota bacterium | reverse complement strand
ATCACCGGATCGAGATGGGAAATCACGTCGATTTCGCCCTTCTTCATCGCCGCCACGGCAGAAGCACCGCCGCCGACACCGATGAAGCTGGCATCCTGCGGGGTCAGCCCCGCCTTGGACATGGCGAAAGCCGCCGTGATGTAGGTGGAGGAGCCCGGCGCGGTGACACCGATCTTGAGACCCTTGAAGTCCTTCGGCGATTTGACCTTGCCCGCGAGATCCTTGCGTACCCCGATGACGATGGTGGGGAAGCGCAGCAATTCGCACACCGCGCGAATGTCCTGGTTCTTGGCCTGCATGCGCAGCGTGTGCTCATAAGCTCCGGCGACGAGATCGACCGAGCCGCCCATCAGCGCCTGAAGCGACTTGGCACCCCCGGCGAAATCGTTGATTTCGGTGTCGAGCCCTTCGGCCTTGAAGAAGCCCTGACGCTCCGCAATCGTCAGCGGAAGATAATACAGCAGCGATTTGCCACCCACGCCCATCGCCACCTTCACGGATTGCGCCTGCGCGCGCCCGATCAGGGCCGGCATGGCAAGGCTGGCACCGGCCATGCCCAGCAGCGTGCGACGATTAAAGGTTGTCATGATGTCCTCCACAGCTCTGGTTGTGGCGGGCGAAATCCGCCCGCCCTCCTGTTCTTGGTCCGGCCCGTCGCTCAATCGAGCGAAGCGCCGGTGGATTTGACAATCGGCCCCCACTTGGCGAGCTCTTTCTTGACGTGCTCACCGAGTTCATCCGGGGTCGAGGTGGTCGGAACCGCTGAAAGATCCGACAGCTTCTTGGAAACGGCAGGGTCCTGAACCGCCTTGTTGGCCGCCTCGTTCAGCTTGGCCACCACATCCTTGGGCGTGCCCGCCGGGGCGAACAACGCGTTCCAGGAGTAGATTTCGTAGCCGGGGATCCCCGCCTCTGCCATCGTCGGCATATCCGGGAAAGCGGGCGAACGCTTGGTGGTGGTGATCGCAAAACCACGCACCTTGCCCGCGCGGATCATCTCCGCCGAGGAGGGCAGGTTGTCGAAGATCATCGCCACCTTGCCGGCCACCACATCCTGCAGGGCCGGTCCGCCGCCGCGATAGGGGATGTGCTGCATCTGGGTGCCGGTCATGGATTTGAACAGCTCGCCGCCCAGATGCTGCGGGGTCGCAACACCCGAGGACGCGTAGGAGTGCTTGTCCGGCTCGGCCTTGAGGCGGGCGATCATCTCCTTGACGTCCTTGGCCGGGAAATCGTTCGAAACGGTCAGCACGCTCGGCACCAGCGCCAGCAGGGAGATCGGCGCGAAATCCTTCACCGGATCATGCGGCATCTTCTTGAACACGGCGGGGTTGATCGCATGGGTGGAAATCGTGCCCATCAGAATGGTGTAACCATCCGGCGTAGCCTTGGCGACGCGGTTGGTGCCAACGTTACCGCCCGCACCGGCCACGTTTTCGATGATGACATTCTGGCCGAGCAGCTCGCTCATCTTCTGGCCGATGATGCGCGCGACGATATCGGTGGAGCCACCGGCGGCAAACGGCACAACCAGCGTGATCGGCTTGGCGGAAGGAAAGTTCTGGGCCTGCGAAGCACCCGCCATCATGGCCAGAGCCGCACCCGCCATTACGATGCGCCGCGTGAAAGTTTTCGTCATTCCTGTTTCTCCCTAGGCTGCAGACTGTTTTGTTTCAGATCGTTTTTGTTTCAGATCGTCTTTGACTCGCTCGGCTTCCATTTCAGGAGCCGGTTTTCGATATGCGTCACCACAATATCGACCAGCATCACGAACATGGTGAGGATGACCATGCCGGCAAAGACCCCGGTGACGTCAAACACACCCTCGGCCTGATGGATCAGATAGCCAAGCCCCGCAGAGGAGCCGAGGTATTCGCCCACCACAGCGCCCACCATCGCAAAGCCGACCGAAGTGTGCAGCGAGGAAAACACCCAGCTCAGCGCGGCCGGCCAATAGACATGGCGCAGCAGCTGGCGCTCGTTCATGCCCAGCATCCGCGCATTGGCGAGCACCACCTGCGGCACCTCGCGCACGCCCTGATAGACGTTGAAAAACACAATGAAGAACACCAGCGTGACGCCAAGCCACACCTTGGACCAGATACCGAGGCCGAACCAAAGCGCGAAGATCGGCGCCAGAACCACGCGCGGCAGGGCGTTCGCCATCTTGATATAGGGATCGAACACCGCCGCCAGCAGCGGACGCCGCGCAAAGGCAAAGCCGAGCAGCACGCCCGCGATCGAGCCGATGGCAAAGGCCAGCATGGCTTCGAGCAGCGTGATGCCCAGATGCCGGTAGATCGAGCCATCCGCGAACATCTTCCACACGCGCGCCAGCACATCGCCGGGGGTGGAGAAGAAGAACGGCGGGAGCAGGAAGAAGGGCTTGCCGTTCTCCATCTTGCCGAAGGGCACCGTGGAGCCGATGTGCCACACGCCGAGGAACACCAGCAAAACGAGAATCTGCAGGGCGAGGAGCTTGCCGCGGGCCATCACTTTGCCTCCTCGGCTGCCTCGGGCAGCGCATAGGCTTTGCGCACTTCATCGCGCAGGCAGCCCCAGATAGCGGCATGCAGGCGGTGGAACTCCGGCTCGGAGCGCACCTCGGCAATCGCGCGCGGACGCGGCAGGTTCACGTCGAACTCCCCGATGATATGCGAGCGCGGCCCGGCAGACATCACCAGCACGCGGTCCGACAGGGCAATCGCCTCATCGAGATCATGGGTAACGAACATCACGGCCTTACGGTCCTGCTGCCACAGATCGAGCAGCAATTCGGACATGATCAGGCGCGTCTGGGCATCGAGCGGGCCGAAGGGTTCATCCATCAGCAGGATGCGCGGCGCGCGCACCAGCACCTGCGCCAGCGCCACGCGCTTGCGCTGCCCGCCCGAAAGCTGATGCGGATAGCGCCCGCCAAACCCCTTGAGGCCGACGCGCGCCAGCATCGCCTCGGCGGCGGCAAGCGCGGCGCTGCGCGCCATGCCGGTCACTTCCAGCCCGATGGCGACATTATCCAGCGCGGATTTCCACGGCATCAGGGCGTCCTGCTGGAAGAGATACCCCGCCTTGGGGTTAAGGCCGGAAAGGCGCTCCCCGTAGATCTCGGCATAGCCCGTGGAGGGCGGCATAAGCCCTGCCGTCATGTTCAGCAGGGTGGATTTGCCACAGCCCGTCGGCCCCAGAACGGCAACGAATTCACCATCCCGCACAAAGACATCAATCGGTGCCACAGCTTCATAGGTGGCACCCGCCGCCATGTGGTAGGTAACCGACACGCCGCCAAGGACGACTGCAGCCTCCGGTGATGGGGGAAAACTCAACGCCTCAGGCTCCG
>JAIUNQ010000016.1 GCA_020161475.1 Pseudomonadota bacterium | reverse complement strand
ATCGGCGCATGAGTGTGGATGGCGTGCCGAGCGAGGCGCTGCTCTCCGAGGTGCGCTCCTCGCGCGAGACGATGAAGGACGAGCTGTTCGATCTCGTCAAACGCGCCCATGCGCCCGAACGCGGCGACAAGCCCGCGCCCCGCAAGCCGGAGCCCGTGAAGGTTGAGCCGGCCAAGCCCGCTAAATCGGGCGCTGTGGAGCATCGCCCCGCGCCGACCAAGGTGGCCGCCAAGAGCGAGACGCCGCACAAGGCCGAGGCCAAGCCTGCACCCAAAACCGAAGCACAGCTGAAGGCCGAGGCCGCCAAAAAGCAGGAAGCGGCAAAAAAGGCCGCTGCCCGGCGCGAGCAGGAAAAGAAGGATGCAGCGCGCGTGGCGGAGAAAGCGAAGGCCGCGCCCAAGAGCGAAGCGAAACATGCGCCGGAGCCGAAGGCCGCGCCCAAGGCTGTGGCCAAGGCGGAAACGGCCCCCAAGGTGGCCCCGCGTACGCGCCTTGATGCCGATGCGCCGCTGCGCCCGCCGGCGAATATCGCTGAAGTCATCGCGCGGAACTGAGCATGCGCCTCACCTCGGATTTCGTTGTCTCGGCCACGCTGCGCCGCGCGGCCGGGGAGGGCGCCTTTGCCGCCCTGCGGCACCGGGGCGAAACGCAGGCCGGCGCGATTTTCATTGTGGTGGATTGTCTCGATGGCACGGGCGTGCTCTACGGCCCCGCCCCGCAGGCCAGCTATGATGATCGCCCCTCCGAACGGCTGTTCGTCCGTCTTCACGCCGAGGAGCGCGTGACGCGCGATGTGATCGAGGCGCGGTTGGAGAAGGAACTGCGCTTCGACCCCGATTGCTACATCCTCGAGATCGAAGATCGGCAAGGAAGGCCCTTCGTGGAAATTATTCCTTCAACATAAGCTGATTTTCCTGCCGTCAAGCAGGCCCGACGGCCCGCTTTGGGACGTCCGTTTAGGCTTTCTTAACACCTTGCGCGCGAGGGTGTCCTCAAGCGTCGAATCGGCGGCATTTTTGCCGCGCTTTGGCGCCTGAGCCGCATTTTCAAGCGAAACGGTTTCCGCCTCGCGTGAAGAAAATGGGCAGGACTGAGGGAAAGAGCTGACACGGTGAGCCGATCACCGGGATGCTCTTGGAGAATGGCCATGGGCGAACTGATCCGCTTTCGGCCTCGTCAGGGGGCCAAGACTGAAGTCGAAGCCGCGCGCGCGCCGCTGAGCGGCGAGGGCGCGACGATCCTGCTCTTCACCGGCGTTCGCTACGAGCGCCATGAAGATCCCCAACCGGCAAAAACGCCGCGTCCGGCCGGGCGTGGCGGGCGTCGCAAGCGCGCCTGAAGCCGAAAAGAGATCAAATTTCCCCGACGCCGGCATGATGCGCGTGTCGGGTGGTTCTGTTGTGTTGTCGCGTACCCCGTCCTGCTCACTGGCTCACGGAGGCCGCGATGGCTCGCGCCAAGACCCGCTTTTCCCTCGCACTTGCAAGCGCCCTCGCGCTGACGGGCTGCTACTCCACGACAGGCGATTTCGGACGCCCTCAGCCCGGCTTCACACAGGATGTGCTGCTCCCCTTCTCGGGCGCGGTGGCGGCCAAGCTGCGCGATGAGCCCTCCTCCTCCCTCTATGCCTTTACCGAGGATGAGAAGGAGTTGCGCAACCGTGCCTGGGTCTTCCTGAATGTGGAGGAAAAAGCCCCGCGCATGAGCTGGTGGGAACACCACGCCGCCTTCCACCGCCTCTTGCCCCCGCGCGAGAGCGACATCACCCTGTTCCACCGCACCCAGATGGGCGGGCCGGAACTCGGCGGCCTTGTGGGCGACAGCCCCATCGCGCGGCGCATCACCAACCCCGGCCATGCCTTCCGCTCGCTCACCTCACGCTACAATTTCGTGCGCGACCGCATCACGCAGGATCACGCGCTGGTGCCCTATTTCAAGCTGATCGCCGCGCAGGTGCGGCAGGCCGATCACGTGCGCCTGAGCGCGCTCTCCCATGTCGGCAATGTCACCGGCGAGCAGGCCAGCGAGGCCCGCGCCCGCGTGTGCGAGAACGCGCTGATCATTGCCCGCGTGAACTGGGCGTTCTTCGACCGCGCGGCGCAGTATCGCTATTCGCTCGAGCACCTGCTGATCGAGGGGCCGGAGCGCGAGTCCATCCCCGCCGAGCGCACGCTCATGGCCTTTGAGGCCGATATCGGCCGCTTCACGCGGGACAGCGTCGTTCCGCCTGATTGCCTTGCTGAAGTGCAGATGCCTGCTCCGCTCATCGCGCGCCCGCTGGTGCGCAAGGGCTGAAATCCCCCGAGGCGAAGCCGAGCCAGGCTTGAGCGGGCCGCCGAGCTGGCATTTGCGTGCAAGCGCCCATGCGAGGGACTTGCTTGCCCGGCGAAGCTTCGGCCGAGTCAAACAAACCCGACCAATCGTCCTTCAGGGAGATTACTCTGGCAGGCTTTCCTGATCGCAGCGTGCCTGCGTCAGCGTGGCGTTGGCCCGCTCGCGCGCGCTGGGCCGATCAATGAAAACGGAGAGGATCGCCAGCCCGCGCAGGCGCGGCGCGCGAATGCGCAACTCTTCCACCACCTGATCTTCTTCATCAAGCGAGGCGATCTTGGCCGCCTGAGCGGGTGTCGCCAACACCACGTCGAGGCTGCCACCGGTGGCGGCGCGGTCCGACACCGAGGCGAAGACGCCGGTGCCAAGCTCGGCGAAGGTGACGGAGGTGAAGCTCTCCGAAAGCGGCACGCGGATGCGCACCGGCCCGCCCGAAAGATCATAGCGGCAGACACCCAGCGCGAAATTGGGGTCGATATGCGTGGAGGTGCGTAGCCGTGACGGCTCGACAATCGCAACCGCATGGATCGGCGCATCCTGCGCCAGCCAATGAAACGCATCCCCCCGCGCCAGCTTGGGCACGGCAAAGAGGCTGAGGATATGCGCAAGCCCCGCGACCACGAGGAAAACCAGCGCGTAGAACAGCACCTTCATGGCAGGCATCCCTGCTTTTCGATGCGGGGCAGGGAGGCGGCGCTCAACTGTGTCGCGGTCGCGGCCAGAGGGGTGTCGTAGAAGCGCAAGTCGAGCGCGAACGGCCCCGTTGCCGTGCCTGTCGGCAGCCAGTTGCCCGGACGTGCCTCTGGCGAAATGATGATCTCGAACGCGCCGCTCTCGGCCCGCACAATCTCGGAGGACGTGAAGGAATAGCGCTCCACGAGGTTGGCGAGCAGGCGGCCGTCCTTGTCCGTCAGGGTCAAAGTGAAATAGCGGGCCGTGGGGAAAGGGGAGCGCAGGCGATACGTGCATTGCCGGTCCAGCGTTCTCCCCTCCGCATCCTCATAGGCGCGCAGCGTGTAGCCCTGACCGGCGGCCACCGGCAACTCTCCCGACAAGAACAGGCGTGCCCGCACGTAAGGGTCGGCATCGGGCGCGCCGATATGCGCGGCAAAGCGCCATGGCCCGAGGCTGGCCGCGACCATGCCCGATTTGGGAGTCACGGCGCGAAGGGTGGCCGAAATGCCCGCGATCAGCGCGCATAGAATGCACAGGACAAGAACGATCCGCTGCATGCCGGGTTATCCGCGCGGAGCTGACGGTGCCGCCTGCGAAACCGGGCCGCTCTCGCGCGGGGCGGCTCCCTCGATCTCGCGCATCAGCGCACGCCCGCGCGGGGAGAGGCGGTAGAGCTTCGCGCCATCCGCCTTGGCACCGGTTTCCGCTGCGCGCGCAAGGCCCGCCAGCGCCGGATCGCGCCGGGGGGGCTCCGCCTCGTTGACGCCGATAATCGGCTTGGGCTCCACCTCCAGCATGGCAAAAGCCATCACCTGCTGGAAGGTCATGGCGGGCAGGGAGCCACCGGTCATGTTGTTGGTGCCCGAATAGTCATCGTTGCCATACCACACGGCCGCCGTGAAATTGCCGGTGAAGCCCACGAACCATGCGTTGCGATATTCATCCGTGGTCCCGGTTTTCCCGGCCACCGGCACGCCCGGGAGCTGCGCCTTGCCGCCCGTGCCGGCGGTCACCACCTGCCGCATCATGCGATTGATGTCCTGCGCGACCGGCGCGGGCAGCGAGCGCGGCAGCTCCTCCACGCTTTGCGGCCCACGCCAGATGACGCGGCCATGATCGTCGAGAATTTCGCGCGCGATGAAGGGGCGGGTCTTGTGGCCGCCATTGGCATAGCTGTTGAAGCCGGTCGCCATATCGATGACGGTGACTTCCGAGACGCCCAGGGGCATGCCGGGAATATCGCGCAGCTCGTTCGAGAAACCGACATCCCGCAGCATCTGGTGTACGCGGGCACGGCCCTGCTTGTGGTTGCCCTTGCCCAGCTTTTCATTGAGCTGAATAGGGATGGTGTTGATGGATTTGGCCAGCGCCACGATGGCGGGCATGGCCCCCGCATAGGAGCGCCCGTAGTTCTGAGGGCACCACGCGCGACCGATGTAAACGCAGGTGGGTTTATCGACGACGACCGTTTCCGGCTTGATCACGCCGTCCAGCAAGGCGGCGGCATAAACAAAGGGTTTGAACGAGGAGCCCGGCGGTCGCTGGGCCTGTGTCGCTCGGTTGAACTGGCTTGCGCCATAATCCCGCCCGCCCACCATGGCCCGCACCGCGCCGGTGTGATCCATCAGCACGATGGCGTTTTGCCGCACCCCATACGAGGGGCCGTATTGGCGCAGCATGGAATCCGCCACGAATTCAGCATGGCGCTGAAGAGCAGGATCAATGCTCGCCTTGACGGTGAGGGAGCGCTCGTTGCCGAGCTTGCCTTGCGCTGCAAGTTGCTTGATTTCGTCAAAGCCGAAGTCGAGCGCGTATTCCGCAATGGCGGTGTTGGCGCGCTCCACGGGCGATGCAGGGTTGCGCAGGGCGGCGGCGATTTGCCCCTGCGTCAGAAAACCCGCTTCCACCATGTTGGAGAGCACATCGGCAGCGCGGGCGCGGGCCGCCGGCAGGTTGACGCCGGGTGAATACTTGGAGGGTGCCTTGAACAGCCCCGCGATCATGGCCGCTTCCGCCAGCGACAGCTCCTTCACATCCTTGCCGAAGTAATGCTCGGCTGCGGCCTGCACGCCGAAAACGCCATTGCCGAGATACGCACGGTCCAGATAAAGCCGCAGGATCTCCTGCTTGGGCAGGCGCGCCTCCAGCCAGAAGGCGAGGAAGGCTTCCTTGATCTTGCGTTCCAGCGAGCGCTCGTTGTTCAGGAACAGGTTCTTGGCCAGCTGCTGGGTGATGGTGGAGCCGCCCTGCACGACACCGCTGGCGCGCGCATTGACAACCAGGGCCCGCATCAAGCCGCTGGGGTCGATGCCCCAATGGTCGTAAAACCGGCGATCCTCGGTGGCGAGCGCGGCCTTCACCAGATGCTCGGGCAACTCCTCCACGGAGAGCGATTTGGCATGGACGATGCCGCGTCGTCCGATCACCTGTCCCGAGGAATCGATGAAGGTGACGGAAAAGTCCTGTTGCTTGAGCCAGTTGTCCTCATCCACCGCGCGGAAGGCCGGCTTGGCCAGAGCGGTCAACAGCACGGCACCGATGGCGGCATAGGTCAGCGCCTCGCAGGCCAGCGCCACGACAACACGTCCCGCGCTGGAAGGTTCGAGCCGATCCGAAGCGTTCCGGATGCGCCAGAGCCCTTCGGAGAGAGCCTCTCCGGCGCGATGAACACCATCCTCAAGACGCGCATCGAGATCGCGCAGCCGTCGCGCCAGCTTCTCGAAAAACGTGATCCTGCGGAAATCTGCCATGCCGGGCCGCCTCGTCATGCGCTTCTAGCGCGCCGTCGCGGGCGAAGCCAGCCTCTTGACGGATCGAGCACAACCACCCCTAGGATCAGCATGTCCGAACCGATCCCCTTCTGGAAACAAAAGCCGCTCACCGCCCTCAACGACGAGGAGTGGGAGAGCCTGTGCGATGGCTGCGGGCGTTGCTGCCTGATCAAGATGGAGGATGAGGACAGCGGCGAATATTATTACACCGATGTCGCCTGTCGCCTGTTCGACCGCAACACCTGCCGCTGCGGCGATTACGCCAATCGCGATGCCTCTGTGCCCGATTGCGTGCGCCTCACGCCCGAGAATGTCGGCGCGCTGGCGTGGATGCCGCCGAGTTGCGCCTATCGCCTGCTGGCAGAGGGCAAGGATCTGCCCGCCTGGCATCCTCTTGTTTCCAAAGACCCTGCCAGCGTGCTCACCTCGGGCGCGAGCGTGGCGGGCCGCGTGTATGCCATGGAGGATGAGCTTTCCCTGCCCGAACTCGTGCAGCGTATTCGGGCGTGGCCGGGGCGCTGGCCGCGTGCGCGCGCCGCAAAGCGCCCAAAAAAATAGAAACAACATCATATACTTATTTGCAAATTAACGATAATTCGGGGATAAACACCTGAAATATCACCGTTATTTTTGAAAAATACTTAGGTCAAGATTGACGGCGTAACGCTGCTCGGGTACAAAAGAACCACAGTCGGAAAGTGTGAACGACGGGCCGGGCAGCGCAACGCTGTCCTGCCGGACGTCAAGGGCACGCCGGCTTTTTTCATGCCCGGATCATCCCCATGCCCGTCACCCTTCTGGTTCAGGAAGGTATGACGCTGCCTCACTGTACCCATTGGGTGCTGTGGGAAAGCGCTGTGCCGGTGGCGGCTTGGCAATCCGGGCGGATTACGCTTCGGGGAGAAGAAACCGTCATGACCGCTCAAACCAGAACCTCATCCAGTCCACGTGCCGCCACCCGCGCGCCGGCCCGTCGCCGTGTCGTTGCCCGCCTTTGGCTCGCGGCCGAGCGACAGGTGGCCGAGATCGAGGCGCGCCTGACGACGGGGGGTGATCCCGCCGCGCTGGAGCGCGACGCCAAGACCTTTGCCCTCATTGCCCGCACCGTCCGCGACCTTGTGGCGCTGGATATGGAAGCCGAAACCCACGCCAAGGAGAAACGCCGCCCCCATGCGAGCAAGGACGAACCGGCCGGGCCCGGCGAAACGGACGACGCGGGCTTCGGCAGCCGCGACATCGAAGACTTCCGCGCAGAGCTTGCGCGACGCCTTGCTGCACTGCGCGACGAAGGAGCAGCTTCAAACCCTGCTTGAGGGGCTGTCCCCGCGTCAGGCCCGGATGCTGCTGGCGGATTGGCCGTTGTTTGCCCGGCCGGACCAACTGCCTCCGGCTGCGGCGCAAGGGGGTGAGCCTTGGTCCACCTGGCTGGTGCTGGGCGGGCGCGGTGCGGGCAAAACCCGCACAGGGGCCGAATGGGTGCGGGGTCTTGCGCTGGGGCAGGCGCCTTATGCGCAAAGGCCGGTGGGGCGTATTGCCATCATCGCTACCACACATGCGGATCTGCGCGAGGTGATGGTGGATGGTGTCTCCGGCCTTCTGGCGGTGCATCCGGATCAGGACAGGCCGACATGGCAGGCCTCACGCCGCCGGCTTGAATGGCCGAACGGCGCCATCGCACAGGGCTTTTCTGCCGAAGAGCCGGAGAGCCTGCGTGGGCCGCAGTTCGAGGCGGCATGGTGTGATGAATTGGCCAAATGGACCTATGCCGAGGCGGCGTTCGACCAGTTGCAGTTCGGCCTGCGGCTGGGGGATGCACCGCGACAGGTGATCACCACCACACCAAGGCCCATTCCGCTGCTCAAGCGACTGGCGGCGGACCCGCGCACGGCGGTGAGCCGCGCCCGTACCCGGGACAATGCCGCCAACCTCGCGCCGACCTTTCTGGCGCAGATTGTGGGGCGCTATGCCGGCACCACGCTGGGCCTCCAGGAACTCGACGGGCAATTCGTCGAGGACAGGCCCGATGCCCTGTTCCGGCGCGAGATGCTCGAAACGGCCCGGCTGGCCAAGGCACCGCCGCTCGTCCGCGTCGTTGTCGCCGTGGACCCTCCTGCTGGCGGCAAGCGGGGCGGGCGCTGCGGCATCGTGGTGGCGGGCCGGGATGATACCGGCGCGCTCTTTGTGCTGGAGGATGCATCGCTGGAAGTGGCACGCCCCGAGGTCTGGGCGCAGCGCGCCATCGAGGCCTACCACCGGCATGAGGCCGATGCGCTGGTGGCGGAGATCAATCAGGGCGGCGAGATGGTGGAGAGCGTGCTGCGTGCCGTGGATGCCAGTGTGCCCGTGACAACGGTGCGCGCCCGGCGCGGCAAGCATGTGCGGGCCGAGCCGGTCGCCGCGCTTTATGCGCAAGCGCGGGTGCATCACGTGGGGGCCATGCCCGCGCTGGAAGATGAAATGACCGCTTTCGGCCCGGATGGATTGGCCGAAGGCCGCTCGCCCGACCGCATGGATGCGCTGGTCTGGGCGATCACGCATCTCGCGCTCGACGGTGAGGCGGGCGCACCACGCGTGCGTCGGCTCGGCTAGGCGTTTCGGGGTTCAAGGAGACCATGATGGCAGGACTTTTCAACCGCCTTTTCGGCGGAACGGCGCCGCGCGTCGCAACCAAAACGGCGCCCTTGGTGGCCTTCACGCAGCCCGGCCTCGGCATTTTCTCGGAGCGGGCCGGCCCGGCGCTAGTCCATCAGGGGTTTCACCGGAATGCGATTGTCTATCGCTGTGTGCGGCTGGTTTCGGAAGCGGCAGCGAGCCTTGTCTGGACCCTGATGAAGGACAACCGAGAAGTCTCGGGGCATCCGCTGGAAGCACTGCTCGCACGCCCCAACCCGCGCGAAAGCGGTGCGGGCTTTCTGGAGGCGGTCTATGGTCACCTCCTGCTCTCCGGCAATGTCTTCTGCGAGGTGGTGGCACCCGGCAATGTGCCGCTGGAATTGCATGTGCTGCGGCCCGACAGGGTGCGCATCGTGCAAGGGGCGGATGGTTGGCCCGAAGCCTATGACTATCAGGTGGGCACGCGCTTGACGCGCTATCCCGTGGCGCAGGCGGGGCCTTCGCCGGTGTTGCACCTGCGCCTGTTCGATCCGCTGGATGAGCTGAACGGCTATGCGCCCCTGGGCGCGGCGCAGGTGGCGCTGGAGATGCATGAGGCCGCCAGCCGCTGGAACAAGGCGTTGCTGGACAATTCGGCCCGCCCTTCCGGTGCGCTGGTCTATTCCACGAGCGAGAACGGCAACCTCTCGGATCAGCAGTTCGACCGCCTGAAGGAAGAGCTGGAGAGCACCTTTCAAGGCTCCATCAACGCCGGAAGGCCGATTTTGCTGGAGGGTGGGCTGGACTGGAAGCCACTCTCCCTCTCGCCCAAGGACATGGATTTTCTGGAGGCCAAAGCCGGGGCTGCGCGGGAAATCGCGTTGGCGTTCGGTGTGCCGCCGCTGCTTCTCGGCCTGCCGGGGGACAATACCCACGCCAATTACGCCGAGGCGAACCGCGCGTTCTGGCGCTCCACGGTGCTGCCGCTGGTGCAGCGTACGCAGAGCGCTTTCGCGGCATGGCTCGGCCCTTATTACGGCGAGAACCTGCGCTTTGAGCCGGATCTCGACCGCATCGAGGCGCTGGCCACCGAGCGGGAGGCGCTCTGGCGGCGTGTCACGGCGGCCAGCTTCCTGAGCGAAGACGAGAAACGCGCCGCCGTCGGCTACGGCGAGGCGAAAACCACCCCCCGTCCACCGGGCGACTCATCGACGCAGGCCTCCACGCCATCGAGCACCCCGTGATCGCATGGACGCGATCACAACATCCATTCTCGAACGCGGCGACCTTGCCCATCTCGCCCTGTTTCTCTGGGCCAGCGGGGCTTCGACCCTGCTGCTGCTGGCCTTTCGTGAAGTGGCGGCGGCGCAGCGGCGCTTCGATGCCTTCGTGCGGGAGCTGGCACGTTTCAACGCCCGCCACGGCGAAGGCGAACTCTAGGAGAGCAATCATGTTTCCCTCTCGTCTGTCGGCCCGCCCGAAGGGGACGCGGCCCGAACCCACACGCCCGCCGGGAGAGGTGTTCCGCCGCTTTTTCGACCTCATCGAAAGGATGGAGCGACCGCGCCGCCCGGAGCACCCGCCCGCGCCGGAAACCAAGGCGCGCATCTCGCGTCTGGATGATGCCCCGCGCCGCCACGCCTGAGGAAGCCTGCCCATGACCAGCCAATCCCCTTCCGCCCGGTTTCCCTCCCCGCCGGGCCGGAACGGCATCCGCCTCTTCCCGCTGACGGCAACCTTGCCGCTTCGGTGCAAGAGCGCGGATGCCGCCTCTTTCGATACCGCAACCGGCGAATTCGAGGGCTATGCCTCGCTCTTCGGCGTGATGGATCTGGGACACGATGTTGTGCTTCCCGGCGCCTTCCGCACCTCGCTTCAGGAGCGCGGAGCGGGCGGCATCCGCCTGCTCTGGCAGCATGATCCGCATCAGCCGCTGGGGTGTTGGGATGAAATCGTGGAGGACGCGCGCGGCCTTTATGTGCGCGGCGCGCTCGATCTTGCCCAGCCCAAGGCACGCGAAGCCTTCACCCTGATGCAGCGTGGCGCGCTCGACGGGCTCTCCATCGGCTACCGCACCCAAATCGAGCGCAAGGATCCGGCGACCGGACTGCGCAACCTGGAGAAGATCGACCTCTGGGAGATCTCGCTTGTGACCTTTCCGCTGCTTCCGCAGGCCCGCATCCACGGGGTGCGCAAGCGGCGTGACTCCCGACCCGGCCTGACCGGTCGGAATTCCCCTGCCGCCTGAGCGCGGTTTATCCCAGCAAAGGAAACACGATGACCGTGACCCCGGAAACCTTTGGCGCGCCCGAAACCAAGATGCGCGACACCCCCCATGATGGCCGTCTGCTTGAGGCGTTCGAGGCTTTCAAGCAGGCCAATGATGCCCGCCTGAGCGAGATCGAACGCAAGGCCAGCGCCGATGTGCTGCTGGAGGAGAAGGTGAACCGCCTGAACAGCGCCATGGACGCCATGATCGCCAAGGCCTCCCGCCCGGCGATCAGCGGGGCCGAGCCGCAGGACTTCCGCACCGTGGAGCACAAGAGCGCGTTCACCACATATATGCGCACCGGCGAGGCCAACGCCCTGCGGATGCTGGAGGCCAAGGCGCTGAACGGCGCGGTGGCGCCGGATTCGGGCTATCTTCTGCCGGTGGATGCGGAAGCGGCCATCCTCGCCCGCCTCGCGGCGCTCTCGCCGATGCGTCAGGTGGCCATGGTGCGCCCGCTCGCCAGCGTGATGCTGCGCAAGGCGGTCTATCCGCTCGGTGCGAACGCCGGCTGGTCCAACCAGACCGCGCCGTCGAACACCGTGACCGGCAACCAGTATGCCGAGATGAACTTCCCCACCATGGAGCTTTTCGCCCAGCCCGCGGCGACGCAGGGCATGCTCGATGATGCGGCGGTGGATGTGGAAGGCTGGATCGCGGACGAGGTGTGCTATTCCTTCGCGCAGGCGGAGAGCACCGCTTACATCTCCGGTGATGGCACCAATCGCCCCAAGGGCCTGCTCACCTACCCGACGGTGGCGGATGCTTCCTGGACCTGGGGTAGCCTCGGCACCATTGCCACCGGCGTTTCGGCCAACTTCCCGGCCTCCAACCCCTCCGATATCCTGCTCGACTTCTGCCACGCGCTGAAGACCGAGTATCGCCAGAATGCGGCCTTCCTGATGAACCGGAAGACGCAAGGGGTGATCCGCAAGTTCAAGGACACCACCGGCAACTACCTCTGGGCGCCGCCCTCCGTCGTCGGGGCCAAGGCGACGCTGATGGGCTTTCCGCTGATCGAGGCCGAGGATATGCCGGATATTGGCGCCAACTCGCTCTCCATCGCGTTCGGTGACTTCCGCCGCGGCTATCTGATCGTGGACCGCGTGGGCATTCGCGCCCTGCGCGATCCCTTCTCCGCCAAGCCCTATGTGCTGTTCTACACCACCAAGCGCGTGGGGGGCGGCGTGCAGGACTTTGAAGCCATCAAGCTGCTCAAGTTCGGCGTGTAAGCGAACCCTGCCTGTCCGGCTATTGGCCGGACAAGCTCATCGGACGGCGCGGTGCAGGGGAAGCCTGCCCGCGCCAACGCGCCAGAATGCCCTCGATCCAGCCCCGTTGCGGGCCGATGCGGACCGCCTGACCTGTGACACCGCAATCGCGCGCCTGACCGAATTTCTCGCGCCCGTACACCACGCCGACCACAAGGTTTCCATCGAGAACCGGGCCGCCTGAATCGCCCGTGCAAATGGCCAGATCGCTCAACGTGGTGCCCGTTTCGCGGCCAATGCGCATGAAACGCGGATAAAGCTTGGGCAGAACGAGAACCGACGCGCTGCGCAAGGTGCCGCCACTGGATTCGGCCCGGTCCATCGTCAGGCCAAAGCCGGCGATGCGCCGCGTCTGGCCAATGGCATGCTCGTTGGAACCGTCATCCAGCTCCAGCGGTGTGAAGCGCGCGGGCAGGGCCGATTCGAGGCGCACCAGTGCCAGATCGACCGAAACCCGCGACTTGCCCGAATAGCCGGGGTTGGTGGCCTTGTCGGCCACACGCTGGAGAATGTGCGTTTCACCTTCCGGGTAGGCGATGGCGAGCATCTTGTTGCCCGCAACGCAATGCGCCGCCGTGAGGATGACGTCGGGCGCAACAACCGTGCCGGTGCAGGCACCATGCCTGTCCCCCTGCCGCGAGAGCACCATAACCAGATGTTGACCCAGCCCGCGATCCGGCGTTGCCGCCTCGCCCCCCAACGCCAACGCGGGAAGGGAAGGGCCGAATAGGCCGAGAAGGACGCCCGCAACCGGGGCAACCCGGCCAAGCCATGAATTTGAAGAACTGATCACGCGGTCACCATCGCACCGCGCGCATGTCCCGGCAAGCGCCTTCGGGCGCGCCCCACAACGAGAAGAGACCTGTTGCCATGATTCCTGTGCTTCTGGATGGCCCAGCCCTCGAACCCCTGTCCCTCGCCGAAGCCAAGGTCTGGCTGAAGGTCGACGGCCCCGAAGATGACGACCTCATCCGGGCGCTGATTGTGGCAGCGCGCCTGATGGTGGAGGCCGAGATCGGCCAGGTGCTGATGGCCCAGAACTGGCGCCTCATCGGCGACAGCTGGACCGCTGGCGAAGCGATCGAGGTGAACCCCGGCCCGGTGCTCGCCGTGGTGGGGGCACGGGTTTTCGATGCCTCGGGGCAGTCTGTGAGTATTCCTGTGGCAAGCTTCAGCGTTCTGGTGCGCGAGCAGGGAGCGGCCATTCTGGCAAGCCAGCGCCCCGCGCCGGGCCGCAGCCATGGTGGTATCGAGATCGATGTGCGCCTCGGCTATGGCGAGGCCATCGCCAGCGTGCCGGAGAACATCCGCCTCGCCATCCGTCGCCTTGTGGCGCTCTGGTATGACAATCGCGGGGAGGGGGCTGATCCGGATCAGGGCCTGCCACCGCAAATCCGCGCCTTGCTGCGCCCCTATCGCCGCTTGCGGCTGTGAGGAGGCGCCCAGATGAGCGTTTCGATCCATGTTCTGACAAGCCTGAAAACGGCCCTGCGCGCCCATGTGCTGGCCAAGCCCGAAGTCGCGGCTTTGGTGGGCAGCGCCTTCCACGATATGCCGCAAAAGACGGCGAACCCGCCCTACCTCGCCTTTGGCAATGCCGTGCTGCGCGATGATTCAAGCCAGCTCAGCGATGCGGTGAGCCTGGATCTTGAGGTGATCGCGCTGGCGCATGAGCGCGGCACCACCCGCGCGATGGCACTGGCCGCAGCCTTCGAAGCAGCCCTTTCCGAACCCATCCCGCCGCTGGAGGGACATCGCCTCATCGCGTTGGAGCGGCCCGAAGCCCGAATCCAGCACGATGCGGAAAAGAACCTCGTGCGGGCCAGCTATCGCCTGCGCGCCTACATCGAACAGCTCTGACAAAGGAATTTCCCATGGCAGCCCAACGCGGCAAGGATCTGCTTTTGAAGGCCGATGACGGCACCGGAACGCTGGTGACCGTGGCGGGCCTGCGCACCCGCGCGCTCAGCCTGAACGCCGAAACGGTCGACATTACCCATTCCGAAAGCGCAGGGCGCTGGCGGGAGTTGCTCGATGGCGCCGGTGTGCGCCATGCCACCCTGACCGGCGCGGGCATCTTCAAGGATGCAGCCTCCGATGCGCTGGCCCGGCAGATCTTCTTCGATGGCCTTCTGCGCAACTGGCAGATCGTGCTTCCGGACTTCGGCACCGTGACCGGCGCTTTCCAGATCACCAAGCTGGAGTATCGCGGCGAGCACGCGGGCGAACTGTCCTTCGAGCTGACGCTGGAGAGCGCAGGGGCGCTCGCCTTCGTGGCCCTGTGAGGCGGGCATGGCAAACCCTTATCGCGGTGAAGCCGAGCTGGTCCTCGCCGGCAAGACCTACCCCTTGCGCCTTACGCTGGGCGCCTTGGCCGAGCTGGAAACCGCCTTCGGCGTGGAAGGGCTGGGCGCGCTGGGGACGAGGCTCGGCGCGGGCGGGCTGTCTGCCCGCGACCTCATCCATCTGCTGGCGCCTCTGATGCGCGGAGGCGGGGCGCGCTTCGGGGCCACGGAGGTCGCAAGCCTTGTCGAGGCATCGGACCTGCCCGCCGTGGTCGCAGCCATCAGTGCCTGTTTTGCCGCAGCTTTGCCGGAGGATGCACCTTCCCCTTGAAGGCCGCAGGCGGGCCGGAGCGCTTTCCCTTCGAGGAGGCGCTGGGTCTTGGCATCGCTCTCCTGCGGCTAACTCCCGATGCCTTCTGGGCGCTTTCTCCACGAGAGTTCTTTTGCGCCCTGCGTGCGCTGTTGGGGGAGGGCGGCCATACGCCGGCTCCCGAGCGTTCAACGCTTGAGGCGATGATGGCGCGTTTTCCTGATTTTTCTGCCGAGAGGTCCGAGCATGTCTGATCCATTTTCCCAAGCGAACGGTGCCATCGACGGGCTCTCGTCCCAGATGGGACGTCTTGAGGGCATCACCTCGCAGTTCGGCCGCACGCTCTCCAAATCGCTCGTGCAGGGTATCGCCCAAGGCAAGAGCTTCGAGGATATCCTCAAGGGCATGGGTGAGAAGCTCATGCAGATGTCCCTCAATGCGGCCTTCAAGCCGCTGGAGAACATCGTGAGCGGACTGTTCGGCGCGCTCACCGGCACCGCTGGCGGCTTGGTCTCTGCCGCGCTGGGCGGAGGGAGCGGACCCAAGCTGACCGGGGGCACGCTCTTCGGGGCTCCCGCGGGCATGGCGGCCTCCGGCGGCAAGGCCATTACCGTAAACATGGCGGTTTCCACCCCCGATGCCGAAAGCTTCAAGCGGTCCGAGGCGCAGGTGAGCGCGGCGCTTGCCCGCGCCGTGGCGCGCGGCCAGCGCAGCTTGTGAGAGGTTGGTCATGAGCGATTTTCATGAGGTGCGCTTTCCGCTCGATATTGCGCTCGGCGCGCGCGGCGGCCCGGAGCGCCGAACGCAGGTGATCGCCACCGCCTCCGGGCGTGAGGAGCGCATTGCCCGCTGGGCCCATGCGCGGCGCAAATATGATGCGGGCTATGGCGTGAAAAGCCTCTCCAAGCTCGCCGAGGTGGTGACTTTCTTCGAGGAACGGCGCGGCAAGCTTTATGGCTTCCGGTTTCGCGACAGGCTGGATTATGCCTCGGCCCCGGCCAATACCGCACCCGGCCCGCTCGATCAAACCATCGGCACCGGCAATGGCGCCGTGGCCAGCTTCCAGCTGATCAAGACCTACGGCAATGCCTTTGCGCCTTATGCGCGGCCCATCACCAAGCCGGTCGCAGGGTCGGTGCGGCTTGCGGTCAACGGTGTCGAGAAGCTTCTTGGCACACATGCGGATCTGGAAGCCGCAACGGGCATCGTCACCTTCCGGCCCGGACATATACCGGCTGCCGGAGCGGTGGTGACGGCAGGCTTCCTGTTCGATGTCCCTGTGCGCTTCGACACCGATTATCTCGAATTCGATCTCTCGGCCTTCGAGGCCGGTGTCATCCAGTCTATCCCGCTGATCGAAGTGAGGGTTTGAGGATGAGACCCCTGCCGACAAACCTTGCCGCAAAACTTGCCTCGGGTGCCGCGACTCTGTGCCGCTGCTGGCGCCTCACCCGCGAGGATGGCGTAACGCTCGGGTTTACCGATCACGATCGCGATCTCACCATCGCTGCCCAGCTTTTTGAAGCCACCGACGGTTTCGAGGCCAGCACCGTCGAGCGCGAAGCCGGCATGGCCACGCAAGGGGGAGAGGTACATGGCCTGCTCTCCTCTGCCCGCATCCGGGCCGAGGATATCGAGGCGGGATTGTACGATGGCGCGCGCCTGGAGGTCTTCCTCGTCGATTGGGAGGCACCCGCGCTCGATTTTCGTCTGGATTTGGCAACTCTGGGGGAAATCCGTCGCCTCGATGATCGTTTCATTGCCGAAACGAGGGATGCCTTTGCGGCGTGGGATGCACCGCGCGGCCGGCTTTACACCTCGGCCTGCTCGGCGCGCTTCGGGGATGAGGCCTGTGGTCTGGATTCCGCGTTGCCTGCCTACACCGATACGCTGACAGTGACCGTCGTATCGGCCCAGCGCAGCCTCGTTGGCACCATGACGCAGGCACGTGCCGCCGGGTTTTTCTCGCTCGGCCATGCGCAGGTGCTGACAGGGGCGGGGGCAGGGTTCGGCTCTGCCATCGAGGCGCATGACGGGGCGGGCGTTGTGCTCGCCTTAGCACCGCCCGTGCCGCTGAACGCGGGGGATCAACTGCGCCTCACGGCAGGCTGCGACAAGCGCTTCGCCACCTGCCGGGACCGCTTTTCCAACACGGTCAATTTCCGGGGCTTTCCTTTCATCCCCGCTCCCGAGGCGATCTTCACCTATGCCGCTCCCGGCGAGGGACGCCATAAGGGAAGGCCGCTGGTGCGGTGATCCCGATGCTCAGCGAGAAGCTATCCCCCGCCGGCATTCCGCGCGGGCGAATCGTCGCGTCGGCGCGCGGCTGGATCGGGACGCCTTATCTGCATCAGGCTTCGCTGCGCGGGGTGGGGTGTGATTGCCTCGGCCTGCTTCGGGGCGTGTGGCGCGATCTCTTCGGCGCAGAGCCAGAGGCAGCCCCGGCCTATTCCCCGGCTTGGGCCGAGCTTGATGCGAGCGAGCCCTTTCTCGCGGCCGCGCACCGCCATCTTGTCCCCGTGACCCAGGCCGCGTCGGGCAGCGTGGTGCTGTTTCGCTGGCGTCCCGGGGCGAGCGCCAAGCACTGCGCCATCCTCACCGGACAGGGCCGCATGGTGCACGCCCATGATGGCGCAGGCGTCGCCGAAGTTGCGTTGCTGCCGGCATGGCGGCGGCGCGTGGTCGGCGTGTTCGACTTTCCGCAAGTGTCTGAATTTTCTGAAGGCGTGGACTGATGGCAACTTTGGCTCTCCAGATTGCGGGCTCCGCGCTCGGCTCGACCTTCGGCGGCGCGCTGGGAGGCGCTTTGGGGTCGGCGCTCGGCGGTTCGCTGGGTGCGATGATTGACCGGGGCTGGATGGGGGGAGGCAGGAAGCTCACCCAGGGACCACGCCTCAACACGCTCTCCGGCATCACGGCGTCCGAGGGCGCTGCGATCCCGCGGATCTATGGACGTGTGCGCATCGGCGGGCAGGTGATCTGGGCCACGGAGTTCGAGGAGGAGCAGCAGATCGAACGCTCCGGTGGCAGCGGCGGCAAATCGATGGGCGGGGGTGGAACCACGACAAGCCGGACACTGACCTACGCCTATTATGCCAATGTCGCGATTGGGCTTTGCGAGGGTCCGGTTTCCCTGCTGCGCCGCATCTGGGTGGATGGCAAGGAGCTGGATCTCGCCACCCTCAACCTGCGCTTTTATCGCGGGGATGAGGATCAGCCGCCCGACCCGCTGATTGTCGCCAAGCAGGAGAGCGCCGAGGTGCCCGCCTTTCGCGGGCTCGCCTATGCCGTTCTGGAGCGTTTTCCCCTTGCAGCTTATGGTAATCGCCTGCCGCAGTTTGCTTTTGAGGTTGTCAGGGCCGCACCCGGCCTGCCGGAGAGCCTGCGCGCGATCAACATCATCCCCGGTGCGACGGAGTTCGGCTACGCACAGGAGGAGGTGCGCGAGGATTTCGGCTATGGCAGCTCCCGCGCGCTCAACCGCACGCAATGGACCCACCCCACCGACTGGGACGCGTCGATCTCCGATCTTCTGGCCTTGGCGCCGAACCTTGAGCGGGCAACGCTGATTTCGGCATGGTTCGGCGATGATCTGCGTGCTGGGCACTGCACGCTGCGCCCCAAGGTGGAGAAGAACGCCAAGACGACGCTGGGTGCTCAATGGGCGGCCGCCGGGCTGAGCCGTGCAACAGCGCAGGCCGTTTCAACCTCGGATGGACGGCCGAGCTTTGGTGGTTCGCCCTCCGATGCCAGCATCGTGGCGGCCCTGCGGGATCTGAAAGCGCGGGGGCTGAAAACCGCCCTGCACCCCTTTATCCTGATGGATATTCCTGCCGGCAACACCCTGCCTGACCCCTATTCAGGTGCAGCGGGTCAGCCCGCCTTTCCTTGGCGCGGGCGTATCACCTGCGATCCGGCGCCGGGACGCCCCGGAACGGCAGAGGGGGCAGCGGCGGCGACCAGCCAGATCCAGGCCTTCATCGGCACGGCACAGGCTTCGGATTTCGCGCTGACCGGGGAAACGATTGTTTACACCGGTCCTGATGAGTGGAGCCTGCGCCGCATGGTGCTCCATCACGCCATGCTCGCCAAAGCCGCGGGCGGGGTGGATACCTTCATCCTCTCCTCCGAGTTGATTGGGCTGACGCATTGTGCCGGGGCAGGCGGGAGCTTCCCGTTGGTGGCCGGTCTCATCGGCATGTTGGGTGACTTGCGCACCCTGCTGGGCCCGGCATGCACGCTGACCTACGCTGCGGACTGGACCGAATATGGCGCACGTGTGCGCAGTGGCGGGCAGGATGTGCGCTTCCCGCTCGACCCACTCTGGGCGGATGCCCGGATCGGCGCGATCGGGATCGACTTTTATCCCCCGCTCTCGGATTGGCGTGCCCAAAGCGGGCACCTCGATGAGGCATTGGCCGCCCATGGTGCCGAAACCGGTTATCTCGCGGCGCGGATCGGCTCGGGAGAGGCCTACGACTTCTATTACGCGGATGACGAGGCGCGTGCGGACCAGCAACGCCTGCCGATTACGGACGGCGCCTATGGCAAGCCGTGGGTGTTTCGCGCCAAGGACCTGTCGGGCTTCTGGTCCAATCCCCATATCGAGCGGATCGGCGGGGTCGAGCTAGGTGCTCCCACCGCCTTTGTGCCGCAATCGAAGCCGATCTATCTGACCGAAATCGGCTGTCCTGCCGTAGCGCGTGGTGCCAACCAGCCCAACGTATTTCCTGACCCGAAATCATCCGAAAATGCGCTGCCCTATTTCTCGTCCGGTGCACGCGACGATCTGGTTCAACGCCGCCTGATCGAGGCCTACCAGCGCCGTTTCGATCCGGAGGTGGCCGGGTTTGACCCCGCCCACAATCCGGTATCGGCGCTTTATGGCGCGCGGATGATAGACCCCTCGTTTATTGCACCTTGGGCCTGGGATGTTCGTCCCTTTCCGGCTTTTCCGCATCAGCAGAGCCTCTGGGCGGATGGGAGTAACTGGTTGCGGGGGCATTGGCTGAACGGGCGTCTGGAGGGCGTCCCGCTGCGCGAGCTGATGCAGATGATGGCAGCGGATTTTGGTGTCGATCCGCTTCAGGGCAGCGAGATCGAGGGTTTCCTCAACGGGTACATCGTGGATCGCCCCATGAGCCTGCGCGCGGCGCTGGAGCCGGTGGCGCGGGTTTTCTCGCTGGAACCGGCTGTGCGAGGCGGAGACGTGGTTTTGCCATATCCCGCAGGCGTGCCCCGGATGCTGGCTCAGGATGACCTGATCCCAACGCCGGAGGGAACGCTGATCGAGGTGTCCCGCGCGCAGGAAAGCGAGTTGCCCGCGCGCCTGAGCCTCGGCTTTGTGGACGATGAAGATGGTTTTCAGGCGCGTGTCGTGGCATCCCATCGCGGGGCGCAGCGCTCCCACCGCGAGGAGGGCCTCGAAACAGCCCTCGTTCTGCCGTCGCCTCAGGCCCGGCGCCTTGCCGAGCGCTCTCTGGCCCGCATGATCGGCGCGCGTGAACGCTACACATTCCGGCTGCCGGGGCGCTTTCTCGATATCGAACTCGGCGACGCGCTCATTCTGCCCACGGCGCAGGGCGCGCGTCCTGTGCGTGTCTCGCGTATCGTGGATGGAGAGTATCGGACGCTGGAGGCCAGCGCACTCTGGCACGCGACGGAGGATATGCTCCCGGACATTGATGTCCTGCCGCCGGAAGCCGGTGTGCCGGCGCTCCCCGGCGCAGCCTTTGCAAAGCTGATCGAGCTTCCGATGCCGCGGGAAAACAGCGGCTTGCTCACCCTCGCCGTACGAGCCGAGCCTTGGCGCGGCCCTTATGCGCTGGTGGAAACCAGCAACGGTAACCCGGCTGTTCTGGTGCGCGCCGTAGCACCGGCGCGCTTGGGGAAAACCAATGCCGCCTTCGGGCCGGGGCCGCTTTGGCGCTGGGACGAAGGCTCAACGCTGGATATCACATTGGCCGAAGGGGCTTTGGCGAGCGCGAGCGGGGAGGCAGTGTTGGCCGGGGCGAATGCGCTGGCACTGGTGGCACCCGAGGGCGAAGCCGAAATCGTGCTGTTTCGCAGCGCCCAACTCGTGGGGCAGGGGCGCTACAGGCTTTCGGGACTCTTGCGCGGTCTGGGGGCTTCGGAGGAAGCTGCCGCCCGCACGCTGGGCTCTGGCACCTTGGCGATTGTGCTGGATGATGCCTTGGTTGATCCCGGTCTTGGGGCGGAGGCATTGGGTCAGACCCGGAGCTTCGCCCTTTTGCCGGCAGGGCGCGAGCTGGGCGATGCGGTGCAGGTCAATTTGACCGCCACGCTCGCAGGGTGGGCGCTCCGTCCTCTGTCTCCGGTGCATCCTCGCGCCCGACGCGAAGCCGGCGGTGTACGCGTCACCTTCCTGCGGCGAACCCGCTCGGGCGGCGATAACTGGGAAGCCTACGAGGTGCCGCTCGCCGAGAGCCGCGAGGCCTACCAGCTTGAGATTCTCAACGGAGCCACGGTTGTGCGCTCACTCGAACTTTCCCAGCCGGAATACCTCTATCCGGCTGCGGCTGAGCTGGCGGACTTCGGCGCCCCCCAAAGCACGCTTCACCTGCGCATTCGGCAGATCAGTGAGCAGGCTGGTCCCGGTACAGCCCTCGAAGCCGACGTTTCCGTGCAGTGAGCGCCCCATGAGCAAGAGCAATTTTGAGGCAGCGCTGGCCTTCGTCCTGCGCTTTGAGGGCGGCTATGCTGACCATCCCGCCGACCCCGGCGGTGCGACCAATATGGGCATCACGCGCACGGCCTTGGCGGCATGGCGAGGCCAGCCGGTCAGCAAGGCGGAGGTGCGCGCTCTGACGCGTGCCGAAGCCGGACAAATCTACCGTGCGCGCTATTGGAACGCAGTCCGTGGCGATGACCTGCCTGCCGGGCTCGATCTCGCGGTCTTTGATTGCGCCGTCAATTCGGGCCCCTCGCGCGCCGTTCGCCTGCTCCAGCGTGCCCTCAGGGTTGCCGAAGACGGTCGGCTTGGACCGGCAACCCTCGCGTCGCTGGTGACGATGCCCCCGGACGAAGTCATTTCGCGCCTGTGTGCCTTGCGCGGGGCTTTCCTCAGGGGGCTGCCCACCTATCCGGTGTTTGGGCGTGGGTGGTCGGCACGCCTCAATGCGCTGGAGCGCGAGGCTAAGCGCCTTGCGCGCAAAACTCCGCTTTCCCCCTCTGTGCAAACCAAGGAGCCTGCCATGGATGCCACCAAATCGATTCTCACCTCGCGAACCCTTTGGGCCAACACCATCGGCCTGTTGGCGCTTGGCCTCTCTGCGCTCGGGTTCAACACCGCAACGCTGGACACCTCGGCGATCACTGACAGCCTGTTTCAACTGGTGGCCGCCGGGAGCTTCATCATCTCCAGCGTTTTCCGCGTGATCGCGACGAAGCGTTTGGGCTGATCGCCGGAAACGGTACGCCCTCTTGCAAAAAGCCGGGGCAGGCCCGAAAACGGGCGCCGACGTGCACGCCGCGTCAATGGCTTGCCCCGGAGTACTTTCATGCGCCTGCTTGTTGTCGAGGATGACCGCGATCTCAACCGCCAGCTTGTGAGCGCGCTGGAAGACGCGGGATACGCCGTGGACAAGGCGTTTGACGGTGAGGAAGGGCATTTTCTGGGGGATACCGAACCCTACGATGGTGTGATCCTCGATATGGGCCTGCCGCGCATGGATGGCATTCGCGTGCTGGAAAAATGGCGCCGTGACGGGCGCACCATGCCGGTGCTGATTCTCACCGCGCGCGACCGCTGGAGCGAAAAGGTGCAGGGCTTCGATGCCGGTGCCGATGATTACGTGACCAAGCCCTTCCACATGGAAGAAGTGCTGGCCCGCCTGCGCGCGCTGCTGCGGCGCGCTGCCGGCCACGCCACCAGCGAGCTTTCCTGCGGCCCCGTGCTGCTGGACACCCGTTCCAGCCGTGTGGTGGTGGATGGCTCTGCCGTGCGCTTGACCTCGCATGAGTATCGTCTGCTGGCCTATCTCATGCACCATCAGGGGCGCGTCGTGTCGCGCACTGAGTTGGTGGAGCATCTTTACGATCAGGATTTCGACCGCGACTCCAACACCATCGAGGTTTTCGTGGGGCGCCTGCGCAAGAAGCTCGGTGTCGAGATCATCCAGACCGTACGCGGCCTAGGCTATATTGCCGCGCCGCCGGATGCGCCCAAAAAGCCGTAACGCGTGATGCGGGCGCGAATTCCCCAGTTTCTTCAAGCCAGAACCCTTGCCGGGCGACTGTTCCTGTCCTCGGTGGTGCTGTCGGTTGTCGTGCTGGTCAGCGCCGGGGCGATTCTCTCCGCGTTCAATCGCAAGGCGGTTGAGGCGGCCTTTGACGAGCGGTTGAAGCTCTACCTCAAAGTGCTGGTGGCGGATGTGGCCACCATGACGGACAACGGCCATTCGTCAGAACCCGGTAATCTGGGCGAGCCGCAGTTCCAGATACCGCTGTCAGGCTGGTACTGGCAGATTCTGAAACTCGACAAGGAAAGCGGTTCCGCGAACGTGCTGCGCGCCTCGCGCTCGTTGTTCAACAACCGCCTTCCCGCACTGGCCGAGCCCGGCTCCCCCCTTCCTCGCTCCGATTTCCGTGATGGCTACCTGAATGGTCCCGAGGGCAAGCGGATGCGCATGGTCGAGCAGGAGATCGACCTCGGGGAAGCCAATCGCTTCATCATTTCGGTGGCGGGCAATGCCGGGGAAATCGCGGCGGAGCGCCGCCGGTTCGATCTGACCCTGCTGGTGACGCTGGGGCTGCTGGCGGTTGCACTGGCCGCATCCGCGTTGCTTCAGGTGCGCTATGGTCTTGTGCCGCTCAAACGGCTGCGCCGGGCGCTGGGCGCCGTACGCGTCGGCGAAAAGGAGCATGTCGAAGGGCGTTTCCCGGACGAAGTGGCCCCGCTCGCCCAGGAACTCAACCTTGTGCTCGATGCGAACCGCGAAATCGTCATGCGCGCCCGTGCGCAGGTCGGCAATCTCGCCCATGCGCTGAAAACGCCGCTTTCGGTACTGCTGAACGAGGCCGGGGCGGACAACGCGCCGCTGGCGGAAAAAGTGCGCGAGCAAAGCGCCATCATGCGTGATCAGGTGCAGTATTACCTTGATCGCGCCCGTGCGGCCGCCCGTGCCGCCACGATCGGCAATATCACGGATATCGAACCTGTGATCGCCTCCTTCATCCGGGCGTTTTCCAAGATCTACCATGACAAGGATCTCGAATTTTCCTTCGAGATCACAACGGCTCTTCGCTTTCGTGGCGAGAAGCAGGATCTGGAGGAACTTGTCGGCAATCTCGTGGATAATGCCGGCAAATGGGCCAATCATCGCGTCACGATCATTGTGGAGCGCGATGAGACCGCTCCCACGCCGATGATCCGTCTGATGGTCGATGATGATGGGCCCGGCCTTTCGGAAGAGGCGCGCAAGGAAGCGACCAAACGTGGCCGGCGGCTGGATGAAACCAAGCCCGGCTCCGGCTTGGGTCTCTCCATCGTGGTGGAGCTGGCCTCGCTTTACGGAGGCGCCTTCGTGCTGGAAGATTCCCCCCTTGGAGGACTTCGCGCCCGCCTCGATCTCCCCGGACTGTGATGGGCCGGCGCTGGCGCTGGCCCGCGCCTTCTGCTAGATGCGCCCTGCTTGGGCAATGTCGCTCGAATTGCTTTCCATCAAGGGGAAGCAAGCCCGTTTGCTGCACAAGCAGGGGGCTTGTCGTTCCAAACCCGGACCTCGAATGACCTTCTGGCTTATCGCCTGCGCTCTCATCGCCGTCATCGTGATCTTTACCTTGCTGCCCATGATGCGCGGCAAGGACGAAGGCGACTCGCTGGATTTTGCCCGCGCCTTCTACCGCGACCGTGAGGCGGAGCTGCGCAATCAGTTGGAAGCCGGCGAGATTGACCAGACAGCTTTTGAGGCCGCTCTGGCCGAGCAGGGGCGTCGCCTGCTCGCCCTGGCGAAAAATGCGCCGGAAAAGACAGGGCAGGCGAGCGCTCTTGCGCGGCGGAAGATGGCGGCGCTGCTGATGCTGGTGGTGGTGCCGGTGTTGGCTATCGGTCTTTATCTCAAGCTCGGGCGGCCCGGCATGCCCGATGTTCCGCTGGCCTCCCGTCAGGTCGCCCCCAAGGATTTCGACATCGCAACGGCAATCGGGAAGATCGAGGCGCACCTCGCCCGCAACCCTGATGATGCGCGTGGCTTTGAGGTGGTTGCTCCGGTTTACATGAAGGCGGGACGCTTTGATGACGCAGCCAATGCATGGCGCCGCGTGATTGCGCTTTCCGGGGAAACCGCGCAGCGCCAGGCCGATCTCGCTGAGGCCCTGGTCGCGGCGGCGAACGGGGTGATCAACGCCGAAGCCCGCAAGGCGCTCGAATCCGCGCTGAAGCTGGAGCCGGATATGCCGCGCGCCCGCTACTATCTCGCGCTCTCGCTCGAACAGGATGGCAAGAAGGACGCTGCCGTCAAAATGCTCGAAAAGCTGCGTGACGATCTGCCGGAAAGCCCGGCACGCTTGCGTGTTGCGGCGGAAATCGCCCGTCTGACCGGTGCGCCCGTAGGTTCCGCAGCCGAGGGAATCGCGGCGCTGCCGGAAAGGGAGCGCTCGCAAGCCATCAGCGGCATGGTGGATGGGCTTGAATCGCGGCTCATGGAAAGCGGCGGTTCGCTTGAGGAGTGGCTCAAGCTGATCCGCGCGCGCCTCGTGCTCGACGACAAGGCGCGTGCCCGCGCTGCCTTTGAAAAAGCAAAAATCGCTTTCAAGGATAACCCGGAAGGCCTCGCTGCGCTCGACGCATTAATGGCTCAGGCACGCTAAGGAACGGACATGACACGCAAGCAAAAGCGTCTGACCATCATCCTCGGCCTGGGTGCCGTGCTGGCAATTGCCGTTGGCCTTATCCTGACGGCGCTCAAGGATCAGATCGTCTTTTTCCGCTCGCCCACCGATGTTGCCACGGGCAAGGTCCGTGCGGGCGAAAGCTTCCGCCTTGGCGGGCTGGTTGAAACGGGAACCCTCCAGCGCGAAGAGGGTCAGAAGGTCCGCTTCGTTGTCACCGATGGTCCCAATCGCGTTTCCGTCAGCTTTTCAGGGCTTCTGCCGGATCTCTTCCGCGAGGGGCAGGGCGTGGTGGCCGAAGGCAAGCTGGATGGCGCCACTTTTGTCGCCAGCACTGTTCTCGCCAAGCACGACGAGAACTATATGCCGCGTGAAGTGAAGGATGCGCTGGAAAAGCAGGGCCACTGGCAGGGCGACAAGAAGGCCGATGCCAAGGGCGCGGTCGACAAGGGCGCGGTCGAAGCGCCGAAGGGGAGCAAGCCATGATTGTCGAGCTTGGGCATTTTGCGCTCGCCTTGGCGCTGGCCGTGGCAGTCTTTCAGGGCGTCGTTCCGTTGTGGGGAGCTGTGAAGGGCGATGCGCTTCTTGCGCGCCTCGCCCCGAGGGCGGCGCTGGCGCAGTTCGTGCTCCTGTCGTTGGCCTTCGCAGCGCTGGCGAACGCCTACCTGAGTTCGGACTTCTCGGTTGCCAACGTTTTCGAGAACTCCCATTCCCTCAAGCCGTTCGTGTACAAATGGAGCGGCATTTGGAGCAACCATGAGGGCTCCATGCTGCTCTGGGTGCTCATTCTCGCGCTGTTCGGCGCGGCGCTGGCCTTGTTTGCGCGTCGTCTGCCGGCCGATATGCTGGCGGCGACGCTGGGGGTGCAGGCGCTGGTGGCCTCGGCTTTCATCGGCTTCGTCCTGTTCACCTCCAACCCCTTCACGCGTCTGATGAACGCCCCGCTGGAAGGGCGCGGCATGAACCCTGTCCTGCAGGACCCCGGCCTCGCGATCCATCCGCCATTGCTCTATCTTGGCTATGTCGGCTTCTCGATTGTCTTCTCCTTTGCGGCTGCGGCACTCATTCTGGGCCGCATTGATGCGGCCTTTGCCCGCATGGTCCGCCCCTGGACGCTGGCCGCCTGGGTGGCGCTGACGCTCGGCATCGCGATGGGGTCTTATTGGGCCTATTATGAGTTGGGCTGGGGCGGCTACTGGTTCTGGGATCCGGTGGAAAATGCCTCGCTCATGCCGTGGCTCACCGGCACGGCCTTGCTGCACTCCGCCATTGTGATGGAAAAGCGCGAGGCGCTGAAAACCTGGACGATCCTGCTGGCAGTGCTGACATTTTCGCTCTCGCTGCTCGGCACCTTCCTGGTGCGCTCCGGGGTGCTCACCTCGGTCCATGCCTTCGCTGTGGACCCGGAACGCGGCCTGTTCATCCTCGGCATCCTCATCGCCTTCATCGGTGGTTCCTTCGCGCTTTTTGCGGCGCGGGCCCGGCTGATGGAAGGCGGCGGACTTTTCGCGCCCGTCTCGCGTGAGGGGGCTTTGGTCTTCAATAACCTTTTCCTCTCGGTGGCCTCGCTCGCCGTGTTCGTCGGCACGCTTTACCCCTTGCTGCTGGAGGCTCTGACCGGCGCAAAGATTTCCGTCGGTGCGCCCTTCTTCAACCTCACCGCGGTTCCGTTGATGCTGCCGATTTTCCTGCTCATCCCGATTGGGCAAAAATTGGCGTGGAAGCGCGGCAACCTGCTGGGGGCGGTTCAGCGTCTGTTTGTGGCGCTGCTGGCGGGTGTTGCAGCGGCGGCCGTACTCGCCTTCGTCTATCATGGTGCCCCCGTGCTGGCCTTGGCGGCCTTCGCCTTGGGGGCGTGGCTCATCATCGGCTCCTTCGATGAGATGGTCGATCGCGCCACGCGCGGCGGCAAGGGCATGGTGCTCGCACGCCTGCGCGCGATACCGGCGTCGGTTTACGCGATGGTTCTGGCCCATGTCGGGGTTGGCATCATGGTGCTGGGCATTGCTGCCACCGCGCTCGAGACAGAGAAGGTCGTGGCGATGAAGCCCGGCGAAACGCTGTCGCTCGGGCGCTTCACCGTGCAGTTGCGCGGCTTTGCCAACGAAAATGGCCCCAACTACACCTCGGCCGTTGCGCGGTTCACCTTGAGCGATTCGACCGGTGTTCTGGCCGAGCTTTCGCCCGGAAAGCGTGTCTTCGTGGGCCGGCAGATGCCGACCTCGGAGGTGGGGCGCTATCGTTACGGCCTGAGTGAGGTTTACCTCGCCATTGGCGAATCGAGCGATGACGGCCGGGTCGATCTGCGCGCCTATGACAAGCCGCTGGTGCTGCTGATCTGGCTGGGGCCGTTGCTGATGTCGATTGGCGGCATGATCTCGCTGCTGGATCGACGCATGCGCGTGGGCGCTCCCGTGCGCGCCAAGGCCAAGATGCCGACGGAAGGGGCCACCGCATGAGAGCTGCGCTCGCACTTTGCCTGATGCTGCTGGCCGCGCCCGCGCTGGCCGTCAAACCCAGCGAGCAGTTGAAAGATCCGGCGCAGGAAGCGCGCGCACGGGCGCTTTCGGCAGAGTTGCGGTGCCTTGTTTGCCAGAACCAGTCGATTGACGATTCGGATGCCTCCCTTGCGCAGGATCTGCGTCGCCTCGTGCGTGAGCGTATCACGGCAGGCGACAACGACAGCCAGATCCGCGCCTTCCTTGTGGCGCGCTACGGCGAGTTTGTGCTGCTCAAGCCGCCCGTGAATACGGAAACCTATCTCCTCTGGGGGCTGCCGGGTATTGCGCTGGTGCTGGGGGCAGGGGCAGCATGGCGCCTGTTCCGCCGCCGTCGCCCGGTCGAGGCTGGCGGTACGACGCTCTCGAATGAGGAAAAAGCGGAACTCGACGCCCTTCTCGCGCGCCGCGAGTGAACCTTACCGCGATTTCATCTTCCCGACAGGTTTTCCCCATCCGCAAGCGGGTACAAAGGTCTTGGTCCTGCAGGAAGGATATCCGGCTTAACCGTCGCCCCCCGTTCCGGCATTCGTTCTGCGGGACCACCGCCGCACTTGGCCACTGGCATTTGGGCGCGCAGACGGGATAATGAGCCCACCTGCCGATCGTGTAACGGGACTTCCGCATGAAGCTGCTGATTGTCGAGGATGATGCGGAAGCCGCGCGTTATCTGGCGCAGGCCCTGCGCGAGTCCGGGCACATGGCCGATGTTGCCGGGGATGGCGAGTTGGGCCTCGAAATGGCGATGTCCAGCGCGTATGACGTGCTGATTGTGGATCGCATGCTGCCCAAGCGCGATGGCCTCTCCCTCATTTCCGCCCTGCGCGCGCAGGATAACCGTACGCCGGTGCTGATCCTGTCTGCGCTCGGACAGGTGGATGACCGCGTGCTCGGCCTTCGCGCCGGGGGCGATGATTATCTCGCCAAGCCCTATGCCTTTACGGAGTGTCTCGCGCGCGTCGAAGCGCTGGCGCGACGCCAGAACCCGGCCAGCACCCAGCTGACCTACAAGGTGGGCGATCTGCTGCTCGACAGGCTGGCCCATCGCGTGACCCGGGCGGGTGAGGACATCCTTCTCCAGCCTCGCGAGTTCCGCCTGCTGGAGTACCTCATGCGCCACGCCGGACAGGTGGTGACCCGCACCATGTTGTTGGAAAACGTGTGGGACTATCACTTCGATCCTCAGACCAACGTGATTGATGTGCATGTCTCGCGCCTGCGTTCCAAGATCGAGCGTGAGGGCGCCCCGGCTTTGCTGCACACGGTGCGCGGCGCGGGCTATGTCATCCGCGACGGCGGCTGACCTATGGGGGCGGGGCGAACCAACTTCTTCCAGGCCATCGATCAACTCGTCCGCACCACGGCTTTCCGGCTGACGGCGGTTTATCTCGCGCTGTTCATCGCCTTTGCCACCTTGGTGCTGGGCTACACCGCCTGGCATGCGCGCCGTCTGACCGAAGATCGCATTACCCAGCAGATCGAGCTTGAAGTGGAAGCGCTGGCCGAGGTCTATCGGCAAGGCGGCGATCGCCGCCTGCTCAATGCGCTGGAACGGCGTGGGCGCCGATTCGGCAATGCGCTCTACCTGCTGGCAGATCAGAAGGGTGATTCGATCACCGGCAATATCCTGCTGCGCAGCGGCTCGGTGGTGGATCTCTCGCCCGGCTGGACCGAGGAGAAATTCACTTGGCCCGATGAAACCGAGGATCACGCCCGCCCGGGCAAGTTCCGCGTTTTCACGCTCCCCTCCGGCCTGCGCCTGCTGGTCGGCCGTGATTTGGCAGAGCGCGACCGCCTCTCCGAGGTGTTTCGCCGCGCACGCAGCTTCTCCATCCTCATGGCCATCATCGTCGTGACCGTCTCTCAGGGCTTCAGCAGCGAAGGCTTTGACAAGCTGTGGCAGAAGCAGATCAAGGAGACGCTGGGAGGCCTTCCTCCCCTGGGGCTGCTTCCAGACAAGACGTGGTGGGCGATCTTTGCCGCACTGGCTCTAGTTTTTGCTTGGATCATCACCACATGGGTGAAGAACAGTGTCGATGTGGATGACGAGCGCCAGACGGTCAAGGTCCTCACCTGGATGACTCTGTCCATTTTTGGCGGCTTGATCGCCTTCGCCTTTGCGCCGAACTTCTGGGCTGCTCTTGCCGCCTATCTTGCCTGCAAGACTCTGCGCAAGGCCAACAGCCCCCTGATGACTGGCTGGCTGAACAGCCACGCTCCGGACGAAGTGAGGGCAACAATCCTCAGCTTTGAAGGTCAAGCTCATTCCGTGGGAAAGATCCTTGGCGGCCCTTTGGTGGGTGTCGTCGCCGAGCTCGTCCGGTCCCTCAGATTGGCGCTGCTGACGTCAGCGATCCTTCTGCTGCCAGCGGTGTCCACGATGCTGAAGCGGAATCGCCTTGGCAGAGGGTGATCACCCATGTGCTTGGGTTGCGAGCTGCTCACCTGGACATCAGCCTAAGTTGGGTGGTCATTCTTCCCAGGTTCACGAAGCTCTGAGCCGATCTGTATCTCTTCGAGATGCCGGATTGGCCCACTCGGTGGCTTTGGAGGGAGCCCCCGGGGGAGTTCAAAGGTCCGAATCTCCGCCCATCGAGCGGCGAGGCTCAGGCCGAGTCGCGAGATGGGCAGGAAAGCAAACCTCCCCCTTCCGTTT
>JAIUNQ010000252.1 GCA_020161475.1 Pseudomonadota bacterium | reverse complement strand
CCCAGCAATGCGATCTTGCCGGGGTTCAGGCGCGTACCCCGCATCAAACCCGGCTCGCCGCGCGCGAAATCCTGCCCCGCGCGGCGGATATGCGCGCCAAGCGGCACTGTGATCTGAGGGATAACGGTATCGCCCGAAACCTCGGTCTGCTCCACCATGACCACGGAATCCGCGCCTGCAGGCACATAGGCGCCGGTGTTGATGCGGATAGCCTGGCCGGCCTGCACAGCGCCCGAAAACGGGTGCCCCGCCGCGCTTTCACCGATGATTGTCAACGCTGTGCCGGGGGTATCGCTGGAGCGCAGCGCAAAGCCATCCATGGCAGAAACATCGCGCGGGGGCTGGGTGCGCTTGGCTGAACAATCCCGCGCAAGCACGCGCCCATCCGCCTCCTCGATGCGGATGATCTCCGTTTCGAGCTTGCGCGCACGCGCACCAGCAAGGATGCGCGAAAGCGCTTCGGAAACGGGCAGGAGAGGGGCCTTGCTCATGGGTGTGATCTCGCGTTGAGCATCGGTATGGTAGGGAGAACCGGCGAGAAGAGAAGGCGTTATGCCTTCCAATCGCCCGACTTGCCGCCGGATTTCTCGAGCACGCGCACGCCCTCGATGCGCATGCCGCGATCAACCGCTTTGGCCATATCGTAAAGCGTGAGGCAGGCGACAGAGACAGCGGTAAGCGCCTCCATTTCCACGCCAGTTTGGCCGGAAACACGCGCCAGCGCGCGAACATGAAGGCCCGGCAGCGCCTCATCGGCCTCGATATCAATCGAAACCTTGGTCAACAGCAGCGGATGACACAGCGGGATCAGCTCATGGGTTTTCTTGGCGGCCATGATGCCCGCAATGCGCGCGGTGGCGATCACATCGCCCTTCTTCGCCTTGCCCTCAAGGATCAGCGCCAGCGTTTCCGGCTTCATGACGATGCGGCCCTCGGCCACGGCCTCACGCGTGGTGACGGCCTTGTCGCCCACATCGACCATATTGGCCGCGCCTGAAGCATCAAGGTGGGTGAGTTTGTCGCTCATGCCGCACTCAGAAGTTCGCGCGTGGCCGCCGTCACATCCGCCTTGCGCATCAGGCTCTCGCCCACCAGGAAGGTCGAGATGCGCGCCTTGGCGAGGCGCTGGCAATCGTCATGCGTGAAGATGCCGCTCTCCCCAACGATAATGCGATCCGCCGGGATCATCGGCGCGAGGCGCTCGGAGCATTCGAGGCTGACCTCGAAGGTGCGAAGGTTGCGATTGTTGATGCCGATGAGGCGCGAGGGCAGCTTAAGCGCGCGCTCCAGCTCTTCCTCGTCGTGCACCTCGATCAGGGCATCCATGCCAAGCGCCTGCGCGCCTTGCGTCATTTCCAGCGCCATGGCGTCATCAAGCGAAGCCATGATGACGAGGATGGCATCGGCCCCCATCGCGCGGCTTTCCGGGATCTGGTAGGGATCCACCATGAAATCTTTGCGGATCGCGGGGAGTTTCACGGCCTCGCGTGCGGCGATCAGGTATTCCGGAGCACCCTGGAAGTAGGGGGTATCGGTGAGCACCGAAAGGCAGGCCGCACCGCCCGCCGCGTAGGCACGCGCCAGCGCGGGCGGATCGAAATCCGCACGGATCAACCCCTTGGAGGGGCTGGCCTTCTTGATCTCGGCGATCAGCGCAAATTGCCCCGCGGCGTGCTTGGCCTCCAGCGCTTTCAGGAACCCGCGGGGGGGCGGCAGGTCCGCCGCACGCTTGCGCAACTCAGCCTCGGAAACGCGCGCTTTCGCTACAGCGATTTCCTCGCGCTTCGTGGCTTCAATTTTGCGAAGAATATCTGACACGTCACTCTCTTCCGAAGGCCGAACGGCCGCCCGAGCTTATGCGAGGGGATGTGAAGCCGGAAGGCTTCACACTGAAAAACCTCTAATTCGCAGAATTAGAGGCTTCGATCACCGCCGCCAGCAGGGCTTTCGCCTTGCCGGAGTCAATCGCCGCCGCCGCCATCTCAGCGCCCTCTTTGAGCGTTTTCACCTTATCCGCCAGCAGCAGCGCGGCGGCGGCATTGAGCACGGCAATGTCACGATAGGCGCTCGATTCGCCGTTCAGCACGCCCTGAAGCGCGGCAGCGTTCTGGGAGGGCTCACCACCCTTGAGGCTCTCGGGCGTCGCGCGCGCGATCCCGGCATCCTCCGGCTTGATCGTGAAACGCGTGATCTTGCCATTGTTGAGTTCCACGACCTCGGTTTCACCTGTCGTGGTGATTTCATCAAGGCCGTCAGAACCATGAAGCACAAAGGCGCGCTCGGTGCCCATATCGCGCAGCGTCTCGGCGATGGGTTCGAGCCACGAAGACGAGAACACGCCCAGCAGGATGCGCTTGACGCCCGCCGGGTTCGAGAGCGGCCCGAGGATGTTGAAAATGGTGCGGGTGCCCAGCTCCGTGCGCACCGGAGCGACATGGCGCATCGAGGGGTGATGCGCGGGCGCGATCATAAAGGCAAAGCCGGTTTTGTTCAGGCATTCGGAAACGCCCTGCGCAGAAAGCCCCACCTTCACGCCCATGGCTTGCAGCACATCCGCCGCGCCTGATTTGGAGGAGGCAGCGCGGTTACCGTGTTTCGCCACCGGCACGCCGCAGGCCGCGACAATCAGGCCCGCGAGCGTGGAGACATTCCACGAGCCGGAGGCATCCCCGCCCGTGCCGACCACGTCAATCGCACCCTCAACAGGGGGTACCGCCACCATCTTGGCGCGCATGGCGGAGACAGCGCCGGTGATCTCATCGACGCTTTCACCGCGCACGCGCAGCGCCATCAGGAAGGCCGCCGTTTGCGCAGGGGTCGAGGCACCCGAAAGGATCTGCCCGAAGGCCTGCTCGGCCTCCGCGCGGGAGAGCGGCAGGCCGGTCGCGACCTTGGCGATCAGGGGCTTGAAGGCGTCCATCTAACTTAACCTTTGAACGGCCTGCTCGCGGCCATTTTCTTTCGTTTTACGCTTCAGCAACGCAAAACCGGTTCCCACTTTTGCTGCCGAAGCTACGCGGCTTTGGTGCAGGCGTTGAATTCCTTGGCCAGCGTCAGGAAGTTGCGGCAGATCGTCGCGCCTTGCCCGGTGGCAATGCTCTCCGGGTGGAACTGCACGCCATACACTGGCTTCGAGCGGTGCTGCATGGCCATGATCAGGCCATCCTCGCTCGTCGCGGTCGGCACCAGCACCTCGGGAAGGGTTTTGGCTTCCACCACCAGCGAGTGGTAGCGCGCCACCTCCAGCGGACCATTCAGCCCCCGGAACAGACCCTTGCCGTCATGCGTGATGTTCGTGATCTTGCCGTGCATCGGGTGCGGCGCGCGGATCACCTTGCCGCCGAACACCTGCCCGATGGACTGATGACCGAGGCAAATGCC
>JAIUNQ010000251.1 GCA_020161475.1 Pseudomonadota bacterium | reverse complement strand
AGAATGCGAAACGCCACATCCCCCGTGCCACCCGCGACATCAAGATGCCGATAGGCCCGGTTCTTCGGCGGGCGCAGCATGGAGATCAGAATGTCCTTCCACACGCGGTGCAACCCGCCGCTCATCAGGTCATTCATCAGGTCGTAGCGCGAGGCGACCTTGTGGAACACCTCGTCCACCTTGCCCTGCTTTTCCACCAGCGGCACGGTTTCAAAGCCGAAATGCGTGGTTTCCTGCATGATGGGCTATTCCTTGTTCTTGCCTTCTCGCTCCGGACCATGCTCGTCCGCTTGAAGGCGGGCTGTCCCGCTTGCGTCAACGCACCAAATAGCGAAGGAATGGCGCGCGCGCCATGGGTTCAACTCAAAAAGGAAAACGAGCGGACATGCCGGAGCTGCCCGAAGTTGAAACCGTGCGCCGTGGCTTGGCTCCGCATCTCGAAGGGCAACGCATCACCGGTGTCACGCTCAACCGGCCCGATCTTCGCCTGCCCTTTCCGGAGCGCCTTGGCGAGCGCATTACGGGCGCGATCTTCCAGCCGCTGGATCGTCGCGCGAAATACCTGCTTGCCCCGCTCTCCTCAGGCGAGACGCTGGTGCTGCATCTAGGTATGAGCGGACGCCTGCTCGTGATCCATGATGAAGGGTCCGATGCCCCCGGAAAGTTCCATCATAAGGTGGATCGCTTGGTCCAACATGACCACGCCGAAATTGCGCTCGAAGGCGGCTCGACGCTCATTTTCAATGATCCGCGCCGCTTCGGCTTCCTGCTGTTGCACCCTTCCGAGCGCTTGAGTGAGCTTCCCGCCTTCGCCGGGCTTGGTGTCGAGCCGCTGGGTAATGCATTCTCGCCCGCAAGCCTTGCCGCCATGCTGGAAGGCCGCAAGACCGCGATCAAGCTCGCGCTGCTGGACCAGCGCCTGATTGCGGGTCTCGGCAATATATATGTCTGCGAGGCGCTGTTTCGCGCCCGCATCCATCCCGCCCGTGCCGCTGGTTCCCTCAAGCCCAAAGAGATCGCCGCGCTCTACCCCGCGATCCGCACCGTGCTGGAAGAGGCGATTGCTGCGGGCGGCTCCACCTTGCGCGACTTCCGCCATGAGGATGGTGCCTTGGGGTATTTCCAGCACAGCTTCGATGTCTATGGCCGCGAGGTTGAGCCCTGCAAAGCCTGCGGTGCACCGCTCCAACGCATCACGCAAGGGGCGCGTTCCACCTTTTTCTGCGAGGCCTGTCAGCGCTGATCCGCCGTTCCCCTGTCATCTTCCCGACAGACCCTTTGCCGCGCTTGCGGTGATCTCGCGCGGGATTTAAGCCTGATCAAAACGGGAGGACACCTGATGAGCATGCCGCAATACGAAACCATTCTGACTGAAGTGCAGGGCCGCGTCGGCATCATCCGCATCAATCGCCCGGCGCAGCTCAACGCGCTCAACAGCCAGGTGACGAGAGATGTCGTCGATGCCACCGCGCGCTTCGACAAGGACGATAACATCGGCGCCATGATCATCACCGGCTCGGAGAAGGCTTTCGCCGCCGGTGCCGACATCAAGGAAATGCAGAACCTCACCTTCCCGGACACCTATACCTCGGACTTCATCTCCGGCTGGGACAAGCTGATGGAGCTGCGCAAGCCGCTCATCGCCGCGGTGGCGGGCTATGCGCTCGGCGGTGGCTGCGAAGTCGCCATGATGGCCGATTTCATCATCGCCGCGGATAACGCCAAGTTCGGCCAGCCGGAAATCACGCTCGGCGTCATGCCGGGCATGGGCGGCTCGCAGCGCCTTACCCGCCTTGTCGGCCGCGCCAAAGCGATGGACCTCTGCCTCACCGGCCGCATGATGGGCGCCGAGGAAGCCGAGCGCTCCGGCCTCGTCGCTCGTGTCGTCCCGCTCGACAAGCTGATGGAAGAAGCACTGGCGGCGGCCACCAAGATCGCCGAATTTGCCACCTCCGCCGTCATGGCCAACAAGGAAGTGGTCAACCGCGCCACGGAAATGACCCTCTGGGAGGGCTTGCGCTTCGAGCGCCGCCTGTTCCAGTCGCTGTTCGCCACGCCCGCGCAGAAGGAAGGCATGTCGGCCTTCATCGAGAAGCGCAAGGCGAACTTCCACGGCTGATGTCGGTTGCCGGGCGCCCGTGGCGGCGCCCGGTGCTTTTTGCGCAGGGTTGATCCGCGTTTTTCCTGAAAAATCGCTCTCCACATCGCGCGGTGATGCTCTAAAAGAGGCGCCGCTGCGCCCTTCGGCGCTTTTTCTCTGAGCGAGCGGTTCTCTCCCATGGATTTCGGCGTTGCGCCTGTCACGGCGCTTTTGCTGGCCTGTGCGGCCTTTGTTGCCGGCTTTGTTGATGCCATTGCGGGTGGCGGCGGGCTGATTGTGCTGCCCTCGCTGCTGCTGGCGGGGTTGCCGCCGGTGAATGCGCTGGCGACCAGCAAACTTCAGAGCACGATCGGGGTTTCGGCGGCGGTTTTTGCTTTCGCGCGCGCGGGCGCCCTCGAAAAGCGTCATATTCTACCGCTGCTCTCCAGCGCTTTGACCGGCGGTGTCCTTGGCGCGATGACAGCGAAACACCTGCCGCTGGAAATCATCCGCCTCGTCATTCCCTTCTTTCTGATCGCCATCGCGCTCTACATGCTTTTCGCGCCCAAGCTCGGGGAGGAGGCACGTCACGCCCGCCTGAGTGTGCCGGCCTTTGCTGCCAGCTTTGGCCTCGGCATCGGTTATTATGACGGCATCTTCGGTCCGGGCACCGGCACCTTCTTCTACATTGCCCTCATCGTCATGGCGGGCTTCACCATGGTCTCGGCGGTGGCGCATACCAAGCTCATGAACTGGGGCTCCAATTTCGGGGCGCTGATGTTCTTCCTCATTTCCGGCGCGGCCATGATCCCGCTGGGGCTGACCATGGGTGCGGCCTCCGCACTAGGCTCCTATCTGGGCGCACGCGCCTCATTGAAGTTCGGCTCACGTCTTATCCGCCCGCTTGTGGTGGCGGTGGCACTCATCATGGCGCTGCGCCTGATGCTGGATTCGCGTCACCCCATCGGAGCCTGGGTGGCCTCGTATTTCGGATGAGAAGCTGCGGCGCAAAACGGCTTGACCGCAGGCCCGGCTCATGACATAGGAGCCGCTCTCGCGCGCCGCTTTGGCGCGCTTTGGTTTTCTTCCGCCTCAAGGTGAGGGTAGACAGGGTGTCTGCCTCAAGCTGGACAGGCGACATGGCTGCAGGGGTCGGGCCCCGAAAGCCTCAATGTGGGTCGGAGCCCAATACGATGGCGAATACCAAATCTGCCAAGAAGGCGGCGCGTCAGGCGGTCCGTCGCACCGAGATCAACAAGGCCCGTCGTTCGCGCATGCGCACCTTCGTGCGTGGCGTTGAAGAGGCGATTGCCGCTGGCAACCAGGCCGCTGCCGT
>JAIUNQ010000250.1 GCA_020161475.1 Pseudomonadota bacterium | reverse complement strand
CTCTCGAAGGGCGGGAACGGGGCCTGCCGCGCGCGTTCCAGCGCCGCCTCGATCGCGGCGGTTGTTTCGGTGTTCAGCGCTTCCAGCGTGGCCGCGCCGACGCCCAGGGCCTCAAGGCGCGCGGATGCAATGGCGAGCGGGTCTCTGGCGGTCAGGGCGGCCAGTTCGCCCGGATCGCGGTATTTCTGCGCATCACCCTCGAAATGGCCGCGCACGCGGGTGGTTTGGCATTCAAGGATTTGCGGGCGTCCCGCGCGCACTTCGCCCACCAGCGCTTGAGCGGCCTGGGCCACGGCGGCGACATCGTTGCCGTCCACCCCCGTGTGGGGGATGCCGTAAGCCGCCGCGAGGTCTTTCAACTGAAAAGAAAGCTGCTTCGAGGTGGGCAGAAACTCGCCCCAGCCGTTGTTTTCGCACACGAACAGCATCGGCAGGTGCCAGAGCGCGGCCATATTGAGGCACTCGTGCAGCAGCCCTTCGGCAAGCGCGCCATCCCCGAAGAAGGCGACGGCGATGGCATCGCGTCCCAGCGTTTTATGCGCCAAGGCGCTTCCCATGGCGATGGAAAGCCCCGCGCCCACAATGCCATTGGCCCCCAGCATGCCCACCGACATATCCGCCACATGCATCGAGCCGCCGCGCCCCTTGCACAGCCCGGTTTCACGCGCGAGCAGCTCGGCGAAAAAGCCGTCGAGCGGCAACCCCTTGGCCAGTGCATGGCCATGGCCGCGATGGGTGGAGGCGATGGTATCCTCCGGGGTGAGCGCCGCCATGACCCCCGCCGATACCGCCTCCTGCCCGATGCTCAGGTGGATGAAGCCCGGCACCTCGCCATCGGCAAACATGGTGCCGAGGCGCTCCTCCGAGCGGCGGATGAGGAGAAGCGTGCGATAAAGCGCGAGAAGCTGCTCCGGCCCGATGCTCGTGTTGTGCCCCGCCAAGGGGGATGCGCCGTGCTCACTCATGCTCATTCCGCTTCAAGGGCGATGCGCCAAAACACAATTCTGACTTATGATTCATAATTCATTTTATCAGCGAATGCCAGCCGTCCATTCCCCACTTTTCGGCTAGGAATGGCGGGGCAATTCGGCAAAGAGCGCCGTGAAATCCTCGATTATGCCGCCGGGCAGCGCATCCGCCGCCGCCTCGATACGCGTGAACAGGCTCGCCGGCAGCCCCTGCTCCGCCCCGGTGCGCACCAGCAATTCGCGCAGGGTCGGCCGATCGAAGGCGTAATCCTGCGGTGTCATGCGCTGCTCGTGGATGAGCGTTTCGCCGTCCTCCATGTCGGCCTCAATGATCGCGCTGAGGATGGGAATCTTCGCATCGGACACCAACGTAATGCGGGAGACGAGGCCAGCCACGGCGGCATCGTCATAGGTCGTCATGTGCTTCATGCTCGGCACGCCGTGCTGCAAGGTGGTGGCGATGCAGAACGGAATGCTCATCAGCGTGCCGGAGATGGAGTTGAACGGCCCCACCGCATCCATGCCCGCATAGCCTGTTTCATAGGGGTTCATGCGCACGCGCACCGCTTTGAGCGCGCGGCCGGCGATGGTTTTGCGCAGCTCCAGCGCGCCGGTCACCGGGGTCTGGTTGAAGGCGCAGACCGGGAAAGGCTTGAAGGTGACGCGCAGGATCGACCATTCCCGCCCGAGGCGCTGCGCGAGGTCCGCCGGGGCGTCGGTTTGCGCGAAGGTGCGGATGAAACCCGCCCTCCCCTCCAGCGCATGGGGCGCGGAGACTGAGCCTTGCGCGGCAAGCTCTGCCGCGAGCAGCCCGTTGCGGGCGACAACCCCCACCTGATAGCGCCATTCATCGGTGCCATCGGCGAAGGTTTGCAGGTTGCCACCCGAAAAAGCGCAAGCATTGGCGAGCGCGGCTGCCGTTTGTACCTCATTGAGCGCCATCAGGCGCGCAGCGGCGGCGGCAGCGGCGATACCGCCATAAAGCGCGGAGGAGCGGAAGCCACCGGGGGTGGTGCGCCCGGCAAAGGCGTTTTCCAAGAGGCCGCCTGCCTCATAGCCCGCCACCAGCGCAGGGATGAAGCGATCCAGCGGGTAACGCCGCGCCTCGATTAGCGCGAGGAGCATGGGGATGAGAATGGTGCCGAAATGGGCCGCGCCGCAGGTATCCTCCTGCGCACGCCCATGAAACAACGCGCTGTTGGCAAGGCAGGCGGCACCAATGGTGCTTTTGCGGCCATCGCCGAAGAGCGTGGCACCATTTTGCACCTCCCCTTGCAGCGCGAGCGCTGTGCGGCGGGCGACGGGCGCATAGGGCGTGTCGTGCCCGTTCACCGCCATGCCGATGGCATTGACGATGCAGGCCCGCGCCTTGGCGACAACCGCTTCGGGCAGTGCTTCCAGCGTCAGGTGGCTGGTGAAACGGGCGATCTCCTGCGTCAGCGTCGGCATCGGCGTCTCCTCCGGTCAAAGCGCGAGGTAGCGCTGGCGGATATCGTCGTTCGCTTTCAGCTCGGCGATGGAGCCGCGATAGACGATCTTGCCCTTGTCGATGACGGTGGCATCACTCGCGAGGCCGAGGCAGAAATGCATGTTCTGCTCCGCAATCAGGATCGAGACGCCGGTTTTGGCCAGCGCGCGGATCACCTCGCCTATGCGCTGCACGATGATGGGGGCGAGACCCTCGGAGGGCTCATCGAGCAGCATCACCGAGGGGTTGCCCATCAGCATGCGGGCAATGGCCAGCATCTGCTGCTCGCCGCCCGAAAGACGCCCCGCCATGCGCTGACGCAGCGGCACGAGAAGCGGAAACGCCTCGAAAATCCTGTCCATGGTCCAGTCGTTGCGGCCATCAAGGCCCGGCTTTTCGGCGATGAGCAGGTTGTCTTCCACCGAATGCTCGGGAAAGACCTGCCGGTCCTCCGGCACGAAGCCGAGGCCCGCGCGGGCAATTTTATGGGGCGGCGCGCCCGCCACAGGCTTGCCGAGCACGCTGACGCTGCCCGATTTGGGCGGTGCCACGCCGGCAATCGCCTTCATGGTGGTGCTTTTGCCCGCGCCGTTGCGGCCCAGAAGCGCCATGGTCTGGCCTTCCTTCACCGCCAGATCGACGCCGAAGAGGATCTGGCTTGCGCCATAGAACACGTTGAGGCCCTGCACCGCGATGACGTTGTTGCTCATGCCGCCACCTCATGATCCGTGCCGAGATAGGCCTCGATCACCGCCGGGTTGGTGCGGATCTCCTGCGGGGTGCCTTCCGCCAGCACGCGCCCGTAAGAGAGCACGCGGATGGAGGGCGCGATGCGGAACACGATGTCCATGTCGTGCTCGATGAAGACCACGGTGATCTTCTGCCGCTCCCAGAGTTCGCGCACCTTTTCGATTACGCGCCAGCGTTCTTCCGGACCCATGCCGGCGGTCGGCTCGTCCAGCAGCAGCACCTTGGGTTCGAGCACCAGCGCCAG
>JAIUNQ010000249.1 GCA_020161475.1 Pseudomonadota bacterium | reverse complement strand
CCTATGAAACCGGTCGCCAGCTGCGCGGGCGCTTCGCCGAGGCCCGGCTGGAGTTCCCGACGCGGGGCAAGGGCTTCGCGGTGATGCTGGTGGATGGCCTGTCCAACCGCGAGGAGCACGTGGTCACGGCCGCGCGTTGCGCCGTGGGGGAAATGCCACTCATTGGCGGCTCGGCGGGGGATAGCCAGCTTTTCCGCGAGGCGACGCTCATCTTCAACGGTGCTGTCGTGCGCGATGCCGCGATCCTCATTCTGGTGGAGACCGACATCCCCTTCCAGACCTTCCGGGTGCAGAATTTCGAGCCGACGCCGCGTCGCTATGTCGTAACCGCTGCCGACCCGCAAAAGCGCGTTGTCCATGAGCTGAACGGAACACTGGCCGCCGAGGAATACGCCCGCGCCATCGGCCTTGAGCGCAAGGATCTCTCGCCTGCCCATTTTGCGGCCCATCCCTTTATCGTCCGTGCGGGCACGGATTATTTTTGCCGCTCCATCCGCCAGATCAACAAGGACGGCTCCATTTCCTTCTTCTGCGCCATTGATGAGGGCATGGTGCTGGCTGTGGCGCATCAGCAGGACATGGCGGGCGCCACCGCCGAGGCCCTGCGCCAGATCGACTCCACCTTGGGCGGCATTGATTGCGTGCTCGGCTTCGATTGCCTCTGGCGCAAGGTCGAGATTGAAAACCGCCAGATGACCAAGCCCATGGAAGAGGTTTACACGCGCTATCGCCTTAATGGCTTCAACACCTACGGCGAGCAGTTCAACGGCATCCACCTCAATCAGACGCTGACCGGCCTTGCGTTGGGTCGGCGGCGGGCAGCGCTCTGAGCCATGACAACGCCTGAACTCGACCTTGGCGATGCCACACCCGAGGAGATCATCCGCAAGCTGAAAAAGATCAATCTTGCGCTGATCAACCGCGTCGAAGGCCCGCTCCATCAGGAGTCGAACCCCTATTCGCTCTTTCAGGCTGCGGTGTCGCTGGAGGCGGAAATCCTCGCCCGCACTTCGGAGCTGAACAACGCCATGGATGCGCTGGAGCGCACCAACCGCGAACTCGCCATTGCGCACGAAACGCTCACCTTGGCGAACCGCATGAAATCGCGTTTCTTCACGGCCGTGGGGCACGATGCGCTCCAGCCGCTGCACGCGGCGCGTCTGTCGCTCTCCACGCTGGGAGAGATGAGCGAGGGCGCCCCGCAACGCCAGCTTGTTTCGCAGATCGACCATTCCCTCTCCTCCATCGAGGAGATCATCAAGACGGTGCTGGACATCGCCAAGCTGGAAGCGGGCGTGATGACGCCCAAGCGCACGCTGATCGATCTGTCGGACCTTCTCGGGCATCTGAGCGCGGATTTCACCCCGCTGGCCGCCCACAAGGGGCTTGCCTTGCAGGTTCTGCCCTGCGCGCTCTGGGTCAATTCCGATGCCCTGATGCTCAAGCGTATCCTCCAGAACCTCATCGCGAATGCAGTGCGCTACACGCGCGAAGGCCGCATCCGCGTGCTCTCAAAAGTGCGGGGCGATTTCGTGCGCATCGAGGTGTGGGATAGCGGCATCGGCATCCGGCCGGAGGATCGCCCCATCATCTTCAATGAGTTTCAGCGCGGTGCCGACATCGATGCAGCGGGCGATCCTGGCCTCGGGTTGGGGCTTTCCATCGTGCAGCGCATGGCGGATGTGCTTCAGCACCCGCTCGGGCTCATGTCCCGCTTCGGACGCGGCTCCTGCTTTCACATCTCGGTGCCGCTCGCACCGCGCAGCGAGCGCGTCGAGGAGGCAACCCCTGCCCCACGCGGTGCAACGCTCCCCTCCGCGCTCAATGCCGCGCGCATTGTGGTGCTCGATAATAACGAGGCCTCTCTCATGGCTTTGGTGGAGCTGCTGCGCCGCTGGGATTGCCAGCCCGAAGCGGCATCGAATCTGGCGGCCATTGGCGCGTTGGCGGAGGCCCCCGCGCCGCCCGATCTCATCATCGCGGATTTTCACCTCGATCGCGGCGAGCTGGGCACTCAGGCGATTGCCCTGCTTCGAGAGGCCTTTCACAAAACCATCCCCGCCATCATCCTCACGGCAGATCGCTCCCAACCCGTGGCAGATCTCGTGCGCGAGGCCGGCTGCGAGCTGATGAACAAGCCGGCGCGTCCGGCAGAGCTGCGCGCGCTCGTCAGCCACCTTCTGGCATGAAAAAGGCCGCCCGGAGGCGGCCTTGCATCAGTTGCCCTGCCCGAACTGGGGCCTGTCCGGCCCCAGCACGTTGTCGAAGTCCAGCCCCGCCAGCTCGATCACGGCCTGCGTGCGCGAGGCCACGCCCAGCTTACGCAAAACCTCTGAAACATGCGCCTTCACCGTGGTTTCGGTGATGGAAAGCTCAAAGGCGATCTGCTTGTTCAGCTTGCCCTGCCGCACCATCTGCAACACGCGGTATTGCGCGGGCGTGAGCAGTTGCAGGCGCGCGGTCAGATCCGGCTGGCGCGGCGGCGCGCGGCGCTTGGCGGGCGGCACATAGCCGTCCGGCAGATACGTCATGCCGCTCATCACCGCGCGGATCGCTTGGGCCAGCTCCGGCTTCTTGACCGACTTGGGGATGAACCCGGCTGCGCCGTGGTTCATCGCCTCCTGAATGATCTTCGGATCCTCGAAGGCGGAAACGATCAGCACCGGCAGGCGCGGATAAGCAGCGCGCACCTCGATCAGGCCTTCAAACCCGCGAATGCCCGGCAACGACAGGTCCAGCAGCAGCAGGTTGATGTCCTGCGTCTGATCCAGCGTCTTGCGGGCAAGCTCGATTGTCGTCGCTTCCAGAATGGTGGCCTCGGGATAGGCGATATGCACCGCGCTCTGCAGCGCCTCCCGAAACAACGGATGATCCTCGACAATCAGAATCTGCACCTGCATGTCGAAGGTGGCCAGCCCATCCGCATTGGGGTGCGCCCCCTGCACGACGGGGGGCGGCACGGCAGCGGATGATGTGGTGCGCGGCGCACGAATGCCCATGGCGTTCCTCGTTTTCCTCTGGCTTTGCCGGGTTATCCCGGTCTGCCGTTTGCGCGCACCAAGACACGGCCCGCGCCCAAGCGCAATGTGCGCCGCAAAATTTGCGGCTGCGGATCCACATCAACCCCTTGAATCAGCACGCCAGCACCGCGCGCCAAAGGGCTGGTTTGACTCACCATTTGACGGGCTTTGCCACCACATCACGCGAGAAAATCGAGCGTTTTTGATCCTTCACGCGCGTTTTGGTTGACGCATGGGACAAAATCATTTTCCGTCCCGTTCAACTGGCGATGCCCCGCCGAGTGTTCGGCGCGTGGGCTTGCCCCAAAGATCGGAAGACCCATGTCTCACGCCAACCCCTACAGCCCGACGAAACCGCCCGTGATGAACGTGGCTCCGCCGGTCACCTTGGAAGGAACCGGCGCCAAGCC
>JAIUNQ010000248.1 GCA_020161475.1 Pseudomonadota bacterium | reverse complement strand
TGATCACGGATACGCTGGGCGTTCTGCTGAAATATCAGGATGATATCGCCAAGCTCCAGACCGGCGTGGCCAAAAAGGTGCTCGATCAGGTGAAGCAGGGGGCGTGATGGGTCGGGGTGGTCCCCTTGGTGGCAAGCGTCATGGCCGGGCTTGGCCCGGCCATCCACGACTTCATGCTCACGTTTTTCAAGTCATGGATACCCGCCCCAGTTCTTGTTCAGGGGATTTGGGCGGGCATGACGGGTTCATTTGATGGACAGGCACTCACTTGACCCCTCGCTCCCCCAAGGGCATCTGGCCGAAAACATCCTCTATTTCGGCCGTGCCTTGCGCAAAGCCGGGATGAATGTCGGTCCCGGCGCGATGCTCGATGCGGTGGCGGCGGCGGAGGCGATCCAGATCGGCCACCGCGAGGAATTCCGCGCTGCGCTACGGGCGGTTTTCGTCAAAAGGCGGCAGGACGGCGAGATTTTCGAGCAGGCTTTCACACTGTTCTGGCGGCGGCGCTCGCTGATCGAGAAGATGATGGCCTCGATGATGCCTGTTGCGCCGGTGGACCCCAACTCCAAGCGCGAAGAGGCGCTGCGCCGTCTCACCGAAGCGCTGTTCGCCGATAAAAAACCGGAGAAAGAGCCGGAAAAGCAGCAGGTGGACCTCGATTCCCGACTCACGGTGTCGGATGTCGAGGTGTTCCGTGCCAAAGACTTCGAGCAGATGAGCGTGGAGGAGATCAAACGCGCGAAAGCCGAAATCGCCAAGCTGCGGATGCCGCTGCACCGTGTGAAAACGCGGCGCTTTACCCCGGCCACCGCTGGCTACCGTGTTGATCCGCGCGCGATGATGCGGGCGTCTTTACGCGCTGGGGGCGATGCGCTGCCGCTCAAATTCCGCGCGCGGGCGGAAAAGGTGCCGCCGCTGGTGGCGCTGTGCGATATTTCCGGCTCCATGAGCCAGTATTCCCGCATTTTCCTGCATTTTCTGCATGTGATGGCCCAGACGGGGCGGCGGGTGCATGCCTTCACCTTCGCCACAGACCTGACCAATGTCACCCGGGCGCTGAAATCCACCAAAGACCCGGATATTGCGCTGAAAGCCGCCTCAACCACCGTGCGCGATTGGGATGGCGGCACGCGCATCGGCCAGACCTTGGAGCGGTTCAACAAGCGATGGGCGCGGCGTGTGCTCTCGGGCGGGGCCATCGTGCTGCTGATCACCGACGGGCTGGAGCGCGAGGTGACGCCCGACCTTGCGCGCGAGTTGTCGCGCCTGCAACGCTCGGCGCGGCGGCTCATCTGGCTCAATCCGCTGCTGCGGTTTGACGGGTTTCAGGCGCGTGCGGCGGGCATTCGTGCCATGCTGCCGCATGTGGACGAATTCCGGACGCTGCATAACTTAAGCTCGATTGCCGACCTTTGCGCCGCGCTGGCCGAAGGCGGTGAAGGCGGTGTGGACAGACACGCCCTGCTGAAAGAGGTTTCAACATGAGCGGATGCGGGGAAACCTGAAGTGAGCGGTATCATTTCCACCGAAGACGATCTGTTGGCCGAAGTCGAGCGCTGGGCGCGCGCCGGGCGGGGGGTTGCGCTCGCCACCGTTGTCGAGACCTGGGGTTCTGCACCGCGCCCGGTGGGCTCGCACCTCGTCGTCGACGGGGAGGGGAATTTTCTCGGTTCTGTCTCGGGTGGCTGCGTCGAGGGCGCGGTGATCGAGGAGGCCGTGGCCGCCATTGAAACCGGACGCGCCAAGCTTCTGACGTTTGGCGTGGCGGATGAAACCGCATGGCGCGTGGGGCTTTCCTGCGGGGGGAAGATTTCCGTCTATGTCGCGCCGATCAACGCGCAGCTGGAAGCGCTTTCCGGCGTGAATGCCGCGCGCTCGAAGCGCGAGGCGGCGGCGCTGATTACCGAGCTTGAAACCGGGGCGCTGCGGGTGGAGCATCCCGGTGAGGCCGCGCTCGCGGAAGCCTTCCGCTCCGGCAAATCCGGCATGGCGGAGGGCGGCAAAACCTTCATCGATGTGCATGTGCCGGGTGCCAAGCTGGTGGTCATCGGGGCCGTGCATATCTCCCAAGCGCTGGCGCAGATGGCGCGGCTGGTGAGTTTGCCACTCACCATCATTGATCCGCGCACGGCCTTTGCCACGCCGGAACGCTTCCCCGATGTGCTGCTGCTGGCGGAGTGGCCGGAAGATGCGCTGAAAAAGCTGCCGCTCGATCGCTACACCGCGCTGATCGCGCTGACGCATGATCCCAAGATCGATGATCACGCGATCCGCGCGGCGCTGGAGGCGGAGTGCTTCTATGTCGGTGCGCTGGGCAGCCGGAAAACCCACGCCAAACGCTGCGAGCGGTTGAGCGATCTGGGTGATAAACTTAACCGCATCAAGGCGCCGATCGGGCTTGATATCGGGGCGCTTTCTCCGGCGGAAATTGCGGTTTCGGTGCTCGCGCAGGTGATTGGCGAGATGCGGAAAAGCGCGCCATGAAGTTCGGCGTCACGCCCGTCATCGAGGCGGCTGGCGGCATTCTGGCGCATCAGGCGCGCGCTGGGGCCGTTGTGTTCAAAAAGGGCCATGTGCTTGATGCCGCGGATTGTACGGCATTGGCGCAAGCCGGGTTGGTTGAAGTGACCATCGCACGGCCGGAGCCGGGCGACGTTGGCGAGGATGAAGCCGCCCGCCGTCTGGGGGATGCGGCAAAGGGGCAGGGGGTGCGGGCGGATGTTGCCTTTACTGGCCGCGTCAACCTCTTTGCTGAGCACGCCGGGGTTTTCCTGCCGAACAAGGCCGCCATTGATGCTTTCAACGCGCTTGATCCGGGGATGACGCTCGCCACCTTGGCCGCATTTGCCAAGGTTGAGGCGGGGGAAATGGTCGGCACGGTGAAGATCATTCCCTTTGCGATGGAAGCGGCTAGCGTGACGCAAGGGGGGGCGGCCCTGGCGGCGGCGCCCTTGCAGGTTCTGCCGTTTCTGCCCAAGCGCGTTGCCCTGCTGTTGATGAGCCTGCCGGGCCTCAAGGACAGCGTGCTCAAAAAAACCGAAGCTGTCACGCGTGAGCGCATCGAGGGGCTGGGCGGCACGCTCACCCATGTGGCGCAGCTGGAGCACAGGCGCGAGGCGTTGGATGCCGCGCTGGCGGGGCTTCATGCGGCCACCTTTGATCTCCTCATCATTTTCGGTGCCGCTGCGATTGCGGATCGTCGCGACATCATTCCGGCGGCGATTGAGGCTGCGGGCGGGCGCATCGAGCATCTCGGGATGCCGGTTGATCCGGGCAACCTGCTGCTGCTGGCGGCGTGGCAGGGCAAACCGGTGATCGGCGCGCCGGGATGTGCGCGCTCCGCCCGCGAAAACGGGTTCGATTGGGTGCTGGCACGGATTTTCGCCGAGCTGCCTGTCGGCGCGCGCGAGATCATGGGCATGGGCGTCGGCGGGCTC
>JAIUNQ010000247.1 GCA_020161475.1 Pseudomonadota bacterium | reverse complement strand
GCCATGTTGGCCATCTGCTCCACCAGCAGGATGGTCATCCCCTCGCCCTTGAGCTGGCGGATGACGCGGAACACCTCGCGCACGATAAGCGGGGCAAGGCCGAGGGACGGCTCATCGAGCAGCAGCAGTTTGGGGCGGCTCATCAGCGCGCGGGCAATCGCCAGCATCTGCTGCTCGCCGCCGGACAGCGTGCCCGCCATCTGCTCGCGGCGCTCCAGAAGGCGGGGAAACAGTGCGAAGTAGCGCGCGACATCGGCCTCGATGCCCTCCGCATCGCGGCGCATGTAGGCACCAAGGCGCAGGTTATCCTCCACGCTCTGATCCCCAAAGACCAGCCGCCCCTCGGGCGAATGGCCGATACCAAGGGTGACCGCCTGATGGGCTTTCAGGCCCGCAAGCGACCGGCCCTCGAACAGAATGGTGCCCGAGGCGGGCTTCACCAGCCCGGCGATGGAGCGGATGAGCGTTGATTTTCCCGCCCCGTTACCGCCGATCAGCGTGACGATCTCCCCCTGCCCGACATGAAGCGAGACGCCCTTGAGGGCTTCGACCGCGCCGTAAGAAACCTTGAGGTTTTCGATGGAAAGCATCATGCCAAGGCCTCCTCGTCGTCCTCGACCCCGAGATAGGCGGCAATGACCTTGGGATCACGGCGGATGGCGTCGGGTTTGCCCTCGGCGATCTTCTCGCCGTACTCGAGCACGATCACATGGTCGGAAATGCCCATCACAAGATCCATGTGGTGCTCGATCAAGAGCACCGTGATGCCGGAGCCCTGAATGCGGCGGATGACATCGCCCAGCTCATGCGTTTCCTGCGGGTTGAGGCCTGCCGCTGGCTCATCCAGCAGGAGCAGGCGCGGGTTGCTGGCCAGCGCGCGGGCGATCTCCAACCGTCGCTGCAAGCCGTAAGGCAGGCTTGAGGCTGCGTCATGAATGCGCTCGCCAAGGCCAAGCTGGTTCAGCAGCGCCACCGCCCCGGCCCGCGCTTTCGCCTCGGCCCTTGCGTTGCGCGGCAGGGCGAACAGCGCGGCCCAGAACGGCGCATCGACATGCATATGCGCGCCGATCAACACGTTATCGAGCACGGACATCTCGCCGAAGAGCTTGAGGTTCTGGAATGTGCGCCCCACCCCTCCTTGCGCGATGCGCCATGCCGGTTGGCCCGCAACCTCCTGCCCGTTGAGGCGAATGGAGCCGCGATCGGGCTTCACATGGCCGGAGAGCAGGTTGAGCAGCGTGGTTTTGCCTGCCCCATTGGGACCAATGAGGGCATGGACCTTGCCGGACGTGATGGAAAAGCCGACCTCGCGCACGGGAATGACACCGCCATAGGCCTTATACAGCCCTGACACCTCCAGCAGCGGACCATCGTTGAGGCTGCGGGCGTGTCGTTCGGTTGGCGCGGGGGGTGCCTCCGGCTCGGCGGCGCGGGGTTTCGGGAAAAAACGCGCCAGCGCCCCCGCGATGCCATTGGGCATGAGGTAGAGCGAGAAGAGCAGCAGCGCGCCATAAGTGAAGTGCTGAAGCGCGGGCCAACGCGCGAGCCACGCATCGAGCAGGGTCAGGATCACCGAGCCGAGCAGCGGGCCATAGAGCGAGCCGGAGCCGCCGAAAATCACGATCACCAGCAACAGGATCGAGAGGTTGAAGGTGATGAAATCCGAGTTGAAATACTGGTTCTGCTGGGCCACCAGCCCGCCCGCGAGTGCGCAGGTGACGGCGGAAATCACAAAAGCCAGCGTTTTGGCCCGCACCACCGAGATGCCGACGGATTCCGCCGCCGGTTCCGCCAGTTGCACGGCCATGAAGGCCCGCCCGAAGCGCCCCTTGAGCAGGGAGCGGAGCAGCAGATGTGTGGCGAGGCACAGCAGGCCGACAAAAAGCACCCAATGCAGGTTGGTGAAGGTTTTGCCCATGAAGCTGGGGGCGGAAATGCCGTAAAACCCCGCCTGCCCCTTAAAGAGATCGGTCCATTCCGTGACGATCTTCTCGACCACGATGCCAAAACCAATGGTCACCATGGCGAGCGAGGGGCCGGAGACGCGCACCGACGGCGCGGCGATCACCAGCCCAAACAGGGCGCCCATGAGGCAGGCAAGGCCGAGTGAAACCCAAGGGCTGATGCCGAAATCGACATTCGCCAGCGCCACGGTGTAGGCGCCCACCGCGAAAAGCCCGGCATGGCCCAGCGATTTCTGGCCCGCGTAGCCCACCAGCACATTGAGGCCCGCCGCCGCGATGTAGTTGACGCCGATGGTGAAGAGGATTTGCAGGTAAAAGTCGTTGAGGGGCAGCACAGGCACCAGCGCCAGCGCGGTGAGGAAGGCCGCAAGGCCAAGGGTGTGGAGGCTCTTCATCAGATCTTCTCCACCACACGCTTGCCGAAGAGCCCGGCCGGGCGGAACACCAGCACCACGATGATGAGCAGGAAAATCGCGATTTCGCGCATTTCTGCGCGCCACAGGCCCACCATGGCTTCCAGCACACCGAGCATGAAACCGCCCGCCATGCAGCCGCGCGGATTGGTGAGGCCGCCGACAATGGCCGCCGAGAAGGCTTTGAGCGCGATGCCCATGCCGATGTACACCGAGGCCGTGGTGATGGGCGCGATCAGAATGCCCGCCAGCCCCGCCAGCGCCGAGGAAATGACGAAGGCGATGATGACGATGCTCTCGACATTGATGCCGACGATGGCCGCGGCTTGCGGCGAAAAAGCCACCGCACGCAGGGCTTTGCCGAGGCGCGTCTTGCGCAGCACCACATCAAGGCCGACCATGACGACGATGGCGACCACCGCGATCAGGATCTCCTGCGGCCGGATGCCCGCCCCCCAGATGCGCACCACGGAGCCGCCGAGCGGCGAAGGCACGGCGATCGAGGCCGGGCCCCAGATCGCGAGCGCGGTGTTCTGCAAAATAATGCCAAAGCCGATGGTGGAGAGCACCCAGTTGAGCCCCCCTGCCCCGACGAAGGGTTTGACGGCACAGTAGTAGAGCGCGATGCCGATGAGCCCCACCACGACCACGCTGGCGAAGGTTGCCAGCGTATAGGCCAGCGGGGTCATTTCCGCAGGCGTCAGGTTGCCGAAGTGCGGCTTTCCCACGCTGAGCAGCAACAGCGAGACCCCGACAAGGCTGCCCGGCACCAGCATGGCGCCCTGCCCGAAGTTGAAGGTCTTCGTGGTGGCATAGGTGATGTTGAAGCCGAGCGCGATGAGCCCGTAGATCGCGCCGAGCGCGAGGCCGCTGGCCAGCGCCTGCAGAAACGCCGTCATGAAAATCTCCACCCCACAAAAAATGCCGCCGAAGCCCAGCCCCGGCGGCAGGCTGGGGACTTAACGCTTGAAATCAGCGGGTTTGAGCGACTTGGTCACCTCGTTCTCGAAGTTGACCACGCGGCCATCCTTCCACCAAGCGAGATGGAAGTCGTTCACGCCCAGCGCCTCGTGCTGGGTTTTCGAGAA
>JAIUNQ010000246.1 GCA_020161475.1 Pseudomonadota bacterium | reverse complement strand
CGCGCGCCGCGTGGCGAGGGCCAGCCGCAGGACGGCGCCCCGCGCGAGGGACGCCGTGAGGACCGCAACAAGCGGTTCGAGAAGTTCCGCCGCCCTGAGGGCGGAGCACCGCAGGCCGAGGGCGGAGAAGGGCGTGCGCCGCAGCGGCCACGTTTCGACAAGCCGCGCTTCGAGAAGGGTGAGGGGCGTCCGCAGCAGGAGGGCCGGGGCAAGCCGCGCCGGGATGATCGCGGCAATGCGCCGCGCAATTTCTCGGATGCCAAGCCCGCGCCTAACCGCGAGCCGGATCCGGATTCACCCTTCGCCAAGCTGGCGGCGCTGAAGGCGCAGATGGAAGGCAAGAAGTAAGATGGGTCGGGGCCGTGCCGGTGAGGATGATCCTCTCCTGCGTCAGCGCCTCGACAAATGGATCTGGTTTGCGCGTTTCCAGCGCTCGCGAGAACGCTGCGCCGAATTGGTCCGTGCGGGCCATGTCCGTGTCAACGGGCGGCGGGAAACCTCGCCGGGTGCCTTCATCAAATGCGGCGATGTGCTGACCCTGGCCCTGCCGGGGCAGACCATTGTGGTTCAGGTGCTGGATCTCGCCGAGCGGCGGGGCGGCAGCGCTGAGGCCGAAGAACTTTACGGTCGTCTTGAGGGCCAAAGCGAGAAAGTTCTCGCCTGAAGGCGCTTCACAACGATTGATCCATTCCCTTGCCAGCGGGTCAAAAGGGCATTAGCGAGAGGCCCGGTTAGGTTTGGACCCGGCGCGCCCTTGAAACGCGCTTACTCAGGAGAGACGCGATGACCTATGTGGTCACCGACAATTGCATCAAGTGCAAGTACACGGATTGCGTGGAAGTTTGCCCGGTCGATTGCTTCTACGAGGGCGAGAATTTTCTCGTCATCCACCCGGATGAATGCATCGATTGCGGTGTGTGCGAACCGGAGTGCCCTGCCGAGGCGATTAAACCCGATACCGAGCCGAAGCTCGATCAGTGGTTGAAGATCAACGCCGAATACGCGCAGGTCTGGCCGAACATCACCATCAAGCGTGATCCATTGCCGGAAGCCAAGGAGTTCGACGGAAAGCCCAATAAGTATCCGCAATACTTCTCGGATAAGCCCGGCGCCGGGGATTGAGCTTTTTGCATGGGTATTAACGCCAAAGCATTCCTTTGGCGTTGCCCGTGGTTAACCTTTCTTTACATTCCCCCGCCGCAACGCAGCGGGGGTTTTTGATTTTTACGATTTTTCGTGGTAGGGTGCTCCTGACAGTCGAGACAGGTGTGCACCCCTTGCGCCTTACTTTCCGCTAAAACCAACTGATTGAGCCTGCATGCTCCACCGCACGCGGGCTTGAACGGTTTTTGTCGGCGCGAGGCACGTTATCTCCCTGTTTACCATGCGTTTTCCGCAAGGCAGACGCGCGATTGAAGAAGGGGCGGCACCCTGCCGTCTCGTTTCGTCCGCTTCTCGCGGGCGAAGGGCGAGGATCAACATGAGCACGAAAAAAACGACGCAGCGCGATGGTTTCAAGCCGGGCGAGCACATCGTCTATCCGGCCCATGGCGTCGGACAGGTGACGGCGATCGAGGAGCAGGAAATTGCGGGTTTCAAGCTTGAGCTGTTCGTGGTCAGCTTCGCCAAGGAGAAGATGACTCTCCGCGTGCCCGTGGCCAAGGTTGCCAGCGTCGGCATGCGCAAGCTCTCCGATGAAGCCGGCATCACCAAGGCGCTCGAAGTGCTCACCGGCCGTGCCCGTGTGAAGCGCACCATGTGGAGCCGCCGCGCGCAGGAATACGAAGCGAAGATCAACTCGGGCGACATCATCGCGGTCTCCGAGGTCGTGCGTGATCTCTATCGCTCGGAAGCCCAGCCGGAGCAGTCCTACTCGGAACGCCAGCTGTTCGAAACGGCGCTGGCGCGTCTCGTGGATGAGGTTGCCGCCGTTGATGGCTCGACCGAAACCGAGGCGATGAAGCGTGTTGAAACCGCGCTCGCCAAGAGCCCGCGCCGCACCCGTGGTGCGGATGCCGCCGACAACGACGAGGCGAGCGAGAACGAGGCCGCCGCCTGATCGGCGTGCGTCTTCAAGGAATTCAAAAGGCCCGCCTCGTGCGGGCCTTTTTTTGTTCGTGGGGCGCCTTACTTCCCTTCGCGTGGAAAAGTTGAATCGCGCGCTCAAATTTTTTTATCCCCGGCGGTGAACCGTTGTCATGGCTGGCGCGTAAACTTCACGTGCAGCGAGGGAGTGAGCCATGGGCCAGATTGCCGGCGTCGCGCGTGAATTCGTCCGGGAGGCGATGAATGCCCCCTACCTCTCACGGGAGGAGGAGCACGAATTGGCGTTGCTGTGGCGCGAGAAAGGGGATCAGGCCGCGCTTGATCGCCTGACCCGCGCCCACATGCGCCTCGTCATCTCGATCGCCGCGCGCTTCCGCAACTACGGGCTTCCCGCCAACGATCTGGTGCAGGAAGGGCATGTCGGGTTGATGGAAGCGGCGGCCCGCTTCGAGCCAGAACGGGAAGTCCGCTTTTCCACTTATGCCACCTGGTGGATCAGAGCCTCGATTCAGGATTTTGTGCTGCGCAATTGGTCCATCGTGCGCGGTGGCACCAGCTCGGCCCAAAAGGCGCTGTTCTTCAATCTGCGCCGCCTGAAGATGCGCCTCGAACGTCGTGCGGATGCGGACCCGAACATGGATGTCGAGGCGGAGCTTGCGGGCGTTTTCGGCGTGAAGCGCGCTGATATTTCCGCCATGCAGGCGCGCCTTTCGGGGCCGGATTACTCGCTGGATGCGCCGGTGACCGATGAGGACAGCGGCGGCACCACGCGCGGCGAGGTGTTCGCGGATCTCTCACCCCTGCCGGATGAGATCGTCTCCGAGCATATCGATAGCGACCGTCGCCACGAATGGCTGGCAGGCGCGTTGACGGTGCTCTCCGAGCGTGAATTGCGGATCCTGCGCGAGCGCCGCCTTCAGGACGAGGGTGAAACGCTCGAAGCGCTGGGCGTGAAGCTGGGCATCTCGAAGGAGCGTGTCCGCCAGATCGAGAACCGGGCGCTGGAGAAGCTCAAGAAAGCGCTGATTGAGCGCAACCCGCGCCTCGCCGTCTTCAGGGTTTGACGACTTTGTAGCTGGCCCCGGCGCGCAGTGGCTCGCCGGGTGGCACCGCGTTGAGCAGCGTGAAGGTTTCCAGCGCGCTCGGTACATTCGCCATTTGCGCTGCGACCAAGTCAGCCGTGGACTGGCCACCGGTTGCGGTGACGAGCCGGAGTCGCATCGGCCCATGGGCCTTGGCGTCTTCCTCGCTCAGGCGACGAAAAGTGCCAGCTGCGGCCAGAAAACGCTGATCCTGCGCCTCGGTCAGTCCCTGGGCCGCGAAAATCAACCGATAGACCGTATCGCCGACGCGGAGCAGCACCACGCGGAAGGACCAGTCCTTACCCCGCGCGAGGCCCGTTGCGGCCTCGATGCCGTTGAT
>JAIUNQ010000245.1 GCA_020161475.1 Pseudomonadota bacterium | reverse complement strand
CCCGAAAGCTCGCCGCGCAGCCGCACATGGCCAAAGGCATCCTCCACCGTGCGCTTGAGCGCGCCGGAGAGTTCAGAGACCGAGAGTTCAGGCGTGTTGGAAACCGCATCAACCATTGCGGCAACTCTAGTGATTGACGAAACGGGATGCTACAGCCAGCGCGGGTTTTAGACAGGAGCATCGGCATGAAAGTTCTTCTTATCGGCAGCGGCGGACGCGAACACGCTCTCGCGCTGAAGATTGCCCAAAGCCCCTTGTGCGAAGCGTTGTTCATCGCGCCCGGCAACCCCGGCACGGCGAAACTCGGCACCAACACCCTGCTCAACATTGCCGATCATGCCGGCGTTGCCCAATTCTGCCGCGACAAGGGCATCAGCCTTGTCGTCGTCGGGCCGGAGGCGCCGCTGGTGGCGGGCATCGCGGATGATCTCGCCAAAGAGGGGATCGCCGTTTTCGGCCCCTCGAAAGCCGCTGCCCAGCTGGAAGGCTCGAAGGATTTCACCAAGCAGCTTTGCGATGACGCCAAGGTGCCGACCGCCGCTTACGCCACCTTCACCGCGCTGGATAAGGCGATTGCCTATGTGCGCGAAAAGGGCGCGCCGATCGTCGTGAAATACGATGGCCTGATGGCGGGCAAGGGCGTCACCGTGGCGAGCACTGTGGCCGAGGCGGAAGCGGCGCTGAACGCGCTCTACGCCAGCGAGAAAAATGCCACCGTGGTGATCGAGGAATGCCTGATGGGTGAGGAGGCGAGCCTCTTCTGCCTCGTGGATGGTGAAACGGTTATCCTTTTCGGCTCCGCGCAAGACCACAAGCGCGTTTTCGACAATGATGAAGGCCCCAACACCGGCGGCATGGGTGCCTATTCCCCCGCCCCGGTGGTGACCGCAGAGGTGGAGCGCCGTGCGCTGGAAGAAATCGTCATCCCCTCGATGAAGGAGATGGCCAAGCGCGGCACGCCCTATCGCGGGGTAATCTTCGCCGGGCTGATGATCGATGATGCGGGCGCGCCCAAGCTCATTGAATACAACTGCCGCTTCGGCGACCCGGAATGTCAGGCGCTGATGCTGCGACTGGAGAGCGACCTTTTGGCGCTGCTGAACGCCACCGCACGCGGGGCGCTCGCGGGGCAGACCATCACCCTTAAACCGGTGAGCGCGGTGGGCGTCGTGATGGCCTCCAAGGGCTATCCCGGTGATTTCGAGAAGGGCAGCGTCATTCGTGGGCTTGATGCTGCAGGCAGCATCGAGGGCGTCACCGTCATCCATGCCGGCACACGGGCCGATGGCGAGAAAATCCTTGCAAACGGCGGGCGCGTGCTCACCATCTGCGGCGTTGGTCGCGATCTCTTCGAAGCGCGTGAGCGCGCTTACAAGGGGGTGGCCGCTGTGGACTGGCCCGAAGGGTTCACCCGCTCGGATATCGGCGCAAAGGGCGTGGCTCGCCTGAAAGCGTAACAAGACACGTTCAGGAGACGGACATGCGTGATCTGGCTGACCTCTTCCCCGGCTTTGCGGCCAAATACATCGATGGGGAGGCCGGCACGATCTTCGCCCGCGTGGGCGGCGAGGCCAATGACCGCGAGCCGATCGTGCTGCTGCACGGTTTTCCGCAAACGCATGTGATGTGGCACCATATCGCGCCGGAGCTGGCGAAAACCCGTCAGGTCATCGCCATGGACCTGCGCGGCTATGGCTGGTCGAGCGCACCGCGCTCGGATGCACGTCACGAGACCTATTCCAAGCGCGCCATGGCGCTGGATGTCATCAAGGTGATCGAGTCGGTCGGGGCGGTGCGGGCCGATGTGGTGGGGCATGATCGCGGTGCGCGCGTGGCCTATCGTCTCGCGATGGAGCATCCGGGCCGGGTGAGCCGCCTTGCGCTGCTCGATATCATCCCCACCATCGCCATGTGGGAGCGCATGGACGCCAAGCGCGCCATGCAGGTTTATCATTGGTCCTTCCTCGCCCAGCCGGAGCCGATGCCCGAGACCATGATCTCGAAAGCTCCGACCGAATGGCTGGAACATACGCTCGCCAGCTGGACGCGCGACAAGGACCTCTCTGCTTTCGGCCGCGACGCGCTCGCGCATTACCGCGCCTTCTTCAACGATCCCTCGCGCATCCACGCGACCTGCGAGGATTATCGCGCCGGTGCCACGCGCGATGCCGAAGCCGACGAGGAGGCCCGCGCCAAGGGGCTCAAGATTACCTGCCCCACCCTTATCCTCTGGGGCGAAGCGGGCATTCCTGCGGCGGGTTCGACCCCGCTTGACGCCTGGAAGGAATTCGCACCTGACGCGGAAGGTTACGGCATCGACGCCGGGCATTTTCTGGCCGAGGAAAACGCGCCCGCTACGCTTGAGGCGCTGCAAGAGTTTCTGGCCTGAGCATGAGCGCGCCGCGCATTGGTCTGGTGCTCGGCTCGGGCGGGGCACGTGGGCTTGCCCATATCGTCGTTCTGGAGACGCTGGAGCGGCTGAAAATCCGGCCCGTTGAGATTGCCGGAGCCTCCATCGGCGCCATCCTCGGCGCAGCTTACGCGAGCGGCATCTCCGCCAAGACGCTGCGCGCGCATGTGCTGCGCGATTACAAGAACCCTACCGAGGTGATGACGCGGCTTTTCGCGGCAAGGGTCGGCAAGATCACTGATCTGTGGCGCGGCACCGGCAACCCGGTGCTGGTCGATGCGGAGATGCTGCTGGATCGCTTTTTGCCCAAGCCCCTGCCGGAGCACTTCCAGGACCTTGAAATCCCGCTCTCGGTTGTCGCTGCGGACTTGCACCGGCTTGATCGCGTGGTGTTTTCATCCGGGCCGCTCAAGCCTGCGGTAGCGGCCTCCATGGCGATTCCGGCACTGGTGAAACCCGTGCATATCGGGGCGCGCGTATTGGTGGATGGCGGCGCGGTGGACCCGCTCCCCGTGCGGGCGATCATCGCCGATGTTGACCTGATCATTGCCGTGGATGTCTCGCGCGCGGCGGCACGCGATGAAAGCGTGAAAATCCCCGGCGCGGTTGAAACCGGCTTTCGCGTGTTCGACCTGATGCAGGCCGCGCTCGCCGATGCTCAGGTGGGTGAGAACACCAACCGCGTGAGGCGTCTCAAGGCACCGGTCGAGGGGTTTCACGCGCTTGATTTCTTCTCGGCCAAGAAGATTCTCGCGGCCTCGGAAGGCCTCTCGGGCGTCGTGGAATCCATCATCGCGCAGGCGCGATAGCAGACGTTTTGCTGCGCAGCAATTTTGAGGAATGCTGCACCTTATGCTGCGCAGCAAGATTATGGATTATCATCGCTTTTCGGCAAAGAAGCTTTTCAGGATTTCTGCCGCCTCGGCCTCGCGGATGCCCGAATAGATGTCCGGCGCGTGATGGCAGGTGAGTTGCGCAAAAACGCGCGGCCCCTGCTCCACGCCCCCGCCCTTGGGATCGGAGGCAGCATAATAGAGCCGCCTGATCCGCGCGAAGGAAATGGCCCCGGCGCACATGGGGCACGGCTCCAGCGTGACATA
>JAIUNQ010000244.1 GCA_020161475.1 Pseudomonadota bacterium | reverse complement strand
AGTTGTTCCAGCGCACGCGCTTGTTGTCGCTCTCGATCAGGTCGAGCGCGAGCAGATCCTGCGGGGAGGTGATCTTCTCCGCCATTTCCGGCGCGCAGAGCGGCATCACGGTTTCCTCGCCCAGCGGAATGACAATCAAGCCTTCCTGACGCGGCGGGCCGTAGCAGATGTCGGCGTCGAAATCGTCATGCTCGAAGCGCGGGTAATCGACGCCCGCTGAAAAGCGCACCTCCAGCCCCGGCTGCGCCGCCAGCAGCCCGCGCAGGCGCGGCAGCAGCCATTGCGCCGCCAGCGAGGGCGCACAGTGCAGGCGCAGCAGGTTGCCCGAGCGCGCGCCCACCATCTCGATGCCTTGGCGCATTTCATCGAACCCGGCGGAGACATGGCGCATCAAGGCTTCCCCGGCGGGGTTGAGATGCACCGCGCGCCCCTCACGCTCGAACAGGGTCGCGCCCATCAGGTCCTCCAGCTTGCGGATTGCGTGGCTGATGGCGCTGGGGGAAATGCCCAATTCCTCGCCCGCCATGCGGAACGAGCCGGTGCGCGCCGCGGATTCAAAAGCGTGAAGCGCGGAAAGGGGAAGCCGTTTCATCGATTGTCTTTGTGCGGTGCAATATTTGGCACCTCTAGATGAGCATGATTCATCGAAAGGCGCAATTTATGCGTTTTTCTTGGCGCGATGCACGAGATTATATCGCCGCAGCAAACCACAGAAGAAGGCCAATAACGGTTGGCTTTGGAGGACTAGGATGCTGCTTCAGAACAAGACTGCCGCGATTTCGGGCGCCGCCAGCGCGCGTGGCATTGGCCTTGCCACCGCCAAACTCTTCGCCCAGCACGGCGCGCGCGTCGCGATCCTTGATATTGACGAAGCCGCCGCCAAGAAGGCCGCCGCGGAGCTTGGCCCGGAACACATCGGCCTCAAATGCGATGTGGCGAACAAGGCCTCCTGTCAGGCTGCTGCCGATGAGGTCATCAAGGCCTTCGGCCATCTCGACATCCTCATCAACAACGCGGGCGTCACCCAGCCGGTGAAGACGCTCGATATCGATGAGGCGAGCTGGGACCGCATTCAGGACATCAACTGCAAGGGCGTGCTGTTCCTCAGCCAGGTGTTCATTCCGCACATGCAGGCCCGCAAATCCGGTTCCATCGCCTGCATGTCTTCGGTTTCCGCGCAGCGCGGTGGCGGCATCTTCGGCGGCCCGCATTACTCCTCGGCCAAGGCGGGCGTGCTCGGCCTCGCCAAAGCCATGGCGCGCGAGTTCGGCGTCGATGGCATCCGCGTCAACTGCGTCACCCCGGGCCTGATCCAGACCGACATCACCGGCGGCAAGCTCACCGATGAGATGCGCAAGGAGATCCTGAAGGGCATTCCGCTCAATCGTCTGGGCGATGCGAGCGATGTCGCAGGCATCTACCTGTTCCTCGCCTCGGACCTCTCGGCCTATGTCACCGGCGCTGTGATCGACGTGAACGGCGGCATGCTCATTCACGGCTGATACCTCTCCGGGAGCGGAGCGGGCGGGGCTGCGATGTCCCTCCCAATAATCAAGCCTCGCCTGTCCGCCCCGTCCAATACAATGGGAAAAACCTCCATGAGCACGGCTAACCTCGGCCATAATGTCTCGCTCGAACGGCGCGCCTGGAACATCCGCCGCCATGCCATCCGCATGGGCGAGGTGCAGGGGCAGGGCTATATCGCACAGGCGCTCGATATCGCGGATGTGCTGGCCACCGCCTACTTCCACGCCATGCGCTATCAGCCGCAGGACCCGAAGTGGGAGGGACGCGACCGCTTCCTGCTCTCCAACGGCCACTACGCGATTGCGCTCTATGCCGCGCTGATCGAGGCCGGGATCATCCCGGAAGAAGAACTCGAAACCTACGGTTCGGATGAAAGCCGCCTGCCGATGTCGGGCATGGCAGCCTATACGCCGGGCATGGAAATGTCGGGTGGCTCACTCGGCCTCGGCCTGTCGATCGCGGTCGGCAAGTGCATGGGTCTGAAGCGCAAGGGCTCCGAAAGCCGCGTTTACACGCTGTTCTCGGATGGCGAGCTGGACGAGGGCTCGGTCTGGGAAGCCATCATGTCCGCTGCCCACCACAAGCTCGACAACCTCATCGCCATTGTCGACGTGAACAACCAGCAGGCCGATGGCCCCTCGACCGGTGTTCTCGGTTTCGAGCCGCTGCGCGAGAAGCTGGAAGCCTTCGGCTGGTTCACCCAGCGCATCGACGGCAATGACCTCAATGCCGTGCGCAATGCCTTTGACGCCGCCAAGAACGCCAACGGCGGCCGCCCCAGCATGATCATCGCCGACACCTTGATGGGCAAGGGCATCCCCTTCCTCGAGGCGCGCGAGAAGAACCACTTCATCCGCGTGGAAGCCCACGAATGGCAGCTCGCGCTCAAAGCGCTCGATGAAAGCAAGCCCGCATGAAACCCCAAGCTCAACCCGCTAGCCCCAACACCTCTTCCGGCAAGCCGCGCCTCACCACCTCCGCCATGATCGCCTCGATCGCGGGCGAGGGGCAGCGCACCAAGCCCGCCCCCTTCGGCCATGCGCTGGTCGAACTGGCGAAAAAGGACCCCACCATCGTCGGCATGACCGCTGACTTGGGCAAATACACCGATCTGCACATCTTCCAGCAGGCGTTCCCGGATCGCTACTACCAGATGGGCATGGCCGAGCAGCTGCTGTTCGGCGCGGCCTCGGGGCTGGCGGCGGAGGGCTTCACGCCCTTCTGCACCACCTACGCCGTCTTCGCCTCGCGCCGGGCCTATGACTTCATCCACCAGACGATTGCGGAGGAAGACCGCAACGTGAAGATCGCCTGCGCGCTCCCGGGCCTCACCTCCGGCTATGGCCCGTCCCATCAGGCGGCGGAAGATCTGGCCCTGATGCGCGCCATGCCGAACATGACCGTGATCGACCCCTGCGACGCGCTGGAAATCGAGCAGGTTGTGCCCGCCATGGTGGCGCACAAGGGCCCGGTTTACATGCGCCTGCTGCGCGGGCAGGTGCCGCTGGTGCTGGATGAGTACGGCTACCAGTTTGAACTCGGCAAAGCCAAGATGCTGCGCGACGGCTACGAGGTGCTGTTCATCTCCTCCGGCATCCTGACCATGCGCGCGCTGGAAGCGGCGAAAGCGCTCGAGAAGGACAAGATCGACGTTGCCGTCCTCCATGTGCCGACCATCAAGCCGCTCGATGAGAAAACGATCATCGAGGCCTGCTCGAAGCCGGGCCGTCTTGTGGTGGTGGCCGAAAACCACACCGTTATCGGCGGTTTGGGCGAGGCTGTCGCGGGCACCTTGATGCGCGCGGGCGTACACCCGGCGTTCAAGATGATCGGCCTGCCGGATGAGTTCCTCGCCGCGGGGGCGCTGCCCACCCTGCATGATCGCTACGGCATTTCCACCAATGCGCTCTGCGAGCAGGTCAAGGGCTGGCTGAAGTAATCGCGCATCAACTTTTGCCCGAGCGCCCGAAAAGAGGCGCGGGGCACCGGAG
>JAIUNQ010000015.1 GCA_020161475.1 Pseudomonadota bacterium | reverse complement strand
CCTCGTGATCCAACACCAATCTCACGGCGCGTTGGCGCACCTCGGGAGAAAACTTGTTCGTCGTTTTGCTTGTCATGGCTCCATCCTATTTGGAAGTTGGAGCCTCCGACAATCCCGGGGCGGTTCAGCTCCGCCTGCAAACGCATGGCGCGGCGCTCCAGTGCGCCATCGCGGAAGCTCTGCATGGCGCGCGATATATCACCGAGTTCGTTCTTGCGGTCGGCGCCAGAGATTTCTGTGTCAAGATCGCCGGCCGCAAGCTTATTCAGGGCTTCGACCGAGCGCTTCATTGGACCGGCGACGCCGAAAGCAACGTACCATGCAGCGATTATGCCCAGAATACAGGCGAGGGCAGAGAGGGTGAGGAGGACGAATTTCGCTTGAGCACCGGTCGTCTCGGAGGTCTCGTAATCTGTCTTCGAGTGGGAGAGCATGTACTCGATGATCTCGGCTATTTTTTCGGTGCCAGGATCAATAGCGCCATACATATCCTTGATGATGAAGGTTTCGAGCCCCTTCATGTCGTTCTTCTCGAGCAGTGCAATCATGTCGAGCGTTGCCTTGCGGGCCATTGCGAGCTTGCCTTCAGTCTCGCCGATGAGCTTGCGCTCGGTCTCCGAGCGCGCCTGTGCAACGTATTCCGGCCAGAGCTTGTCAATTTCAGCCATGGCGACCTTCATCGCCTTGAGGGATTCCTCAGGCTTGAAATTTCCGTTCCGCGCCTTGTGGGCGGCGTCGACGACATCCACGGCATAACGGTCAGAGATTACCTTCAGGTTCCGGAGCGGAATAACATGCGTGGTGTAGATTTCATCGAGCGTCGTGGTCTTTTCGCTCAGTGCATACAAGGCAGTGCCTGCAACGCCCATTGTGAGGGAGAATACCAACAAGAAGGCTGCGATAAGCCGAGCTGAAATTGTATGCATGCCAAGTCCAATCTCTAAAACGCTACCGTCTCGCTGCCGCTTTTTGTGACACCTCGGAAAATTATCGTGCCGGAAAGTTGGTAAGTATCTGGTTAACTGAATTAAACTCGCAACTCTCATGCTTGAGGGGAGCGCATCATCAGGATTCAGTCAGCGATATCAATAAGAAAGGTCGGACGCCTGAGCACTTCATGTGGGGGCCGATCGCGACGTAATATCCGCTGGCTGCAACGGAGCGTTCCAAGCTCTGGAGCCAATCGGCCGGCTGGATCACCCGCAAAAGCGCCAGATTTTGGGCCAGAGACTTTTTTTGGCTCTCGCAACATGCTGATTGCCGATATTGATGCGAACACCTGCGCGCAGCAATCTTATGAAAGTTCAGTCCGAGCTCACCGACCGCATAAGGCCGGAAAGCTCACTTTGAGTTGGAAGGCCTGGGCTTACGCCGCGCGCACCTCGGCGAGGAACTTGGACACATTCTCGCGCATGCTTTCGGCCTGCTGCGAGAGCTCCGTCGCCGCGCTCAGGACCTGGCTGGATGCCGCTGCTGTGTTGCCCGCGGCGCTGGAGACATGGGCGATCGAGCGGGAGACATCCTCCGTGCCTTGGGCTGCCTCACGCACGTTGGAGGCAATCTCGAGGGTTGCGGTCTGCTGCTGTGCCACGGTGCCGGAGATTTCGGTGCTGACCCGATCGATGGTCTGCAGTGAGCCATCGATGGCCTGGATCGAGTCGATCGTCGAGTTGGTGACACTCCGGATCTCGCTCACGATTGTGGCGATGTCGGTGGTCGCCTTGGAGGTTTGCGCGGCAAGGTTCTTGACCTCGGATGCGACCACCGCGAAGCCGCGGCCGGCTTCGCCAGCGCGGGCGGCCTCGATCGTCGCGTTCAGGGCGAGAAGGTTGGTTTGCGCGGCGAGGTTGTTGATCAGTTCCACCACCGAGCCGATCTTGTCGGCTGCGATGGCGAGAGCCTGAACTTCGGTATCGGTTGCGCGCATCCGCTCCACCGCCGTGCGGATCGACTGCGTGGCGGCGCCCAGCTGCCGGGCGATTTCGCCAGCGGTGGCATTGAGTTCCTCGCCAGCGGCGGCGACGCCGTTCACATTGGCGCTGGCCTGATGGGAGGCGGCGGCGACGCTGGCCGCTTCCATCGTCGATTCCTGGGCCGAGTTCGAAAGGTCGTTGGCGGCTGCGGCAAGCTCCGTCGAAGCGGACGAGATGGTCAGCATGACGCTTTCTGCCGTTCTCTCGAAGTCGGAGATCGCGCTTTCGATGGCGCGCGCACGTTGCGCTTGCTCTTCGCGGCGGCGGGCCTCTTCTGCTTCCATCCGGTCATTGGCGATCAGGCCGTCCCGGAATGTCGCAAGAGCATGGGCCATATCGCCCAGTTCATCGCGCTGGCCCTCAGCCGGGATGATGGCGGCGTAATCTTTTGCCGCCACAGCCCGCATCGCAGTTGTCATTGTAACGATGGGCCGGGCGATCGTCCTGACGATCAGGAATACGACCGCGACAGCGATGAGCAAGGAAATGCCACCGAGGATTTCGTTCGCGATTTCCATGTGGTCGATGACGGCTTTTGCTTCCTTGGTTTCCCCGGCAAGAGCCGCAACCTGCCACTTTGTGAGCCCTTCACCGCCCTTGCCGTCACCCTCGATGATCTCGAAGGCGCGGCGCGCCTTAGGGCCCAGCGTCTGCGTCAGCTGCTTGACGTGCTCGTCGGTGGCGCGGGACCCGGTGGGGATCGAGGCTTCCAGCTTGTCCTGGATGGTCCGCATCTCGGACAGGAGCGCATCCAGTTCAACCCAGGCCGTGCGGTTTTTCTCTTCGGTGAAGGTTTTCGCTTCTTCGCGATAGGCCAACCTGGCCTCGTCGAGCGATTTCCACGAAGATGCGCGCGATTCCCGGAAGGCCGCATCGCCGGACAGCATGTAGCCGTGCAGGGCGCCCTTGGAATCCGCCAATTCATACGCCATCGTTGCAAGATGCAGGACGGTTGGAAGGCGCTGGTCAATGACGTGATCGAGCTTCTGATCCGCCGATGCCACCTGCCGCATCGAGTAAAGGACTGAAGCGGCCATGGGTGTCAGCAACACCGCGAGCACCAGCATGATCTTGTAGGTCAATTTCAGGTTCGAGAACCAGTTCGCCCGGACCCCGACATGCGAAACAGCTTGTTTCATCGGTCATCCCCCCGCCAATAATCAGAGGTTGCGCCCGAATCGTTAATGGTCCCCTATAAATTTGGCCTTGTTCTCGGATTTTTTGGACTCAGCGATCTCCTTGTTCTTGCGCCTAACGTATTCGCGGCGGGTGCCTTGGAGCCGCCATTTTGACGACCAAGTGGATCGCGCGGCGCTTGTGACCGACCCTGAGACGTTCGCAGTACGTTAACTTCAATTTCTATCAGCGGTCGATCAGACGCCAATGGGCCTGCTTTTGGCACCTGACGGTCAGGTATCCCGCGCCCCGTCGGGACGATTTTTAAGGATTATAGTACAGACATCAAGACTAGGATCTGAGTTTGAGAGTGCCGAGACCCTTGAATGAACGCGCAAGGCCTGGTCAAGAAATTTGCAATCAAAACACTTGGCGCCGTCAGTGATCCCATGGTGTTTGCCCATGGCATGGGCTGCGATCAAACCATGTGGAAAGACGTTGCGCCCGCGTTTGTAAGCTCGAATAAGGTAATTCTCTTCGATCTCATGGGTTTTGGTAATTCTGATCGAACAGGCTTCAGCTACGAACGTTACCAAACGCTCAACAACTATGCCGACGATTTCGTCGAAATCGCAGAGCAGATAGGTCTTGAACCAGTTACATTCGTTGGACATTCCGTGAGCGCCATCATCGGTGTGCTCGCCGCCAAAAAACGTCCAGATCTCTTCAAACGCCTTGTCCTGATCGGACCTTCCCCGCGTTACATCAACGACGGCGATGACTACTATGGCGGCTTTGAAGCAACAGATATTGAAGCCTTAATCGATGCGATGCGCTCAAATTACCTGGGTTGGGCCGCAGATTTTGCGCCGCTTGTCATGGGCAATCCCGATCGTCCGGAACTCTCAGGGACATTAGAAGCGAGTTTCTGCCGGACAAACCCGGCATTTGCAGAATTTTTTGCAGCAATGACGTTCTGGGGTGACAACCGGGCTGATCTCGCCGAGGTCATCACGCCGTCGCTGATCATTCAATGTTCTGACGACCTGATCGCACCCAAAAACGTCGGTCGATACATCGCCGCACAAATGCAAAATGCAACGCTTGTCGAGCTAAATGCCGCGGGGCACTGCCCCCATATGAGCCACCCGACCGACGTCATCAGAGAGATAAGAAATTATGTTGGGCCGTCCGCAACCCTCATTTGACCGTGTTCGAAATGTGAATGATTGGCATTGCGCGCCCTGCGCGCTTGCCGTTGTAGATAGCTCGTTTTCAATAATAAGAGCCAATCAAGTCTTTCATCAGCTTTCGGGATTGACGGAGAGCGAAGTTGAGGGACGCCGTCTCTCCCAAATTTTTTCTAGAGCCAGTCAGATCTATTTTGAAAGCATCTTGCTTCCGCTTCTGCATATCGAAGGTTCGTGTCAAGAAATCGCGCTAACCATTTCAACTGAGCAAGAGGCAGCACCTGTTCTCGTTAACATAAATGCTCGATCCAATGCGGCGTCCAGGCTTTATGACGTTGTCATTTTCCCTGCGATTGCGCGGCGTTCTTACGAAGAGCAACTAGCAGTTTTGAAAAGGGATGCAGAAAGACGGGCATCATGGCTTGCGCAACTCGAGACTCTTTCCGGTCTCGGTGCCTGGACCTATGAGATCAATACGAAACGGATGCTGTGGTCTGACAGGATCTACGAGTTATACGGCATCGCCAAAGATGCCGAGGTCAGCCTCGAAGTGGCACTTCGTCCGCTTGCGCCTGAACTACGAAGGGCGATCATGGCGTTCATTGACCGACCAGATGGCACCAGGGAACCGATGGTTCACGAAGCCGACTTTGGCGCCCCGCCCGATCAAGTTCGTCGATTTAAAATTGTAGCGCAACACCGTCTGAACCATCTGGGAGAGCCTGTGATCCAGGGCTTCCTCCAGGATGTCACCGAAGCTCATCATCGTCAGATCGAACTATGGCGTGCAGCCCATATTGATCAGATGACGGGCTTGGCAAACCGGGCCTACTTCCAGAGCGAACTCGCTCGTCAGACCGAGACCAACGCGAACCATTTAACCATCGCTTATTTCGATCTCGATCTCTTTAAAGACGTCAACGATCAATACGGGCATAGTGCTGGCGATGACTGTTTAGTGGAGATCGGCAAGCGGTTGCGGGCGCAATGCACGGAGACCCAGGCCTTTGTTGCACGACTGGGCGGTGACGAGTTTGCCATCCTTTTCTTCGACAAAAATGCAGACGAGATCGAGGGTCTTGTTAGTTCGATTATCGAATCGATCCGGCAACCCATTTGCCTGTCCGACGGGAACGAAGTGATCCTTGGTGTCTCCGTCGGGTTGGCTCGTTATGATAGCGACGACCTTACCGCTTCCAGCGAAGTCCTGCGACGAGCAGATCTTGCCATGTATGCAGCCAAGACGGCCGGGCGGAATGCTTTCGCTTGGTTTGATCTACGGCTGGATTTTGATCGGAAGAATGCCAAGCAGCTCGATCGCGACCTGAAACTGGCGCTCGAGCAGGACGAGTTTTTCCTGGTTTTCCAGCCGCAATACAATCTTCATGATCGATCCCTTGTCGGGTTCGAGGCTCTTCTTCGTTGGCATCATCCGACCAAAGGGCTTGTTCCACCGCTTGATTTCATCCCGATTGCCGAAGCGAATGGGCTCATCCGTCCAATCGGGCGCTGGGTCATGACTCGCGCTTGCGAATTTGCAAAGAGAATGCATGGCAACACGAAAGTTGCCGTCAATGTTTCAGCTCTGCAATTCAGAGATCCGGACTTTGTCCCTTTCGTTCTTGAAAGGGTGAAATCACTTGATCTCGCGCATGGAGCGCTCGAGATAGAACTGACAGAAAATGTGCTCCTGGAGCTTAATCCGACCTTCCAGGTCATGATTGAACGCCTACGCGCTCATGGAATTACCATTGCCATTGATGATTTCGGAACCGGCTATTCATCTCTCGGTTATCTCTCCAAATTCCCATTCGACGTGATCAAAATCGACCGTAGCTTTATATCCGATCTCAAATCGAAAAACTCCCTTCGTATCCTCAGATCAATTATTGGCATGGGGAGTAGTATTAATAAGAAAATTGTTGTCGAAGGAATTGAAACTCTTGAATAGGTCGAATTTTTGAGCTCGTTCCAATCGCTTGTTGCCCAGGGATATTTTTTCGGAAAGCCAGTAAAACTCGATCAGGCGGTCGATATTGCAAGACAATGCTATCTCACGCGCTTCGATAGCAGAAAAAACTTCATTTGATCTTTCGACCACATTGGATCGATTGCGGAGCGGACCGACTGCGTCACTTTTCAATTCAACATGCGATCGAAAAGATCGACGCGTCAACTTTCAAGAGGTCAACGGTATTCCCTGCGCGCATCATCGAAGACAGCGCGCCGCGATCTTGGGCGCTTGCCCGAATTCTACTTGCGGGGAAGACCGGGATTTTAGGCCGCGCGGATCCCATCGAGGAACTGTTCGACGTTCCTTTGCAGCCGATTGCCCTGGACAGAGAGTTCTGACGAGGCGGTCTGAACAGAAGCGGCGGCGTCCCCGGTTGCGCTCGCTGCCTGACTGACCACGGTGATGCTGGACGATACATCTCCTGTGCCCTTGGCTGCTTCTTCAATGTTCCTGGCGATGTCTCGTGATGTTGCGCTTTGCTCTTCCATCGCGACGGCAATGGAGGTGGTGATCATCGAAATCTGACCAATCGTCTTGCCGATTTGTTCGATCTTGTTCACCGAGTTCTGGGTTGCACTCTGCATCGATCGGATTTGCGCAGCGATCTCGTCGGTTGCTTTGGCCGTCTGGCTGGCCAGTGCCTTCACCTCCGAGGCCACAACCGCAAAACCACGGCCGGCCTCGCCAGCGCGTGCGGCCTCGATGGTCGCATTCAAAGCCAGCAAATTAGTCTGACCTGCGATGTTGTTGATAATCTGGACGACGCTGTCGATGCTGGCGGCCATGTCCGCCAGCGCCAACATGTCGGTCATGGTCGCGGACGCTTCTTGAACCGCCTGCTGGGCGATGGTGTCTGAATGCTCAACCTGCTGGCTGATCTCACTGATCGTCGATGTCATCTGCTCCGTTGCTGCCGCAATAGACGAGACATTGATCATGGCTTGCTCCGATGCAGCTGCCACGGACGAGGATTGCTGGGTTGTTTCCTCCGCGGTGCGGGCCATGTTGGTTGCGGTACTGTTAAGTTCTTCTGATGCTGTTGCCAGTCCGGCCAAAGCGGTGGTGACATCGGATTCAAACGAAGCGATCAACTGCTCCACCGTCCTTTGTCGTTTCGCCCGCTCTTCGAGCAAGGCTTCCTGATAAACCGAGATCGCAAAATCCATATCCAGCATGACTGCGCTATTGACGGCGGCCAGCACAGCGCTCAGCCGCGCTGGACGCCATCGATAATGCTTGACGACGACCTCCGTCAGTCGGGTCAGAACATAAGCGTACCCGCCAATATACCAGCGCGGCTCAAGACCGATCTTGTTGTGGACCATCCCAATGGTTCGAACGCCTTGGATGTAGCTGTCGTCGAACTTGCCGTTGAAGAGGCGCTCCCAGTGGCTGCCCTGAACTTTCTTCAACCGGTCAACCTTGGTGCCCAGCATCCCGGCAAGCTTCTGTTCGCTGGTAACATGGCGGTAGAACCCGTCAAGGATATCGGGCAGGGCCGCTGCGACCTTGGGCCAAAGGTCACGAAGAATAGCACTTGTTTCCGCGTTAATTCGCAGAAAGCGCAGCCGAATGTCCCGTTCCTGAGAGCCGATTTGGTCGAGCCCCCGTGCCGAAATGCCTTCCATGATTGCCCCCGCAACGTTGATGGTAGGAGGCAGTAATTCAGCGTGTCCGTAAATTTTGTATTATCGCGCAGACTAGGTATTCAAGAGAACCATGGGCCAGTTTTTGAGAAATCGTGTACCTGTAAGTGCAATCGAAGAAAAATTGTATGAAATCGCTCTTGAATGTGCGAGCTCCAAATGCATTGAAAAATCATAGAAACATAATTTTATTTCAGCGTGTATTGTCAATCATCGGTGTTTATTGGGATGTTCAGAAAGCCTGCATATACATTTTGTGTCGGATATAAAAAGTGCGTTTTTGTTCATTTGATTTGGGCCTTTAATGATAATACCATCACATTTTCCGAAAGGTTGGTTTTCCGACTGCCCGCGCTAGTTTACAGTGGCTAGGCTTCAATCAATACGGGGTTGGGGCAGCTTCGCGCCCGCAAAGCCGCCGATCATTGCATAGCGACCTTTGGCCAAAAGCCGTCATTCGGCAGAGGCGTGATTATCGAATCCATCTATAAAACCTTCGGTTTCAGCCTCGCATTCCGCTCCATCGCCTTTGCACCTCGGCTTGCAGAAAGGTCGCAAACAGATCAGCTCGTGAGTTTGCCCCTGCCGCACCATAATGAACAATCGAAATCTCCGCAGGTGCGGGGCGATATTCGGGCAAAACGATTTCAAGGGTCCCCTCATCCAAGCTTTCCTGAGACAGGAAGCGCGGGACCACCCCGATGCCTCCGCCACCGCGAATAACGGCGAACAGCGTTTTCGGATCATTGACCGCAACCTGCGCCGCAAGCTTCACACCAACAACCCCTTCTGGCCCGCGCAAGGAAAGGTTCGTTTCCGCCTTGAAGCCGGCGATGCAATGCTCGGCCAGCGATGCAATGGTCCGAGGCCTGCCGCGCGCACTGAGATAAGCAGGGCTCGCCACGATATCCTGCGACATGGTTCCGAGGCTGCGGCGGATGAGGCTGCTATCCTCCAGCGGACCAATTCGCACGGCAAGATCGAACCCCCCGGCGATCAGATCTTCGATCTGGTTTGATACCGCGATTTCAAGTCGAATGCCGGGATAGAGCGCCGCAAAACGACCGACAGCCGGCCCGACGATATCCGCTGCGAAGGCAAAGGGTAGGCTCAGCCGCAATGTTCCGGTGGGTTGGGCGACATGCGCCTCAACTCCTGCCAGGGTCTCAGTCACCTCCTCGACCATTCGCACGGCCCCGCGGGCAAGGAGCTGGCCTGCCTCAGTCAAACGGTTCTGACGGGTCGTCCGGATCACCAGTTGCACACCGAGGTTCTTTTCCAGATTGGCCACATGCTCGCTGACTGTTGAGGTGGGCAGCCGCAGCCGTCTGGCAGCGCCAGCAAAACTGCCAGCCTCTGCCAGCGCGGCAAACGTCACGAGATGGTTGAGGTTCCGATAGGTCATTCGATAATCCGGACAGTATTTCCAATACATGGATCTACCATCCTGTGACCCGGATCATCTAGTCCTTTGCCGACCCGCGAAAGGACGCCGCAATGCTGCCAGAGGTCTCCCTCTTCACCATGCCGAAGGGCATCAACCGCCCGGAATTGGTCACACGCGACCTGATGGCCAGCAATCTTGGCGTCCGGATTGATCCCTTCCTGGTGGTTTCGCTCTTCGAGATGCGCGGCCCGCTCTTTCCGCCGCACCCACATGCGGGCTTTTCGGTCGCAACCTATATCTTTCCGGAAAGCGAGATCGGGTTCTGGAACCAAGATACGCTCGGCAACCGGAACCTAATCCCGCCGGGTGCCTTTCACCTGACGGTTGCCGGTTCAGGCGTGATGCATGAGGAGACGGTCACCCGCAGCGGACTGTCAGCGCTCGGCTTGCAGATCTGGATCGACCATGCCGCCATCGATCGCGAGGTTGCACCCGCCGCGTTACATCTGCCGGCCGCTGACGTGCCAACTATTGCATCGAATGGTGTTCTGCGCCGCGTCCTGCTGGGCTCATCCGCCGGACTAACATCGTCAATCAACACGCCACTTTCTGCGCGTATCGTCGACGTGGAGTTGCAGGACGATGCGATTTTTGAAGAGCGAATTCCGGAAGGTGAAACGACTTTTGCCGTGATCCGTGTGGGCGAGGTTGAAACAGCCGCCGGCACCGCAGGCCCCGGCAGCACCATCTTCGCCAACGGCACCGACCTGCGACTGTCCGCGCGAAACGATGCCCGGCTTACCCTCTTTGGCGGTCCGCCTCTGCGCCATTCCATCGTTCCGGCCGGGCCCTTTGTCGCCTCCAGCGAAGCGCAGGCCCGCGCGTTTCAGACTCGTTTTGCTGCGGGCGACATGGGGCAGCTGAAGGCGTTCGACCAATCCGAACTCGATCGCATATTCGATCAGGCACGCAACACGAAAGGCATGGGTTCATGAATTCAGATGGCGCCATTCCGGCTGCTTCCGCGGCTTTGGCTCACCTCCCTGGCCTCGGCCATGATGTGCAACCCGGCAGCTTCGCCAGTTTCACAACTCACAGGATTCAGACTGCTCCTGGCGTCGACCTCTTTGTTCGCGAAGCAGGCAGGGGAGAAGCGCTCATCCTGCTCCATGGATGGCCGCAGCATGGGCTTATGTGGCACAAAGTCGCGCCTGCACTGGCCGAACATTTCCGGGTGATCGTTCCAGATCTGCGCGGCGCCGGGAATTCGTCAATTCCTGCCGATGGCTATGACAAGGTGACAATGGCTGCCGACATCGTAGCAGTTATGGATGCGCTCGAGATCCGCACGGCGAACGTTGCAGGCTATGATCTCGGTTCCGGGGTGGCCTATGCGCTCGCGGCGGGCCATCGCGACCGGGTAGCGCAACTCGCTGTGATGGAATTCGGCCTTGCAGGCTTCGGCTATGAGTCGTTCATGGTGCCGACCCCCGAATGGAACAACGGGTCGAACTGGCATCTTGGTCTGTTCACCGTTCCCGACGTGGCCATCATGGCGTTCCAGGGCCGGGAACGCGAGCTTCTGAGCTGGTTCTTCTGGCATATCGCACATGACGGCGAAGCAGTTAGCCCCGAGCATTTCGAGGCTTATCTCCGCGCAATCCAGCGCCCGGGTGCTCTGCGCGCAGGGATCATGTACTACGCCAATGTCTGGCAGGACGCCGCCGACAATGCACGGCTTGCAGCTGTGCCCCTCGACATTCCGGTCCTTGGAATCGGCGGTGCGGCAAGTGGTGGGCCATATATCGAACAGCTTTTCCGCCCGGTGGCGACCAACGTCGCGGGCGCGGTCATTCCAAAAGCCGGACACTGGCTGGGCGACGAAAACCCGGAAGCACTCGCGAAGGTTCTTTCTGATTTCTTTGGACAAATGCCATCCCTGGCTGCGACGGATCGCTTCTGAGCGGCCCCAAATCGATGGCGATTTCGCCGCAACTGTCAAATGGAGCCAAGCCTGACCATGACCAACCCACTGCCTTCCGACCCTTTGCCAAACACGTCTTTCGTTCCCACCAACGGGTTGACCTACAAGGTACAGACCTGGGGAGAACCGGGCGCGCCTGCTGTTGTGCTGATGCATGGCTGGATGGGGACGTCGCATACCTGGCGCAAGCTCGCGCCGCTGCTATCAAAAAAGCGCTTTGTGATTGTTCCAGATATGCGCGGCTATGGCGGTTCGGACAAACCCGATACTGGCTATGATGCGGAAACGCTTTCGGCCGATATCCGCGGGGTGATGCAGCATTTCGGGATCAGGAAAGCCCATATCGTCGGACACGATATGGGCGCACTCGTGGCCTTCGTTTTCGCGGGTATCCATGCAGACGCGGCGCTCAGCATGACTTATCTCGACGAGCCTTTAGTGGGCTTCAATCTCGACCAGTTCACCACCTACCGCGAAGAAACCTACGGCGGATACTGGCATTTCGGCTTCAACACGGCGCCAGGCCTCGCCGAACTTTTGATTTCCGGCAAGGAACAAGCGTTCGTTGACTGGATCATCCCGTTGATGCACGCGCCGAACCCCGATGCCGTCACGGCCGATGATCGTCGTATTTATGCCGACAGCCTGTGTAGTCCGAACGGGATCACCGGATCGGCCGGCTGGTATCGCGCCACATTTGAAACGGCCCGGCAAATGCGCGCCATTGGTGAAGTCGGGTTCGCGATCCCCGTCATGGCCTGGGGTGGCGAGTTTGGTGTACCCGTCACGCATGCGCAATTCGCGGCGATCTCGGGGCGGGTGCGGGGCGGAACCATCCCGCGTGCTGGGCATCTTCTGCCGGAGGAAGTTCCGGAACGCCTAGCGACCGAGTTTAATGCTTTCTTCAACGAAGCTGAATCTCAATAGGTGGCCGGCAGTGTTCCTGGCGCTTTTGCGCCGCCATTTCTGTCACTCAAAGTTAGGCGAGCAAACGCCGAAAGCAGGCATTCTCGAGATTGAATTGGTCTCCGGAAATCCTCTGGCGGTTCAATCGCCAGGACAAGGCACTACCCGCGGACGTCTAGAAAGCTCGGTGCGATTCACTGTTTATTGCTGTCAATTGGCTCAAACGCTGAATTGTAACCTCACCGAGTGTTACTTTAGGCGCATGTAGACACCCGTGAAACTGACATTGTTCCCCCCACATCCGCCGTTGTCCTCAACGACAAGGTAAGGGCCGAATAGCCGCAGTCTGGCACGGCAGTCGGATCGGTCATCCCCAAGGGGTGTCGCGCCGTCGTAGCCTTCGCCGAGTGCAATCATGTTTGCATTTGGCAAGGGGACTTGTCCTTCGAGTGCGCCAATGTTGACGGCGCCTCGTTTCACGCGGTCCGGATCGAAAGCACCATATGTTGCCCGACCCGCAATCCTGATCTTGCCAGCCTCCTCCTGCTCGATGCGGATCTCGGCCTCGGCAGACCGATACCAGGTTCCGCTCCACGCCGGGGGCGAGGGCCGAGCAGTATTCACGACCTTCAATTCCGAAAGAGGAACAAAGCCGATTGTTTCGCGGAATTGGTTCTTCACGCGCCGGGCTATCGGCGAAATGAAGGTCCCGCAAGCAAAGTCATCCATGTCAGGGCCAACGAGCAGGAGATCGCCTGGCACGACGAATGATTTCAACTGACAGCTATCAACCTCGACCGGGCAATGCGGCGTCTTTTCGGTGCGGTTCTGGTAAAAAGACATATGCTGCGCGCTGGTGACCACCTGCATTAAGCGGATATCCGGGTTTTCCCGGCCAAAAGTGACGACGCCATAGCAGGCGCGCAGGCCGTGTTGGTCGCGCGCGCGAGTTGGCTCCGACCCGATCACTGATGCTGCGAGCGCCAGTATGATCGAGAGGAGTGGTTTCGGGGTCAGGCCAGGCATCACAGGTCCTTTCTGGCGACCAATCCAGAAATTGTCGAAAGGCCCACCGCACTGCCGGCCCGCCCCAGGAAGTCACGCAGGGCATCATGGATGCTTTCGTGGACCGATAGGGAGCTGAGGGCGCCGCGCTCGCGCTGGGCCACGAAAAAGAGGTCATGCTCTGCATCGCCGATGACAATGGCGATATCCGGGTCCCCACTGACGCCAGGCACTTCCGGCGCGCACAGCATAAATTCGCGGTCGAACACTTCGTAGGCAATCGGATCACCGAGTTGCGTGAGCAAGGCCTCGATGCGTCGTGCAGATTCGGCACGATCGACCAGTCCGGCAGAGCGAATGCGCAGGCTGTTGGACAGGTTGGTCCAGCGATTGGCGAGTGTGAGTTGAGGCATAGTCATTCAACCCGGTGAGACGAAGTTGGCGCGATAGGTGATGATCCAGTGTGCCGGCCCTGCCGTGCGGCAAAGCGGCATCTCTCGGCGCTCAATAAGTTCGAATGTGCCACCCTTGCTCCAGCCCCAATGCTCGCGTACTCCGCAATCCTGCGTGGCAGCACGAAAGCGAATGGCCCGAATGACGCCGCCATTCGGCAGGATCTCGACATTGGCGAGCAACGCGCCATCAGGGCGTTTCCCATCGAAGGTGGTGGAAAAGGTGTAAGGCACCGTGCGCGCGTTGAAGCCGCGAAGCATGTACCAAGCGGAGAGCCTGTTATTTGCTTCATCGGCGCACTCGTTCCTCATCAGGATGGCCGAGCCCCGCAAGGGATAACCCTGCGCGGTGCCCTCCATCGTCACAGGTTTGCAGCCCGGGACAGGCGGGAAGACCTTGCGCGGAATACCGCTGTCGAACGCTTCGCCGAAGGCTGCTCCCTCGACCGTCTCGATATCCGGTGGTGTGGGGTGGAGGTAATCCGTCAGCTCGCCATCCGGCTTCTTGACGAGGGCGCCGGGCGTGTCTGCAAGATCCTGTTGGACATCCATATAGGCAAGCGCCTCGTCGAGCCCCGCCGCGTTCACGCGTAAATTCTGCTTCTCGCCAATACTGATGGTGATCCGCTCGGATGATGATCGCAGGGCATGCAGGATGGTTCGGGCGCGGGCGCTGCGGAACCGGAAGCCGCCATTGCCCTCAAAATCCGCGACGTAGCTTACCGGACCCTTGGCTATCTCTCCGCCGGTCGGCGAGACAATGAGGCGAGCGCTGCTCTTTGACAGGCCATCTCCCTCCACCGCTGGCCCAGGATCGAAAACACGTATCTCAGGGGTTGCATCCCGGTGCGGGTGGTGTCGGATCTGCAGGAACGGGATCCCCGGCGCGGTGGCGGCCTTCGACGGCTCGGCAAACACCATGGCGGCGCAGACATTGGTGTTGTCGCATCCGACAATCCAGTTCCGGAACTGCTTGGTCTGTGCGGTGGCAAGGCTCGGCACGAGCGGTGAGAGGCTTAAGCCAAGCAAGACGGCCAGTTTGTTGGGCGAAAATGGCCTCATGCGCGTTCCTCCCAGACTTGCTCAAGATCACCAGCCATCACGCCGACGATATCGGTGCAGACGAATCCGGTTAGGTGGTTCTTCAGGGCGGGCTCCGGATTGACGATCAGGCTGCGGATCTGCTCGCCCCAATCCGCCGGGCTTGCCGGCCACGGGGTATCGGCGCTGCCGGAAACGCGGACACCGACAAAGCTCATATGCCGCTGGACCTGCCCCGGCGGAATGCAGATCATCCGGTGAACGCCGTTTTCACGAGCGGCAAGCCATCCCCAAGCGACATCTTCGATCAGAAGACTGGCGCGCCCGGTCGGGCGGCCGTCTGGCCCTTTTGCCGGTCTCACCATCCGGAAAGGGCGATGATTGTTATAGGCCCAGAGGCTGTACATAACGACCATCAGGTCGAGAAAAAGATGACTTTCATCCCCTCCGGCCAGTGCCATCAGGTCTATCCAGCACCCCTCGCGATCATTAGCGTTTATGCCACTCATGTGCGCGTCTCCTGCGGCGAGGTGTCCTTGGGAAAGGTGCCAAACCAGGCATGTGCGACGTCGCCGTGAAGCATGAAGCCGGCAAATCCGAGGGCGAAGATGAAAGGCGCGACGAGGCCCGGCACCATGCCGAGGAATGTCAGTAAAGGCATCGACCCGGACATGCCCAGAAGCGGTATAAGAACCGTGCTCGCATTGGCGGCCAGTGCCCAGATCAGGGCCAAGGCCGCAAGGATGCGCGGCCCCCAGGCGGCGCGAAAGCAGAAGGCTACCAGAAAGACAATCGAGACCAGAAAAACCAGCATGGTCGGGAGGACCAGAACCACTGTCACCGGCCGCGCCGAAAAAATGGCGTGCACCAGACCGCCGAGGGATGCCGACACGCCATACACCATGTTGCCGAGGGTCAGGGCATCATTTCTGTAAAGAACGAATAGGGTTCCGACGAGCGGCGTGAAGACCAGCAGCCCGAAAATGACCGCCATGGCCGAGAGGATGAAACCCGGCCTGGCCCTGGGTCTGGTGCGGTCCAGGGCGCAGGAGCGTGCGGGGACTGCCATTTCAGCGATCCATCGCGAAGAAGCGCAACTCGATCGCCCGCCTGGCTGTTGTATCCATCATGCATTGGGCGCCCAGCCAGCGCGCTATCGAGCCACCCGAATAGTGGATCTGGAAATAGGCGCATTTCCGTTCGCGATAGGCCAGCCACGCGCGCTGCACCTGCTGCAGCTCCTGGCCGGCCGCGCCTTTCGGGCGGTCCTTGTAATGGCGGTTCAGCAGCGCATCCCAGGCGCGGTACTCGTCAAGATAGCACCGCTCCATGCTGGCGGTGGTCTGGTTTTCGGCATGCTTGAGGCAGGCCGCGCTGAACTGACCGATGCAGGCATAGCCATGAGTGAGAAGCGGCTTCTTGTCGGCAAGGCAGGTTTCCATCCCCTCGACAAAGCCGACCCAGCCTCCTTCCTCCTCGTCGCGCTGCTGGGCAAGGGCAGGGCCTACGATGGCCAGCAGGATCGCAAGCGTGGCATAAAGCGCCTTCATGGAGATAATCCTCAGCAAGGGGGTTGGAACGATGCGGCGTTTGCCATGGCACCGTCAGGCACCGCCATGACGAGCGGGCGCGTGTAAGTTCTTGCCCAATAGCCGGAGAGGATGCCGGCACAGCTGAGGCTGCGGCGTTCTTCCGCGAGTTCGAAGGCTCGGCCATTCCACGCCCAAAGGCGCTGGATGCCGCATGCTTCTATCTTGGGCGGCGGAACAGGAGCGATCCATTGCTCACGGACGAGGCCGGTTTCGGCGTCCAGACGCGGGGTTGCCAGCAAACCCGGCTGGCCGGTGGGGCTTTCGGGCATGACGCCCGGAAAGGCTGCCGGCACGGCCGTGCCATCCGCATGCTCAATGACGAACAGATCACGCCGCAGGCCTGGCTTCGGATCGCATGGGGTAACCCAAAGCGTCCGGTCAGGGCGACGTTGATCTCCCAGGAGCCGATAGCCGATCGAGGCATCGAGCCCCGGCGATCCGCAGACCTGCTGCCGGAGCCGAAGGGCGGCGGCCGAGGGCGGGGGCGGAGCCGCGAGCTTCGGCAAGGGCGCCGTCACCAGGCTTGGCGGTTTCGGACGTGCCGGCATAGTTCCTGCGCTTCGTTCGCCCTTGTCGCGCAAGGCCGTTACCGTGCCCGTGCGAGATTGCGCTTGATCGACAAGGGAAAGAGCTTTTTCAATGCCTTGAACCGAGAGGCGTTCAAGAACAGCGCCCTCCCGCGTGATCACATGCAGTTGGGCCGTCTCGTCGAGCGCGCCGAGCAGCATCCCGACCTGTTGAGGCGGCACTTCCCAATACTCGGTTCCGCGGTGATGCAAGGCGATATCAGGGTGCGGAACCTTGCCGCCCGCCAGACGAAGCCACTGATCTGCCTGTCCGGAAGCATGATGACCCGGTTTGCGCGAGCGCAGAGCCAGGAAAAACTGTGCCGCATCTTCCGGCCCGCCCTGCCGGTGGATACAGATGCGCGACATGCCGAAGGGCGAAGGCTGGGCGACGCGCAGCTGGGTGAGCTGCGAGGCGTTGACAAGCGAGCAGCTGGCAGCGTTGTCGCAGGAGACCACCCATTCGCCGCTTTCCTCAAGTGTCAGCGCCGAGGCCGACCCCGCCGCCAAGAGAAGGAAAGACGGCATCATGGCGAGTAATGCCCGCCGGCGACGCCATCGCGTGGTGGAACCCTGCGGCATCACGGTCAACCCTGTCCCGACGCTTTGGCCGCCGCCGCATCCTTGCGCAGCTTCCGAAAGCCCAGGAAAAGACCGATCAGCAGGGCAAGGGCACTGCCGATCATGGCGGCGATGCCGTCGACATAATGCTGGCGAAAATTGAGGTTTCGGCGCTCGAGGCTGTTCTTGTAGGTCAACACCTCGCGATTGCCGCTGGAGAGCACATAGACGTCCTGTTCGGAATCGAACTCAGCCTTGACGGTCCGCGTGATGATCGACCTCACGTCGGTCTCGGCCATTTCGATGGAAGGCACGCGCAGCTTGAGTTCCGCGCTCCCATCAGCCGGTTTCAGCGTCATCTCATAATAGGAAGTCGTCGCGCGCGTGCGCTTGCTGGTGCGCGCGACGCGAGAAGCACCAGTGATCGTGCCCTCTACCGTCTGGAGGCTTTCGCGGGAGGGCGGGCCGGAGAGGACGCTATATCCAATCATGCCTGCACCGATGATAAGGCCGAGGATGCCCAACTTGGTGAGCCATGACTGACGGAAGATTGCGATGATGGTGCCCATGGGTAGCCTTTCTTTTGCCCGGTATGGCGGCGGGTTATAGTTGCGTGAGAGAGCGGCAGCGCAGGAAGTCATCTGACCAGATGCCGCCACCATGTTTCGCCTTCATGGTCACGGCCATCCATTGATGGCCGTCCCTCATTCTGAGGGTCTGGATGGCGTTGAAACGCCTCGGTTTCTGGCCTTTCCCGAACGTGATGCAGTTCAGCTGGAGCCTCCAGACAGGTGGGCGCCCCATGATGCGCAAGACCTCACAGGCATAGCCGGCATCACCTTCGTAGAGGGCGGGATGGCGGATTCGTTTCAGGCCATAGACATGAAGGCGGTTACGCGGGCCGTCACAGAGCATGCGCTCGCCAGCCCAGATGCCGCGAAAATCATGCTGCGCCTTTGCCGGGGTTCCGAAAGAAAGCGTGGCTGTCGGGATGAGGCTGATGCCGAGCATGATGGCACAACGACGTCTCATTCAGCGGCACGCGCAGCTCTGGCCTTGGCCTTTCCGGCTTCTCTCCGACAAAGATCCGGCCCCCATGCCTTACCCTCCCCTGATCCCGAAGATCGGTATGGAGAGAGCAGGCCCAAACGGACTGTGCGCTGGCGCACAGTCCGGACGATTCCTCATTCTAGCCTGGCCTGAATTCGCTTGTCGGCATGGGGCCTGACATCGAAAAGCGGACGATGACCCCGTTGCACAAACGCATCGAACAAGCACTGGAACGCGCGGGCTTTTCTGCGATGACGCCAGCCGAAGCGAATGCCGGCCCATTTGCCCGGCGTTCCTGGGAAACGGGTTATGTCTGGCTTGAGCCGTTCACCTATTCCGTCGCCTTCGTGACGGCGCCGCATGACTACACGGCGACCCTCGCTATGCTGGAGCCGTTGAGCCCGGCCGTCTGGGGCTATGATCTGAATCTCAGGCAGCACGCCGCAAAGACCGAGCTCGTCAGGGAGTTCCGATTTGTGGCGATGACGGAAATCGATCAGGCCAGCGAGGAATTACGATGGCTCGGTTACCGGCAGCAGGGTGCTTTTTGGGTCCGGCATGATGCCACCTGCACGGTGCCGGCGCTCGCCCCTGACCATGCTGGCGAAATCTTCCCTTGCCTCGGCTGGGTGCCGGTTCCGAGTGCCATATCCGCGTTTGATCCGGCCGAGCAGCGGCCAGGCTTCTGTTCGCGGATCATTCCGCCGGGAGGCGATTCTGTGCCGGATGTGCGCGGCTATCACTTCATCTATGGCGGCTACCCGGTGAAACACATTGCCCGTCGGCGGATTGTCGCGCTGCTGGACCCGTCCCGCCCTGATGCCGATCTCCCCATGCTTGTGGCTGAAGCGGTGACACTCGGCTATGGCGATGCATAGGTACGGATCCAATCTGACGGCGAAAGCCCCACGCAAACCGGCATTTCGCGACGCTCCAGCAGGAACCAGCTTCCACCATCCCAACCCCAGGCGCGCTGGGTGCCGCAATCCTCGCGACCGGCCGGGCCGGAACGCGCGCGGAGAATGCCGAAATCAAAATCGAACACGCTCTCCGCAAAACTGGTTTCGCCCGCATTGAGCTGAACGCGATCGCCATCCGGCAATTCCAGCGCGGTCGGGAGATCGCCGTCACTGCGCGCCTGATACCAATGGCGGGTGAGCGTGTCGCCCTTGCGGCATTCCACTGCCCACAGGGTAACACCGCCCGGCAGTTCGAATTGTCGGTAGCGCCCTTGATCGGCCTCGACCGAACATATCCGCCCCATGCGCTCGATCCCCGGAATGCCGGAAGGCACAACCTCCCTGGCAGACAAAGCGCGCCGGCGCTCCTCCCGCGGTGGTCCCACCTGCGGCGAGGGCAAGCCTGCCCCGATCAAGGCTTGGCGCATGAGATCGCCGCGCGACTGCGCGAGAAATTTCCAGGCCTCCAGAAATGTGGATGCGTCGATTGTCACGCTGGCCGCGCTGCCTGTCCAGGCGACGGCGATGCGCTGTCCCTTGCCGAGGGCATCGAGCCATCGGGCAGCCTCCCTGTCTGGAATTGTGAGCCGCTGGCCATGCAGCTCGAACCTGTCCACTATGTCCTCGCCTGCCGTGCGGAGGCCATTGCTGCAGAGAGAACAGATAACCGTGATGGCGCGCGGGGTCGGGTTGCCATCCGGCAGCGGAATGACCGCGAATTCAAACCCGCCGGGTGATGTCCGATCCACGCCGATACGCAGCACCACGGCCGGCCCGGCGGGGTTGGGAGGGGCTGCCATCGTACCCACCGCCGTACACTCGGCCTTGTTGTCGCAACCAACAATCCAGTTGCCGAAGGTGCGAGGCTGGGCATGGGCCGCCAGGGTAGCGAACATCGCGATCAACCCGAAGGCAAAGGGTGCAGCCATGGGCATCACGTCACGGCGGGGCATAGTTAGGCCTTCATGTTGGAATGGTTTCATGGCTCGCAGGGATAGGTACCGCCCTTTTTCTCGTCGAAGCAGATCAACGGGGGCGGCGGGTCATTGGCGCCGCGGCAATAGCGGGCTTCCTCCCGCCGCGCCGGGTAATCGAGATAAGGTTCGGTCTCGACTAGCATCTTGAAGCCATTGGCTTCCATTGTCAGGGTTTGGCGAAGCTCGAACCGCTTGCCCTTTTTCTCCGGTGCGTCCCAGGTTTGGCACGACAGCCGCAGTTTCCAGACCGGTCTCTTGCCAGACACGCCGAGGATACGGCAATCCAGACTGGGTTCGCGCGCGCTGCGTTCCGGAAGATCCACGCGCTTGCGGTCATAGACCAGCATGAAAACATCCGACCAACGGCAATGCGCATCGCTTGCCCAGGTGCCGCGAAAGTCGTTCCGGCCAAAGGGCGGTGGCTCATCCGCCGCAACGGGCGCCAGCAGGGCCAGAAGCATGATCGCGCTGATTGCCAGCCTCGTGCCAGATGCACGGGCCGCTGCTGGTATGAAGGCAACGGGCATCATCAACCCCTCCGGTAATTGCGCAACTCGATGGCGCGGCGGGCGGTTTCGTCCAGAAGGCAGATCAGGCCCTGCCAGCGGCCATGATCAGCACCGCCATGATGGAAAGCGGCGTAATCGCATTTGGCAATGCGGTAGGCCTGCCAGCGGCGCTGAACCTCCGCCATACGCTCGCCCTTCACCCCTTTGGGTCGTTCGCTGAAATAGCGGTTCACCAGCCGTGCCCAGGCGGCCAGTTCCGGCTCGTAGCATTTCTCGACATGCACAATGGGTTCGCGCTGGGCAATTTCGAGGCATTGGCGCGCGGCCTTGCCGATGCAGGCCTGGCCGGCGGCATCGCTTTTCCCCTCGCGGATAAGGCAGGCCTCCAGCGCGTCGGAAGTGGGTGGCCAGCTGATCTCGTTGCTGATCGCTGGTTGCGCAAGAAAGATGCCCATCGCCAAGAGTTGTCCTTGCCGGAGCAAACCTTGCCGATGGCGGCGGCGTACGGGCTCAGCGCTGGCCGGCGGGTTGCTGGCTCCGGCGAAGGTGCAGCACTTCATTCTCGATTGCTTTCAAGGATTGCAATTCTGCTTCCTGATGTTTCAGGCGCAGACATTCGCTGCGCGCCCGCGAGGCGGCGCACCGGATCTCGAAGGAAATCCCCTAGATGAGGCGGGGTGCGATGGGCCACGCAACCACCAGCCCGAGGCAAAGCAGAACCGGTAGACCCACGATCAACAAGGCCAGCCTTGTCGCCTTGCGCCGCGCTTGCTGTGCGGGCGCATTGTGTCTGGTGGCCATGTCACCGCATCAGCGGCAGGAACACGATTTTCCGATCTGCATGTTGTTGTTCTTGGCGAAATTCTCGGCATCCGAGCGATAGCTGAACCGCCGCATGGTGCAATAACTGGTGCCGAAGGCGCTTTTCAGCTGGGCTTCGTCGCGGCTGTCGACATCGTATTTGCCATGCTTGCAGATCAAGGCGTAAGCGCTGGCAGGTGATGCCGCCAGAACAGCCATGATGGCAGCGGCAGCAAGGGTGGGCAGGCGATTTTTCAGACCAGATGACATCTTCTTCTCCTTGAACCGGGAACCGGCATGCGTTTCCGGGGCATAATTCCGTGTGGTGGAGCGCAGCCGGCAAAACCGGTTTCCGGCAATGTTGCGCTGGGCCCCTTCTGGCTTGAACGGAGAGACCGTCCGGGAATGATGGATGCTGCTGAACATGCTGCAGGACTGTGCGCTGGCGCACATGTCGATGCTGCCGCTTGTGCTTGCGTCACGGCCTTCTCCTTCGCATACTTCGGGTTCTTTGAGGGACCCTGCTGTGCGGGCAAGATGAGCCAAACCTGCAGGAGTTGCCATGATCACGCCTTACTGCGCAGCCTTTCCGATCCGCCGCCCTTATACGGCGCTGTTGATCGACTTGCGCGATCAGCTGAATAGTCTGATCGATCAGATGGAAAACGAGTCGGGTCGCACTCTGCCGCCGTCAGATCGGCCCATGGTGACCGAAGAATGGGAGGCCTACAGCCACGGCCTGATCATCGGTCGGCTCGACTGGGACCTGCCCGGCCTTGTCCTCACATGGGCTGTCAACGATGATGACCCCAGGCCCGCCGGGCACTCTCCTCGCTACAGTTTCGATCTCTCGGCGCTCAAGCAGGCTGCCCTGGAGACACCACAGCCGCGTGAATGCTTCGAAAGCTACGCGCTCTATCTGCTTTCGGAAGCACAGCGCCATCTCGGTGATTTTTTCCGTGACGGCCCCACGGATGATATCCCGTTCGATCGACACACGATCTTTGCTGAAGGCATTGCTGGTCAAGCCAAGCCAATCTGGGTTCACGCCATATTGTTCACCTTTGACGACCAGCATTCATGAGCGGCGGGTTTCGTGATGGCATGTCACCTGATTGAATTGAGCAGCAGTCCATGTGCTGGCAGGACCTCGCACATGATCTCGTCCGTGCTATCGATCAACTTGAAACACAAACCCAACGATCGGCCGTTGAACAGCACGAGCCTTCGATTTTGCTGACGGTTGAGCCGGGGATGACAGCTATCCGATTGGCCGCTTGTCGGTCTGACGGCGTGGTGATCCCCACATCGCCGGCGGGCGTCAGGCTGGGTCTTGGTGCGCTAGCGGCGGTAACGGATCGAGGCCGTGACGATGGCACAACCCCTGCCAATGCGTCCATCGACCGCGCTGTCAGCAAAGCCGCTGCCGAAATGATGAGTTGGTCAAAGGACCCGGAGACATTCAAACTGGTTGAGCGTCGACGTTTCACGCTTTTTCTGGCTTGGCCAGATGGCACCCACTCCAGGATCGATGAACTCGCTTACGGTCTTTGGGATGAGTGAGCGCCTGATTCCCCATAACTGCTGGACGTGACGTCCCGACGATCCAATTAGAAGACTCGATGATCCCAAGCGGCATGAGTTCCGGCTTGTGATCTTGCCGGCAGTAGAAGACATCAAACGTTGGCCTCTTGCCCGTTTTTCGGTTCAGGGATTCGATGGCGAGCGTACTCCGGTTCTCGCGCATCGTGATGCTCTGATGCATATGAATGGCCAGCGATGGATCTATGCCGTCCAATCGCTTGCAGCTCAGTTCCAGGTCCCAGCGGGGCAGAGTGCCCCGCTGGGAAAGGAAGCGGCACGTCGTCGAATGCACCGCGACCAAGTAGTCTTTGCAGCTCACACTGCCGTTTGACGTTTAAACCCCCGCAAAAGGCGTGAACTGATGGGGTGCGAGCGCTTCAAATGTCAGCTATCTGCATCGCCAATGCCGCTAGCCGTCATTCCGCTTCCGGCCCCTTTTCCGACGTTCAATCTCCCGCTTCATGCCCGCGCTCGCGGTCCCTTGACTGCACTCGCTCTTGTGCAAGCCGTTCAAGCATTTCGGTCTGTTGCCGCCTGAGTTCGGCCATCGGATCGATTGGAATTGCGGGGCCCGCCGCAGGCTGAGCCTGTTCGCTCACCAGTGATCGAGCTGCCACTGGCGTTTCAACCCGCGTAGGATCCTTCGTCTCCTGCACGCGCTGCTGATCGATGCGTTCTGCCATTTTGTCGAGGTAGCGACTCGCTTGCGCTGTGAACCTCTCGCGCGACCCTTCAGGGAGCATGGATGTGACCTCGGCAATCCGCTGGTTCATCTGGCGGAGATCGCGCAGCATGGCATCCGCAGATCTCTCAGCATTTTCCGTCATCTCTGGCGCTCGAACTTTGTTGATGGGTGATGGATCGGTCGAGATTGCTGGCTTCTGCGAAAGCGCTGTCTTGAGGGTGTTGAGCGCATCGCCCGCTTCTTTTGCTACGAAGAGCCGCTCGGCCATGGTTCTCGCGGTTTCGTTGGTCGGATCCGCTTTCGCCAGGCCGCGCCAATGTTCGAGACTTTCGCTCACGCCCGCACGCTCGCGCTCGGTCATCGGAATGCGAACGGGGTTGGCGCGAGCGATTGCCATACGTTCCTCCGCATTCCGGATGAGTTTGGCGTTTCGGGTATCCCTAGCATAGGCACGATCCTGCTCTTTCCGCTCGGGCCTCGGGTTTGTGGCGACATCGACAATGGATTTGTCCCTTGGTCCATAGGAGCGTGAGGACGCCTGTTCCGCCGCGCGCGTGGCGACGATCTGCAGGCCATGCTCGCGGGCATGGGCGGCATAGTTCACACGCCATTGCGCGAGATCTGTGGGGCCGGGATGGAGCTTGGCTCCACTCTCGCTTCGCACAGCCACGATCGCATGGGCGTGGATATGCCCCGCCTCAGCCTTGTCCGTGTGCACGCCGAACATGAACTTGTGATCGGCAAACTGCTGGTGAAGAAAAGAGCGGACAGCATTCGTGAAGACCTTCACATCGGTGCCCGCCTTGGCCGAGACCACCATATGCATGGTATCCCGTGGGCTCTGTGACCGGAGAAGACGACCCCAATCTCGCGTGACGTCCCGGATATCATCTGCGTTGCTAATCGGCCGCTGGAGATGGTCGAGGGCAGGGGCCTTCGAGATGAAGCTTGAGAGCCTCTGTCCGAGAGCATCCCGCCCATGTCCCGGCGTTGCAGGTTCGATGCTGATGCCGTGCTGAGGATAGCCCGTCGCCGTCTCGATCCGCGCCTTCATGGCCGCTTCAGACCGCGCATCGAACACCTTACGAACGGGCGCTTCCTCGGTGGTTCCCATGCGTTGCTCGACCACGCGAAGGCGAGGTGGCAGGGGAGGGCGCACATCGCCATTTGCACGCGCTTCGCGATTGGCTGCCTTTTCTTCGGGCGAGATTGTCCTCGCCATGACGACGACGGCACGCGCCTCGATCTCTCCGCTGGCGCGGACCTCAATCCTGATAGCATGACGATGCCCCTCGAAGGCCGCTCCAGCAGCGGCGGCCAGACGTTCCCGATCTTCGCTGTTGTCACGCATACCACTGAGCTGGAGGCGGACAGCCACCACATCCTGGCTGGGTTGGCGCTTCTCGAAGCTTAAGGACCAGGCCTTGATCTCGTCGGCTACAGCTGCCTTGTCGGGGAGACGCTGGCCCGAATGCGTTTCGAGTTCGACCTCGTCCCGTTCGATGTATTGGGCAGACGCCGTCGCCCGTGTCGCCCCATGCGCATAGGAAACAACCTTGACCACTGCTGGCTGATAGCCCCGGGCGAGAAGCGTCGCCGTTGAAACAGTGCCCGCATCTCCCCACGATGCCAATCCAGAGGCACCGACGCCACCACCAGCTATTCCTCTGAGCCCGACAGAAAAGCCCTCTGGCTCGCGTCCGCCACGCGCCGCGATTGCGGTAAGCCCCCGGCGTCGCTCGTCGTCTCGATCGCCGGTGATTGTCTGTCCAGGGCGAGATGAGCCCGCATCCAAACCTCGGATGCCGAATAGGCCGGCACCACGACTGCGCCCGTTGCCAATCCGCGCAGCTAAAGCAGCATTCGCCGCCAGCCACGGCGAGGGGTCAAAACCGGGGGAGGGCGCCGCTCTCATTCTGCCGCGCCCCTCGCTTCGAACCGTGCAGATGCAGAAGCCTGCAACCCAGCTCGCTCGCGCAGGCCGGCGGACTGACGTATCGCCGCTTCACCGAGTGCGGAGAGCTCTGCATCAAGCGCCTCGATCAGCTCGTGCAGCCCCCGCCAAACCGGTTCGCTGTCGGCGATCCCCACGGCCTCCCCGCGATGGATGGCTTTGAGCACCTGCATGAGGTTGCGCCCGACGATCCGCACCTGAGCCGCGAGATCTTCAATCTGCGCAATGCTCTCGGTCGAGAGGGCAGGGCCAACCTCTACCGCGGCGCGCACCAGACGGCGCACGAGATCGGATTTCCCGACACCAAATAGAGCCGAGGCCTGCTCCAGCAGATGGAAATCCGCCGCGCTCATCTCCACCCGCAGGGAGCGCTTCTCGTCACGGCCTGCCACCGGTCGCCCCATACCAAGCCACTCCATTCGTTTGCAGATTCTGTTTCCATCGACAGCGGACAGGAGAACCTAACCCCGCGTCAGCGCCCTCTGGTTTGAACAACAAACCGGTATCTTGTCAATACATAACAAACAATATATTGCATGATATATAAACCGCAAGGGCCCCACAGCGCTGTTGCCGATAGGGGCCTGCTACCCCGGGGTGAAACGTCCATCCTTTCAATCTACAAAGGCTCGGCTTTCAATCGGCGGTGTTTCCATTTTCGATTGGACAGCTTTGGACTTTATTTTGGTCGGCCGGCCAGCTGGGCAGAACGGTCTAGATTGCTTTTGTTATCACTGTCTGATAAGTCTCTGCCTATGGAGCGCGATCAAACACTCGACACCTTGCTCGACCTCGATGGTCTTGTTTTCGTGGTCGAGCAATCAGGTCAGCATTGGGTGAAGTTCGAAGTCAGAAGTATCACCCCAACGCGCGAGAAACCGCACGGGCTCGACTACAGTCTGACGCTGCATGGCCCATCCGGGGAGCGGCTGGTCGGCTTCGACAATGCCCATTCGGTCAAGGCCAGCGAAGGCCCAGGCGGGAAACGCGAAGTCTGGGACCACAAGCATCGCCTGAGAACGATACGGCCCTATGACTATTCAACCGCAGCTGCGCTGATCGAGGATTTCTGGAAACTCGTCGATGATGTGCTGGAGGAACGAGGAGTAAAGCGATGACGACACTGACCATCGGCATCCTCCCTTATGAGGAGATGAAAGCTCGCACGCTCGCGATCGCTCGAGGGACGATTAAGCCGTCTCCCGATGATCCAAAGATCTGGTTGCCTTCAACCGAGACGCTCGGGCGAATCCTGTCTGGCCCCAATCGAGCTTTGCTGGCCGAAATCATCCGATCGAAGCCACAGTCCCTGACGGAGCTCGCAGAGCGAACTGGACGCAAACTCTCAAACGTGTCCCGTACCCTGAAGACCATGGAACGCTACGGGCTGGTGAGCCTCAGAAAGGCGAGTGACGGACGCCTCGAACCCGTGGTCGGGTATGACGATCTCACAGTGAGGCTTCCTATAGGAAGTGCTGCATAAGGCCCGAACATGCTGTCGCACCTCATCACCAAAAATCACGCCGGCCTCATGCTGACGGGCGATTATTGGTCGCTGAAAGCACTGCATGAAATGGCGCATGACATCAATGAGCGCTCCCCCTTGGTCAAAAACAAGGAGGGAACGTTCCTTGGATTTGCATACGATATCCGCAAAGCCTTCGAAGGTCAGCGCGAAGTTATCAAACCGCCGAGACACGCCCCTGAATTTGGCGTGCGCTACGGCGTAAAAATTCTGTGGCCCACGCTCCTTCTGCAGCAGCATATCCTCAGGCAATCGTTGGCGTTCCTAGAACATGGCCGTCGATATCAGGCTCTGACATATGCTCTCGAGGCGGCAATCGAAGAAGGTTTGATGGAGGATTTCGGAGCCCTTGGCCCGAAGATCATCAAAGCATGGGGCCGGCTGAACGGGTCTGACCCAAACCTCGTGGACAAGCTCCATGGACGAGCAGGCCTGTTTTGCTCTTGGTCCAAGTCCCAACGGGCGCGGGGTTTCTTGGCGCTAATCGAAAGCTTCGACCCGATGTTTGAACGCCTTTATCCGCTCCAGCTCCGCAATGGCGATAAGCCGATGTTGTCACCTGCGGAATTTGAGGGGTGGGAGAACCGGGAATGGCCTGATCCCAAGTGGTGATGACGGCGAAGACGCCAAACAACACGCGGAAACAGGATTCGCATAAGGATAATTATGGAACTAACATATTGATATTGCTTGATTTTTTTGGGAACACTTATTCAATTCCGCGAAGCGATCGCCCTGATCGCGGCATTGAGCCCTAGCAGTCATTGGCAGTCGCTATCCCTTACGCGTAATGAAGGTAAAGTCCGTCGAGCTTGCTTTCACGGCCAAGTCGAGCCAGTTCTCCTTAAAGTCGGGTAAGTTGGCGTGTTCGAGCGCCGCAGCGGCCACCGCAGCGCAGTAAGCGATCCCGACATGTACCGTCGACCCCAAAAAATCGAGGAACCGGGTCAGGTCCGGCGGGTAAGCTAGGTCGGTGTCGCTATCAAAGATGCGGTGCCGTTCGCCATCGACGAAGGTGTTGATCGCAGTCTCCAACACAGCGTAGCCGAGAAAGGCCTCGGCTGGTGCGCCAGGTATCATCAGGACGGCATTAAGTTCCGGCCGCCATTCAAGGGTCTTCTGGCTCAGTAAGGGGTTGATGTGACCAACCGCGATGTTCCGAATGTACTTGGCGAATTCGAAGCCACGCCGATGCGGCGTGATGATCTGCGAAATGGTCGGATGCTCTTTGTAAAGCGCGCGACATATCAGAGGGCATGGCGCTGATTTCCCGCTAAACAACGCTAAGGTCGAACGTGTGGTGAACATTGTTATGCCACATGCCGTTTGGACGAGAGATTGAGCGTTTTTCGGCTTGTTGCCTGTGCGGCGCGATCCCAGAGGAAGTCGCCGGAGAAGGCGATATGCTCCCAACCGACTGGCGAGGTATGAGCCAGTATCTCATCGGAGATGGGCTCGCCGGCTGATCTCAGATGCGCTACGGCGTCGGCCATATAGGTTGAGTTCCAGTAGACGATCGCGGCGATGACGAGGTTCAATCCGGAGGCACGGTATTGCTGGGCCTCGTGGCTGCGATCGATGATCCGGCCCTGCCGGAAGGTGCAGATTGCCTGGGTCAGGGCGTGGCGCTGTTCGCTCTTGTTGAGCCCGGCCTGGCAGCGGCGTCGGAGCGAGGGGTTTTCCAGCCAGTCGAGCATGAACAGGGTGCGCTCGATCTTGCCGATTTCCTGAAGGGCGAGATCGAGCTGGTTCTGCCGTTCGTAGGCGGCGAGTTTTCTCAGCATCACCGATGGCGCGACATGACCTGTTTTGAGCGAGGCGACGAGACGAACCACGTCGTCCCAGTGCTCACGAATGACGTCAGTGCGGATTCGCTTCCCGAGGATGGGAGCGATGCCAGGATAGGCGGCGGGAACATCGATCGGGATCAGTCGCCGATCCGGGAAGTCCCGCATTCTCGGACAGAAACGGAAGCCGAGCATGGCGCAGAGGGCGAAGACATGATCGGTCGCGCCGCCCGTGTCGGTGTAATGCTCCGCGATGCCGAGACGGGTACCATGATGGAGCAGTCCGTCGAGAACATAGGGGGCTTCATGCGCCGCTGCCGAGATGACCTTCACATGATAGGGCCCATGCTGATCGGAGACATGGGTATAGAAGCTGAACCCGGGATCGACGCCATACCGGGCATTGATATCACCGCCTGTGGCAGCACGCTTCCCGCCGCGGAAGAACTGCCCATCCGAACTTGATGTGGTGCCATCCCCCCAGGCCGCGGCGATCGGCAGGGCGTGATGCGCATTGATGATGGTGGCGAGAGCCGCGCTATAGGTATCCTCGCGGATATAGGCATCCTGGGTCCAGACAAGCTGATCGCGCGTGACGCCTTGGCTGGCAGCTGCCATGCGGGAAAGACCGAGATTGGTCGCATCGGCGAGGATCGCCGCCAGCAATGCACTCCCATTGGGGCATTTTTCGCCAGTGCGCAGATTTGTGAACGACGATAAAAATCCCGTTTCACGCGCCACCTCATGCAACAACTCTGTGACGCGGATGCGGGGCATCATCGCATCAAGCCGATCGGCAAGGGCCTCTGCCTCGACAGATGCAGAGGCTCTGACCGGGGCGACGGTCAGGCGGCCATCGATGAAGCTGACGCCCTCGAGCTGGTTCCGTTTGAGGCGTTGCGAGAAGCGCTTCAGCCGCCAGTCGAGTTCCCTGCCACGCTGGTCGAGCCATTCATCGGCTTTTGTCGGTAATCTCAATGCCGATGCGATTGGCGCGGCGACGGCCGCCGATACCAGATAGCTGTCAAAGCGACGGTAGGCAGCCGACTGCTCGACCCAGACATCCCCCGAGCGCAGCTTGTTGCGCAGATGGGCCAGGACCGCCGTTTCATAGAGGCGGCGATTGATCCTGCCATCCGGCCCGATGACCAGCTTGCACCATTCCTTCCTGAACGGCATCGGCGCATCGGGCGGGACTTCGCGTTTGCCCGTTCGGTTCAATTCGCGAAGGATGCGGATTGCGCCAATCGTTCGCTCGCTCCCGCGTCCGGCCTTGAACTCAAGCGCCTCTATCAGTGCCGGCGCAAACTTTCGAAGCGTCGCGTAACGGTCAACGGCCAGGATAAGGGGGTCCTCATTCGCCGCTTCGGCGAGGGCTGCGACCTCGTATCTTACCTTGAGGAGGTTGGCCCATCCGACAGCTTCGTCGATCGCCCCGATGGGATCGACATCATGATCAAGCGCAGTGGAAAGCGCGTCGATCGTGCCACGGAACAGCCGCATCAGCCGGGAGACATCCTTTGACGTCGTGGCATACCGCCGGGTTTGCATATTTTTCGCCCGCAAGAAGGCACTGCCGATCAGCTTGTCGGCCATCTCGATCGCAGTATCCGTCAGGCGCTCTTCAAGGTCGATCAGGAAAGCAACCAGCGTGGCCCGGCGGCGCGACACGGCATAGCGTTCGATCAGATAAGCCGGCGATACCCGGCCCTCCCGCACGAACTGACGATAGCGATCAGGGTGAACCATTGTGCGTGCTTTGGCGGGAATGTCGATTGCCCGCACAAACCGTAACCGGTCAAGAATCTCGCGAACATGGTCCGGCTTCGGTGCCGCAGGAATGGTTTTCAGCCAGGAGAGCGGCGTGATGCCCATGTCGGTGTCGAGAACGAACAGCCCGTCGAGTTTTTCGACCTGATCCGGCCCCAGGCCAGACAAAAGAGCATGCATGGTTTGTTTTCGCGCGCGTGCCCGACCGGCAATTCCGGCGCGCTCGATCGTCGAGATCGCGGGCAGCAGGATTTTCGCCTGCCGCATGGCGTTGATCACGCCCGCTGCAATCACAATCCCTCTGTCCGTCGACCAGGCGGCATCGGCCGCCGCCGCGATCATGAAGGGGATATCGGTCCCGGCCACGCCGCGAAGCCCAAGCGCCACGGCAAGTTCACGGGCATGATCGGTCATCGTCTGGTCGCGCGCCGCGTAATCGGCGATCGCTTCAGCCGGGATATCAAGCTGCGCTCCGATGAAGGATAGCAATTCCTCCGGTATGCCGGGAGCGCGATCGAGAATCTGCGCCAGTGTCGTGCCGGGATAACGAAGCAGCGCCAGTTGCAGGCCAACACCAAGCCGGTTTCGGTCTTCCCGCCGCAACCGGATCAGATCAAAATCCGCGACCTCGAAAGTGTAGAGCCGGGCAAGATCATCCTGCCCGGTGGGGACGCCCAGCAACTGATCGCGTTCGGGATCGCTCAGCAACGTGTGTTTGGCCATTCAAGTCTCCTTCCTTCGTCCACAAAAGGGCTTTCCAATCTATGGACAATCTCGGATAAAGAGACATAGTCTGTGGACGGATTTGGGATGCTTCCACAGGCCTGACCATGCCCGTCCACAGAACGTCCGTTTGGGAGACACTATTAATGGCAGATATTCTTGGGTATGCGCGAGTCTCGACTGGCGATCAGGATGTCGCCGGGCAGACCATGCGCCTTGAACAGGCCGGCGCCATCAAGGTGTTCACCGACATCAAATCAGGCAAAAGCATGGATCGGCCGGGTCTTGCCGATCTCCTCGCCTACGCCAGGCCCGGTGATACGCTTGCCGTCGTCCGGCTCGACCGTCTTGGCCGTTCTCTGGCGGAACTGCTGACAACGGTGACCATGCTGCGAGAACTGGGCATTGCCCTTCTCAGCCTCGAGGAGAAAATCGACACCTCCTCGGCCGCCGGCGAACTCGTCTTCCATGTCTTCGGCGCCATCGCGCATTTCGAGCGACGCCTGATCTCGGAACGGACCAAGGATGGTATCGCGGCTGCAAGGGCAAAGGGGAAGCGCCCCGGTCGCCAGCCACTCGACATGAAGAAGGTCGAGGCCGCCATCACACTGGTCGAAGCAAAAACCGCACCGGCAGAAGCCGCAAGGCAGCTTGGAATCGGCAGATCAACAATCTATCGCGAAATGCGCCGCCTCGGTATCAACCGACCGGCTTGACGCAAATTCTCGCTTCGTTCCACCTTACCGTTGTTGGGCTCTGAGTAGCAACGGAACAGAAAACACACATAAGCTTGCCTACAGGTCGTCGATTCCTGCGGTTCGGGGATCGCGCAGCGGCCTGAGTTCGCCACGCGCGATGATTTCCGGCAGTGTGAAGGC
>JAIUNQ010000014.1 GCA_020161475.1 Pseudomonadota bacterium | reverse complement strand
GCCCTGAAACGGCGGTGGAAGACCGCCGCGAAGTCGGCACCACCTTCGCTTTTGCGCCGCCGCGTGTCTATGAGGGCATGCTCACCCGCATCATGATCCGTATGGAAGATGCCGGTGCGCTCAAGCGTGGTCTGTTCCATTACTACATGGGCGTGGCCAAGAAGTGGGGTGAGAAGATCCTCAACGGCGAGAGCGTGCCGCTGCTGGCGCGCCTCAACTATGCGCTCGGCGAGGCGCTGATCTATGGTCCGCTCAAGAACGTGCTCGGCTTCACCACCGTGCGCGTGGCCTATACCGCCGGTGAGGCCATGGGGCCGGAACTCTTCGCGTTCTATCGCTCGATCGGCATCAACCTGAAGCAGCTCTACGGGCAGACAGAGGCCTTCCTCTACGTCACCTGCCAGACCGACAACGCCGTGCGCTGCGATTGCGTGGGCCCGGCAGCGCCGAACACCGAGATCAAGATCGCCGATGACGGTGAGGTTCTTTACAAGTCGCCGGGGCAGTTCGTCGGCTACTTCAAGGAGCCGGAGAAGACGGCCGAAACCATGACGCCGGATGGCTATGTGCGCACCGGTGACGCGGGCTTCTTCGAAAAAGACGGCCAGCTCAGGATCATCGATCGCGCCAAGGACGTGGGCAAGCTCAAGGACGGCTCGCTGTTCGCGCCGAAATACATCGAGAACAAGCTGAAGTTCTTCCCCAATATCCGCGAGGTCGTGGCCTTCGGGCAGGCGGAAGACAATGTCACCGTCTTCATCAACATTGACCTGACCGCGATGGGCAACTGGGCGGAGCGCAACAACGTCTCGTACGGTTCCTATCAGGAACTCGCCGGTCATCCGCAGGTCTATGAGATCATCGCGGGCCATGTGGCCGAGGTGAACCGCCAGCTGGCCGACGAACCGATGATGTCGCGCTCGCAGGTGCATCGCTTCCTCATCCTGCCCAAGGAACTGGATGCGGATGACGGGGAACTCACCCGCACGCAGAAGGTTCGCCGCAGCTTTATCGCGGATCGCTACGACCCGCTGGTCAAAGCGCTCTACGATGGCTCCGAGATGGCCGACATCTCGATCGAAGTGTCCTTCGAGGATGGACGCAAGGGCAAGATCGAGGGACGCGTGAAGGTCATGGATGCCAAGACCTTCCCGGCTTCGGCGGTCAAGGCGGCGTGAGGGGGGCATAGCCATGAAGGAATTCAAGACCATCGCCCCGGGCGAGGAGTTGCTCAACGTCGAGAACGTTACGCTGCGCTTTGGCGGTGTGAAGGCCATCACGGATGTGTCCTTCAACATCAAGAAGGGTGAAGTGCGCGCGATCATCGGCCCGAACGGTGCCGGCAAGACCTCGATGCTCAATGTCATCAACGGGTTCTACCACCCGCAGGAAGGCCGCATCACCTATCGCGGGGCGACCCGCTCCAAGATGCGTCCGCACGTGGCTGCGGCGCAGGGGATCGCCCGCACCTTCCAGAACGTCGCGCTCTTCAAGGGCATGACCACGCTCGACAACATCATGGTCGGGCGCACGCTGAAGATGCAGAAGCCGTTCTTCTGGCACGTCTTCCGCCATGGTCCGGCGATGCAGGAAGAGATCGAGCATCGCAAGTTTGTCGAGGAAATCATCGACTTCCTCGAGATCGAGCACATCCGCAAAACGCCGGTCGGCAAGCTGCCCTATGGTTTGCAGAAGCGCGTGGAGCTGGGGCGTGCGCTGGCGATGCAGCCGGAACTGCTGCTGCTGGACGAACCCATGGCCGGCATGAACCTTGAGGAGAAGGAGGACATGTGCCGCTTCATCCTCGACACCAAGGAACAGTACGGCACCACCATCGCGCTGATCGAACATGACATCGGCGTCGTGATGGATCTGTCGGACCGTGTCTGCGTGCTCGAATATGGCCTCAAGATCGCGGATGGCACACCCGAAGAGGTGAAGGCCAACCAGAAGGTCATCGACGCCTATCTCGGCGTTGCGCACTAAGGTCCGGGGGAGAAGACCATGCTTTACAACATTCTCATCGACCCCTTCGTGCAGATGGGTGCCTCGCCGGATCTCTTCGTGCAGACCCTGTGGGAAGGCCTTGTGTCGGGCGTGCTCTATGCGCTGATCGCGCTGGGCTTTGTGCTCATCTTCAAGGCCTCGGGCGTGTTCAACTTCGCGCAGGGCATCATGGTGGTGTTCGCGGGCCTGACCTTGGTTGGCCTTCATGAAAAGGGCGTGCCCGCCTGGATCGCCGTGCTGCTCACCCTTGGTGTGATGTATGTGCTGGCTATCGCGGTGGAGCGTGTGGTGTTGCGCCCGCTGGTCAACCAGCCCGATATCATCCTCTTCATGGCCACCTTCGGGTTGACCTATGTGCTGATCGGCATCGGCGAATTCATCTTCGGTGGTGAGCCCAAGCAGATGATCACCGAGCAGCTTTTCCTGCCGACAGGCTCGATCGACGTGAACATGCTGGGCGGGCGCGTGACCTTCCAGAAGCTCGACATTGCCGCGGCGGTGATCGCCTCGGCCATGATCATCGGCCTCTCGCTGTTCTTCCAGTACACCCGCATCGGCCGTGCGCTGCGCGCCGTGGCGGACAGCCACAAGGCCGCGCTCTCGGTGGGCATCTCGCTCAACCAGATCTGGGCCATCGTGTGGTTTGCCGCCGGCATCGTGGCGCTCATCACCGGCATCATGTGGGGTGCGCGCTCGGAGGTCTCCTTCGGTCTCGACATCATCGCCCTGAAAGCGCTGCCGGTGCTCATTCTCGGTGGGTTCACCTCGGTGCCGGGCGCCATCATCGGCGGCCTCATCATCGGGGTGGGCGAGAAGATGGCCGAATTCTACTGGGGTCCGCTGGTCGGCGGGGGCATCGAGAACTGGATCGCTTATGTGATTGCGCTCGGCTTCCTGATGTACCGTCCGCAGGGCCTCTTCGGCGACAAGATCATCGAACGTATCTGACCTATTGACCAGGAAAAGTGGTTCCCGGTTTTCCGTCCGGGAAATAGGAAACAAGAGAGAAAGACCGGGTCCATGTTTTACCGCGAAGCCGGCCAATTCAAGAAAACCTACGCCGCTGATATGGCCGTGTTCCCGATCCTTCAGGATCGGATCGGCCTCGGGATCATCCTGTTCATCGCGGCAGTTGTTATTCCGCTGACGGGGTCCACCTTCTTCATCTCCTCGGTGATGATCCCGTTTCTGGTGTTCAGCCTTGCGGCGATGGGTCTCAATATCGTCACCGGTTACACCGGGCTGATCTCGCTCGGCTCGGCGGCCTTCATGGGGGTGGGTGCCTTTGCCTGCTTCAAGCTGACGACCAGCTTCCCCAATGTGAATATCCTCGTCTGGATTCTGGCGTCGGGTTTCTTCTCGGCGGTGATCGGCGCGCTTTTCGCCATCCCCTCCCTGCGCATCAAGGGGTTCTACCTCGCGGTGGCGACGCTGGCGGCGCAGTTCTTCCTCGAGTGGTGCTTCGTGCGCATTCCGTGGCTGTACAACTACTCCGCCTCGGGGGCGATTCAGGTGCCCCAGCGCACGCTGTTCGGCCATATCATCACCGGCGCCAATGCGACCCCGACGACGCGCTATCTCGTGCTGCTCGCCATCGTGGTGTTCATGACCTGGATCGCCTCGAACATCCTGCATGGCCGCGTCGGGCGCACCTTCATGGCGGTGCGTGACATGGATATCGCGGCGGAGCTGATGGGCATTCGCCTGCTGCCCGCCAAGCTGACGGCGTTTGCGCTCTCGTCCTTCTATTGCGGTGTGGCCGGCGCGGTGATGGTGACGCTGTGGTACACAGGTGGTGAGGCCTCGGATCTCTTCAACATCCGCCAGAGCTTCTACATCCTGTTCATGGTCATCATCGGTGGTCTTGGCTCGCTGCTGGGGTGCTTCCTGGGCTCGGCGCTGCTCAACATCGTGCCGCTGGTGCTGAAATACGGTCTGCCCTCGATCGGTATTGCGATCGCCTCGGAAACCGCCGAGCATATCAACCACCTGCTGGTCGGCGCGCTGATCATCTTCATCCTCATCGTGGAACCGCACGGCATGGCGCGCCTGTGGCAGATCACGAAGCAGAAGCTCAGAACCTGGCCCTTCCCCTATTGAGGAAGCGGCCCAGTTGAAGGGAATACCGGGACCCATAACCCGGGGAAACGACGAATAAGAAGATGCCCCTACAGGGGTGAACCTAAGGAGGAAGTGCCTATGAAACGCAATCTGACCCTTTCCGCCCTGCTCGCGGCAACGGCGCTCACCATGGCTGCCCCGGTGCAGGCGCAGGACAGCGTTTACGTGCCGCTGCTGACCTATCGCACTGGCCCGTTCTCGGGGTCGGGCGTGCACATCGCCAACGGCATGCGCGACTATCTCGAAATGCTGAACCAGCGCGATGGCGGCATCGGCGGCGCCAAGATCGTCATCGAGGAATGCGAAACCGGCTATGACACCAAGAAGGGCGTTGAGTGCTACGAGAGCACCAAGGCCAAGAAGCCGGTGATGTACAACCCCTATTCCACGGGCATCACGCTCCAGCTCATCCCTAAGGCGGCGGCCGACAAGGTGCCGGTGCTCTCGATGGCATATGGCCTTTCGGCGGCGGCCGATGGCACCAATTTCCCGTGGGTGTTCAACCCGCCGGCGACCTATTGGGACGGCGCTTCCGTCTTCATCAAGCACGTTGCGGCCAAGGAAGGTGGCCTCGACAAGCTGAAGGGCAAGACCATCGGCCTGATCCACCTCGATGCGCCGTTCGGCAAGGAGCCGATCCCGGTGCTTGAGGCGCTTGCCAAGAAGTACGAATTCAACCTGAAGCTCTACCCGGTGCCGGCTGCCCAGATGCAGAACCAGGGTTCGGTGTGGCTCTCCATCCGCCGCGACAAGGTGGACTGGATCTACAACCAGGGCTGGGGCGCCATGAACCCGACGGCGGTGAAGGAAGCGGTGAAGAACGGCTTCCCGATGGAGAAGCTGGTCGGCGTGTGGTGGGCCGGTGGTGACGACGACGCCCGTGCGGGTGAAGCCGGTGCCAAGGGCTACAAGACCCTCAACTTCCACAACACCGGCGCCCAGTTCCCGGTCATGCAGGACATCCTCAAGCATGTGGTGGACAAGGGTCTGAGCCAGGCCAAGAAGGAGCAGGTGGGCGAAAACCTCTACAATCGCGGCGTCTACAACTCGATGCTGATCGTGGAGGCTGTCCGCAATGCCCAGAAGCTGACCGGCAAGAAGTCCGTGACCGGCGAGGATGTCCGCCGTGGCCTTGAGACGCTCAACATCACCGAAGCGCGCCTCAAGGAAATGGGCATGGAAGGCTTCGCCAACCCGATGAAGCTCTCCTGCACCGACCATTCCGGCCACAACAAGGTGTTCGTCTCGCAGTGGGATGGCTCCAAGTACGTGAAGGCCTCGGATTGGATGGACCCGATCAAGGACGTGGTGCGTCCGCTGATCGAGGAAGAAGCCAAGACCTTCGTCGGCAAGGATCCGGGTTGGCCCAAGCGCACGGAAGCCTGCGACAAGGCCGCCTGAGCCTTCTGACAAACGATGGGGCGGGCTGAACGTCCGCCCCTCTTTTCCCCCTGAGCCTGCTGATGGGTTTTGACGGGGCTGCCAGCCTCTCGCCCGCTCGCTTCAAACCGGAATGCTGACGATGTCGGACGCAATCGAGACGAACGAGGACATCATCCTCTCGGTCAACAATATCGAGGTGATCTACGATCACGTCATCCTCGTGCTCAAGGGCGTGTCGCTCTCGGTGCCGCGTGGCGGCATCGTGGCGCTGCTGGGCGCGAACGGTGCGGGCAAGACCACCACGCTGAAAGCCGTTTCCAATCTGCTTCAGGCCGAGCGCGGCGATGTGACCAAGGGGTCCATCGTGTTCGAGGGCGAGCGCGTGGAAGCCATGTCCCCGGCCGATCTGGTCAAGCGCGGCTGCATCCAGGTGATGGAAGGCCGCCATTGCTTCGGCCATCTTTCCATCGAGGAGAACCTTCTCACCGGCGCCTTCACCCGGCGTGACGGCGGCGCGGCGATCAAGCGCGACATGGAGATGGTCTATAACTATTTCCCGCGCCTGCGGCAGCGCTACAAGTCGCAAGCCGGTTACACCTCGGGCGGTGAGCAGCAGATGTGCGCCATCGGCCGCGCGCTGATGAGCCGCCCCAAGATGATCCTGCTGGACGAGCCCTCCATGGGTCTTGCGCCGCAGGTGGTGGAAGAGATCTTCGAGATCGTGAAGGATCTCAACGCCAAGGAAGGCGTGTCCTTCCTGCTGGCCGAGCAGAATACCAATATGGCGCTGAAATACGCGACCTATGGCTACATCATGGAAACCGGCCGTATCGTGATGGACGGCGATGCCAAGTCGCTGCGCGAGAACGAGGATGTGAAGGAATTCTACCTTGGCGTCTCCGAGGGCGAGCGCAAGTCCTTCCGCGATGTGAAGAGCTACAAGCGTCGCAAGCGCTGGCTGGCGTAAGGCCGCGCGCAGCAGATGAAACCGGTGCGACGCCGTTCGGCGTCGGCCAGCATCAGAAGAATTTCAGGAGGTTTCTCCTGACTGAAAACCCGGCGGATCGCTCCGCCGGGTTTGTTTTGTCACAGCGTGCGCTTGGCGCGTGTGATTACGCTCCGGCTTTGGCGGAAGCTGCTGCCGCCTCGATATGGGCTACGAGGTTGGCCTCCAGCCCGAGCTGGCTGGCGAGCGCGGCAAGGAAGGCCTTTTCTTCCGGCGTATCCGGATCAATGGCGAGGCGGGCCGCCGTGTAAACCTCGGCGGCCTGCGTGGGCGTTTCAACGCTGTCGTTGAGCGAGGCCAGATCCGCCGGGTTGGCGAATTCGTTGTCGATAAAGGCGCTGGCCTCGTCATCGAGCCCGGCAGCCTTGAGGTTGCCGAGAATGGCGGCACGCTCGGCATCATCGATGATGCCATCGGCGCTGGCGGCAGCGATCATGGCGCGCACGAGGCGCAGCGCGCGGGCGTTATCATCGCCCCCGGTGATCTGCGGCACGCTGCCCGATGCCATGTCGCTCGCGGCGCTCTGCAGATCGAGGATTGGCTTGCCGGCCTGATAATTCTGAAGCGCCTTGTAGGCGAGCCCGCCGATGAGGGCGAGGCCGCCCATGCGCGCGGCAGAGCCCACCACGGCGCGGCCCGCGCCGGTGCCGAGCAGCACGGCGGCAAGGCCGCCCACAACTGCGCCCGCGCCCAGCGGGTTCTTGCCCGCCATGTCCTTGGCCTTGTTGACCAGATCAGCGGCGGACTGGCCGCCCGTGAACTGACCGATGAGATCATTCGCCTTGCCGGAAATGCCGGTCGCGGCATTCACCTCGCCAGCGGCCTGCTTGGCGCCGGCGGTGGCCTGCCCGAGCACGGAGGAGACGACCGAGCCGACCTGATTGACAATGCCGCCCAGGTTCTGGGCCTGTTGCGGTGTGGCTCCGCCTTGAACGAGGAGATCAAGCAGCTTCTTTGCGTCAAACATGGGGTCAGGCTCCTGCCAGATTGGAAACGCGGATAATAGAGGCGCGCATGAACGCATTCGCGCGGGACAATGGCAAGATGATGACAAGAAAAACGCCGGGCTTTTGACCCGGCGCAATTCTTTTCAAGCAAGACAAGACTTGGCGTGATCAGTCGCGCAGAAGCTCGTTGATGCCGGTCTTGGAGCGGGTCTGGGCGTCCACGGTTTTGACGATCACGGCGCAATAGGTGGAGGGGCCGGGGGTGCCATCCGGCAGGGGCTTGCCCGCCACGTTGCCCGAGACGACCACGGAATAGGGCGGCACATAGCCCACATGCACCGCGCCGGTGTTGCGATCGATGATCTTGGTCGAAGCCGAAATGAAAACGCCCATGGCAATCACCGAGCCTTCGCCGACGATGACGCCTTCCACCACTTCCGAGCGCGCGCCCACGAAGCAATTGTCCTCGATGATGGTGGGGTTGGCCTGAAGCGGCTCCAGCACGCCGCCGATGCCGACGCCGCCCGAGAGGTGCACGTTCTTGCCGATCTGCGCACAGGAGCCGACGGTGGCCCAGGTATCGACCATGGTGCCTTCATCGACGTAGGCGCCGACGTTCACGAAGGAAGGCATCAGCACCACGTTCTTGCCGATGAAGGCCGAGCGGCGCACGACGCAGTTCGGAACCGCGCGGAAGCCAGCCTTGGTGAAGGCAGCCGAATCCATGCCGAGGAACTTGGAATCCACCTTGTCCCACCAGGTGGAGCCGCCGGGGCCGCCGGAGATGGGGGCCATATCGTTGAGGCGGAAGGAGAGGAGCACGGCCTTCTTGGCCCACTGATGCACGGTCCACGCCTCGGGGCCGGATTTGCCTGCGATCTTCTCGGCAACGCGCAGCGTGCCGGAGTCGAGCGCATTGAGGGTGGCTTCTACGGCCTCGCGCACCGCGCCCTTGGAGGCAGCGGAGATATTGGCGCGATCTTCCCACGCGGCGTCGATGACGGGGCTGAGTTGGGCGGCGAGGCTCGACATGGCGTTTTCCTTGGAGACTGAAGCTTGGCGGGTTTCGTGAAAAAATGTGTCCGCTTTGTCAAGCTGAACCGGGATCGATGTTTCGATCCCGGTTCAGAGTTCTAGGTTTGACGCATTTTCGCTGACGCGGACCTCGCGGTTCTGCGCGCAACCGGCAGCCACTTGCGCGGAAAATGCTATTGAGGTGGCGGCAATACCCCTTGTCCGAGCAAAAGGCTGAGGCGATCGAGGAAATCGGGGAGATCGGATGTGATGGCATCGAGCGGGGGACCTTCTCCGCCCACCCCGGCCTCGATGCGTTTGTCCCATTCGTCCTTGTTGGAGCCCTGCTCGCCGGGCACCACCAGCACGCAGGCCATGCCCATTTCCTTCGGGATGGTGAGGTTGCGCGGAATATCCTCGAACATGGCGGCGCGGGCGGGCTCGATGCCATGCGCGGCAAGAAAGAGATCATAGGGGCGGCGCGCGGGCTTGGGCGTGAACTGAGCCGAGACGATATCGAACACATCTTCAAACAGGTGGTCGATGCCGAGCGCTTTCGACGTTTCCACCGCGTGATAGCGCGAGCCGTTGGTGAAGATGAACTTGCGGCCTGGCAGGCGCGCAATCGCGCCCCCGAGGCGGGCATCGGCCTCGATGTTCGAGCGGTCGATGTCATGTACGAAGGCGAGAAAGGCGTGAGGGTCAATGCCGTCATGCGCCATCAGCCCGTTCAGCGAGGTACCGTGCTGGGCGTAATAATATTTCTGAATGGCGCGCGCGGTAAGGCCATCCACGCCGAGAAGATGGGAGATGTATTGCGTGATCTTCTGATCCACCTTGGGCCAGAGATCGGCATGGGGCGGATAGAGCGTGTTGTCGAGATCGAAGATCCAGCAATCGATGGTCTGGAAGCGCGATATGTCGGCGACCGGCATCACAAGCTCGTGCGCGAGAGCAATGCCGCTGAGAGCGTGCCTTCGTCGAGGTAATCGAGTTCGCCGCCCACCGGCACGCCATGCGCAAGACGCGTGACCTTGACGCCCGTGGGGGCGAGAAGATCGGTGATGTAATGCGCGGTCGTCTGCCCCTCGACCGTGGCGTTGAGCGCAAGGATCACCTCCCGCACAGTGCTGCCTGAAACATGGCCGCCGATGCGGTCCACCAGCTTGGGCAACGAGAGGTCTTCGGGGCCGATTCCGTCGAACGGGGACAAGGTGCCGCCCAGCACATGGTAGCGCGCCTTGATCGCGCCTGCGCGCTCCAGCGCCCAGAGATCGGCGACCGATTCCACCACCACGATGATGCTCTCGTCGCGGCGCTGATCATGGCAGAGTGTGCAGGGGCTTTGGGTATCGAGGTTGCCGCAGGTCTCGCAGGTGACGATGCGCTCGGCCGCGATGCGCATGGCCTCGCCCAAAGGGGCGAGCAACTCCTCGCGCTTTTTCATGAGGTGCAGGGTTGCACGGCGCGCCGAGCGCGGCCCCAGACCCGGCACGCGCGCGAGCAGCTGGATCAGGCGTTCGATCTCGGGTCCGGCGAGGCTTTGGGCCATGAGGTCTTGTTCTTTTGTTTCAATGTCTTGCTGCGCAACAAACGTGCAGCAAAATCAGGAATTTCTGCACCTTATGCTGCGCAGCAATTTCGCGTCTTGCGAGGCTCTAAAACGGCAGTTTGAAACCCGGCGGCAGCGAGAGGCCGCCCATCAGGTTCTGCGTCTTCTGCGCCATCACGGCTTCGGTTTTCGCGCGTGCGTCGGCGTGCGCGGCGACGATGAGATCCTCGAGGATTTCCTTTTCGTCCGCCTTGATGAGCGCGGGATCAATCGTGATGCCCCGCATGTCGCCCTTGGCGGTGAGGGTCACGACCACCATGCCCGCGCCGGAGCGGCCTTCGACCACGGTTTCGTCGAGTTCTTTTTGCAGTGCCTCGGCCTTGGCTTTCATATCGCCCATGGCCTTCATCATGCCCATCAGGTCTTTCATCGCGGCCTCTTACAAATCTTCAGGTGGAGCATTCCTTGTCGAAGTGGTTCCGGTTCGCAGGAAGGGAATGCGACAAACTTACAAATCTTCGTCACTGAACTCGGGTTCTTCCGGTTCGCCGCTGTCCAGCGGCGCTTCGGGAATGGCGGCTTCCTCGATCTTCACGATCTGAGCGCCGGGAAAACGTTCCAGCACCGCGCGCACGGCCGGGTGGGCGGCAATGGTGTTCGCCTCCTCAGTGCGGGCTGCCTCGGCTTCTTCATGGATGGTCGGCGTGAGGGCTTCGGGGGCGACATCTTTCGCCACCGTGACACCCCAGTTCTGCCCGGTCCAATCTTTCAGCGCGCGGAAGAGGCGGTTGGGCAGGTCTCGCTCGGCACGTTCCAGCAGCGCGATCTCGATGCGCCCGACCTCGAAGCTCACGACGCGCACATCGCGCTCCAGCGCGGTGCGCAGGGTGATGTCGCGATTCTCTGCGGCCAGCGCCACCAGCTCGGGAAAGCTCTGCGGCTGCGGCAAGCTGCTCGCCTGCGGGGCCATGCGCGGGGCGAAGGCTGCACCCTGATCGGAGACGATGCGGGGTTGAAGCGCGTTATTGCCGCTGGCTTGCGGGCCGCCATTCGGGAGCGCGGGGGCGGCGCCCTGCGGCATCGAATAAGCGCCCGATTTCAGATCGCGAATGATCTCACCCGGGCCCGGCAGGTCGGCGGCGTAAGCCAAGCGCACCAGCACCATTTCCGCTGCGATCTTGGGGCGGGCGGCGGCCTGCACCTCGCCCAAGCCCTTGAGCACGATCTGCCACGCCATGGTCAGAGCGCGGATGGGGATCATCTTGGCAAAGGCGAGGCCACGTTCGCGCTCGGTCTGGCTCAGGCCGGGGTCTTTGGCGGCATCGGGCACGAGCTTGAGGCGCGTCACCACATGGATGAATTCGCCAAGGTCCGTGAGGATCGCGAGCGGGTCGGCGCCTTCAAAATGCTGGCGGTCGAAATCCTGCAGGCCTTCCGCAATGTTGCCGGACATGACCTTTTCAAACAGGTCAATCACGCGGGTGCGATCCGCCAGCCCGAGGCTGTCGCGCACATCGGCGGCTTTGACATCGCCCGCGCCGTGCGAGATCGCCTGATCAAGCAGGGAGAGCGCATCGCGCATCGAGCCTTCGGAAGCACGTGCGATGAGTTGCAGCGCTTCCGCTTCCGCCTTCACGTTCTCCTGCGCCAGAATCGTCTCAAGGTAGGCGACCATCGCCGGAATTTCGATGCGGCGCAGATCGAACCGCTGGCAGCGCGAGAGCACCGTCACCGGAACCTTGCGTATCTCGGTGGTGGCGAAGAGAAACTTCACGTGGGGCGGCGGCTCTTCGAGCGTCTTGAGCAGCCCGTTGAAGGCCGCGTTCGAGAGCATGTGCACTTCGTCGATGATATAAACCTTGGTGCGCGCCGACACCGGCTTGTAGCGCGCGGCCTCGATGATCTCGCGGATGTTGTTGATCGAGGTGTTGGAGGCCGCGTCCATCTCGATCACATCGACATGGCGGCTTTCCATGATGGCCTGACAATGCTCACCGAGGGTCGGCATGGCGATGGAGGGGCCATGCACTTCAGCGGTTTCATAGTTCAGCGCGCGCGCCAGAATGCGGGCGGTGGTGGTTTTGCCCACGCCGCGCACGCCGGTGAAGATATAGGCCTGATGGATGCGCCCGGTGGAAAAGGCATTCGAGAGGGTTTTGACCATGGCCTCCTGGCCGATCAGATCCTCGAAGCGCTGGGGGCGATATTTGCGCGCCAGAACGCGGTAGGCGCCGGAATTCTCGCTCGTTACGCTGGTGTCAGCCATGTCGAGCGCGGCTCCAATTCGCGAAAAAAGGAAGAGGTGGGAGGCTGGAACAACGACCCGTCCGGTCTCGTTAGGGCTGCTTCCTTCCGGACCTGACCCGGTTGGCGAGTGCAACGTCCACTGCCAACCTCCCGCTCGCTATATCGGATAATCGAACGCTGAAAACAAGTGGCGCGTTGGCCCTCTCCACCCTAGATTTACGACCAACAAGGGAATGGAAATGCCTGAGACTGGATTTGTGCTCGATGGAGCGCTTGAAGCGGTGGGTTTGCCGCTGGGCGATTGGCCGCTCTGCCGTGTGTTCCTCTTCGATGATGCGCGCTACCCGTGGTTGATGCTGGTGCCGCGCCGCGCTGACCGGCGCGAGATCATCGAGCTTTCGAGTGAAGATCAGGCCCAGCTGTTCTCGGAAATCTCGCGTGCCATGACCGCGCTTCAGGGCGTGGCCAAGCCTGACAAACTGAACCTTGGCGCGCTTGGCAATGTCACCCCGCAGCTGCATATCCATATCGTGGGGCGCTATGTCTCGGATGAGGCCTGGCCCGGCCCGGTGTGGGGGCAGGGCACGCGCAAGCCCTATCCGCCGCATATGGTCGGCATTCTGATGGACAAGTTGGCGCGAGCGCTGGGGTTTGAGGCATGAGCAAGCTGTTTTCGCCGCTGATGGAGCTGGGCGCGCCCGCGACCCTTGGTTTTGCCACCAATACGCTGGACCGCGCGGCGCAGCTGCGCACCAAGCCAGAGGCGGTGGAGGCGCTGCGCGCGGCGGATGAGGCTCGGTTCTATGCCTTCTGCGGCGATTATGCCGTGCTCGCCAAAGAGGGGGCGGAGCCGCTTTGGGCTTTGAGCAAGCTGCCGGGGCAAGGGCATTTCCGCGAAGAGGTTTTTCTTGGGATCGAGGATGCCGCCCAAAAGTGGGAACCGGTTTTGGGAGGGGAGGCATCCTCAAAGAATATTCCCAGGGGGCGCTTTGCCATTGCCATCGACCCTTCGCAGGAAGAAGCGCTCAAGGCTGACGAGAGCCTGCTGGTGATTGGCCTGCGCGCGCTGGCCTTCGAGGAGATGGTGGCCCCGCCGCATCTGGGTGCCATCGCGCAGGGCAAGGCGATGCTGCATTGGCATGCGACGCACCGGCATTGCGCGGTGTGCGGTGCCCCCTCGGCGGTGGCGGATGCCGGTTACAAGCGCGAGTGCCAAGCCTGCGGAGCGCTTCATTTTCCGCGCACGGACCCGGTGGTGATCATGCTGGCGGTGAAGGACGGCAAGGCGCTGCTGGGGCGCTCACCCCGCTTTCCGCCGGGGTGGTATTCCACGCTCGCGGGGTTTGTCGAGCCGGGCGAAACGATTGAAGACGCTGTGCGGCGCGAAACCGTGGAGGAGGCGGGCATCGCGGTGGGACGTGTGACGATCATGGCCAACCAGCCGTGGCCGTTTCCCGCTTCCCTGATGATCGGCGCCTATTGCGAGGCGCTGAGCGATGCGATCACCATCGACCATGAGGAGCTGGAGGACTGCCGCTGGTTCTCCCGCGAGGAGATTCGCACCATGATTGACGGCACGCACCCCGAAGGGCTGGGTGTGCCGGCCAAGATGTCGATTGCGAGCCACCTGATACGGCATTTCGTGGCGGGGTGAGGCCCATCGTGCCGTCATGCCCGCCCTTGGGGCGGGTATCCACGACTTGATTGTTCATGCCATGAAAAGTCGTGGATGACCGGGCCAAGCCCGGTCATGACGCGCCGGTTATTCAGCAGCCGGAGCCACCTTCTTGCGGTAGGGATGCGCGGGGTAAGTGCCGAGAATGGTGAGTTCCTTCGAGAAGAAGGCGAGTTCTTCCAGTGCCAGCTGCATGGCACGGTCATCCACATGGCCCTCGACATCGGCGAAGAACTGGGTGGCGGCGAACTGGCCCTCCATCATGTAGCTTTCCAGCTTCACCATGTTGATGCCGTTGGTGGCAAAGCCGCCCATCGCCTTGTAGAGCGCGGCGGGCACGTTGCGCACGCGGAAGACGAAGCTCGTCATCACATCCCCGCCCTGCACGGCATCGCCGCGCTCGCGCGAAAGCACCACGAAACGCGTGGTGTTGTGGTCTTCATCCTCGATGTTCTCGGCGAGGATTTTCAGGCCATAGACCTGCGCCGCCAGCTTGGGGGCCAGGGCCGCACGGGTGATGTCGCCGCTCTCTGAAACCTGCCGCGCAGAGCCTGCGGTATCGGCCGCGACCTCGGATTTGAGGCCCAGCTTCTTGAGCGTGCGGCGGCACTGACCCAGCGCCATGACATGGCTCTGCGCCACCTTGAGCGTGGCAAGGCTCGCCTCGGGGAGTGCCATCAGATGAAAATGGATGGGCAGGAAGTGCTCGCCGATGATGTGGAACCCAGAGGTCGGCAGCAGATGATGGATGTCCGCCACGCGGCCCGCGATCGAGTTCTCGATCGGGATCATGGCGAGATCGGCGGTGCCGTCTCCGAGCGCGGCAAAGGCATCCTCGAAGGTCGCGCAGGGCAGCGGCGTCCAGTCCGGGTAAACCTCGTTGCAGGCGATTTCGGAATTCGCGCCGCGCTCGCCCTGAAAGGCGATGACTTTGTTGGCCATGGCATAGAACCTTACTTTGAGCCGAGAATTTCTCTGGCGCGCTCTAACTCTTCGGGGGTGTCGACGCCGAGGGGCACCGTATCCACCACCATCAGATCAATGCGCATCCCGGCTTCCAGCGCGCGCAGCTGCTCCAGCTTTTCGCGCTTTTCCAGTGGGGAAGGGGGGAGCGAGACGAAGCGCTTGAGGGCTGCACGGCGATAGACATAGAGGCCGATGTGATGAAACAGCGGTCCTTCGCCCCAGGGGGCTGTGGCCCGCGTGAAATAGAGCGCGCGGTGGCGCGCGCCGGAGATGGGGCTGGCCACGGCCTTCACCACCTGAGAGGCCGTCTTCTCCTCCTCGCGGGTGATGACGGCGACGAGCGTGGAAATATCCACCGCCTCATCCTCCAGCGGCTTGAGCGCCTCGACGATGATGGCGGGATCGAGGGTCGGCAGATCGCCCTGCACATTGACGATGAGGTCATGCTTGCCCGTGGGATCGAATTTTTCAATCGCCTCGAAGATGCGGTCCGAGCCCGAGGGGTGATCCGGGTTGGTGAGCACGGCCTGTCCACCAGCCGTTTCCACGGCAGTGACGATCTCTGGGCTGTCGGCGGCGACCAGCACCGGGCCGATGCCGGATTCAACGGCGCGTTTCCACACCTGCACGATCATCGGCAGGCCCGCGATATCGGCCAGAGGCTTGCCGGGCAGGCGGGATGCCGCCATGCGGGCGGGAATGATGATGACGGGCTGGCTGGACATGGGCGGGACGGGCAGCAAAGGGTGGGCAAAATGCGGATGAAACAGAGGGAAAATGCCACGCCAGAGGCTCAGGTTTCACCCCTCACGAAAGTCGGGCAGATTCACGCGCTTATACGGGTTGCATTATGGCATTGAAAGCGGGTAATCAGCGCGATGATTTTGGCCTCGCGCAAAGCGGGGTCCGCGAGAACATGGCTTTGGGCAAAGGGCTTCTGGCATGAGCAACGAAGTGAACAAGATCGCCGGTGCGATCCTCGGCATGGCCACGCTGGCGATGGGCGTCGGCTTCTTTTCCGGCGCGCTGGTTTCCCCGAAAGCCATGACCCAGCCGGGTTATGCCCTGCCGGACGCTACGGCGGCTGGTGGCGGCGCGGCTGTTGCTGCCAAGGAAGAGGCTGTCGAGCCGATTGCCAAGCGCCTTGCCTCGGCTGATGTTGCCAAGGGTGAAACCGCTGCCAAGAAGTGCGTGAGCTGCCACTCCTTCACTCCGGACAAGAAGAACGGCACCGGCCCGGCGCTGCACGGCGTTGCCGGGCGCGACAAGGGCGCGGTTGCCGGCTTCAAGTATTCCTCTGCCATGACGGGCAAGGGTGGCAAGTGGGATGATGAGGCACTCGATGCCTTCATCGCCAACCCGAAGGCCTATGTTTCCGGTACCTCGATGGGCTTTGCCGGTGTTGCACGCGGCGATGAGCGCGCCAACATCATCGCCTACATCAAGTCGCTCAAGTAATGCGCTGACGCCTTGGCGTTGGAGGGAAAGGGGCCGCTTGCGGCCCCTTTTGTTTTCGCGGAACGACCGGCATAGCCTTGAGGCATGCGGACAGGGTGATTCGCGGGAGCGGGAATGCCACAGAAAACCTCAAGCGCAGGGTTGAGCCGGCGAGGCCTCCTCAAGGCGGGCGCGGGGATGGGCGTCGCGACGCTGCTGCCGCAGGGGGTATTCGCCCAGCAGGGCGCGCCGGTGTTCGGGCCTGCGCGCCACGGCATGTCGATTTTCGGGGATCTCAAATACCCCGAGGGCTTCAAGCGCTTCGATTATGTGAACCCGGATGCGCCCAAGGGCGGAGAGATCGCCTTTACGGTGTCGAGCGCCGGGGGCAACCAGAGCTTTCTGACCTTTGATACGCTCAACATGTTTTCTGCGCGCGGCAATGGTGCGGCGGGCATGAGCATGATCTTCGACAGCTTGATGTCGGGTTCCGCCGATGAGCCGGACAGCCTCTATGGGCTGGTGGCGAAAAGCGTGCAGGTGAGCGCGGATGGCCTCGTCTATCGCTTTGCACTGCGGCCCGAGGCACGTTTCCATGATGGCTCGAAGCTCACCGCCGAGGATGTGGTCTTCTCGGTCGAGACGCTCAAGAGCGCGAAAGCCCACACCAGCTATCGCCTCCTCCTGCGCGAGTGTCAGGGGGCAAGCGCGGTGGATCCGCATACCGTGGAGATCCGCTTTGCGCCGGGGCGCTCGCGCGAGCTGCCGCTGATTGTGGCCGGGTTGCCGATTTTCTCGAAGGCCTATTACGCCACCCGCGATTTTGACGCCGGCACGCTTGAAAGTCCGCTGGGCTCGGGCGGCTACAAGGTCGATCAGGTCGATCAGGGGCGTTCGATCAGCTACCGCCGGGTGGCGGATTACTGGGGCAAGGATCTGCCCTCGAGCGTGGGGCAGGGGAACTTCGAGCGTATCCGCTTCGAGTATTTCCGAGACCGGGAGGCGGCGTTCCAGGCTTTCACAGCCGGGGCCTATCACCTGCGCGAGGAGTTCACCTCGGTGATCTGGGCGACGCGCTACGATTTTCCGGCGATGAAGGACGGGCGCGTCAAGCGCGAGACGGCGCCCGATGCGCGCCCCTCCGGTACGCAGGGCTGGTTCATCAACACGCGTCGTCCCAAGTTCCGCGACCCGAAAGTGCGCGAGGCGATTGCGCTGGCGTTCGATTTCGAATGGACCAACAAGAACCTGATGTATGGGCTCTACAAGCGCACGAATTCCTTTTTCGAGAATTCGGTGCTCAAAGCCGAGGGCAAACCCTCCGAGGCCGAGCTGAAGTTGCTTGAGCCGCTCCGGGGCAAGGTGCCGGAGGAGGTTTTCGGCGAGCCTTTCGTGATGCCGGCTTCCGATGGTTCGGGCCAGGATCGCGCGATCCTGCGCCGTGCCGTGCAGCTGCTCAATGAAGCCGGGGCCAAGAAGACGCCGGACGGCATGGTGCTGCCGGATGGTACGCCGCTCAGCGTTGAGTTTCTGGAGGATGACCCCGCGCTCAACAAGCACACCACGGGGTTTGTCAACGCGCTCAAGCTGATCGGCATTCCGGCTTCGATCCGCACGATCGATCCGGCGCAATTCGCGCGGCGGCGGCAGGAGTTCGACTTCGATATCGTGATGCAGCGCTACACCATGTCGCTGGCGCCGGGAGAGAGCCTGAGGCTCTATTTCGGCTCGGAGGCTGCCAAGACGGTCGGCTCGCGCAACCTCGCGGGCATCGCCGATCCCGCGATCGACGCGCTGATTTCCAAGGTGATTGCCGCCAATACCCGCGAAGAGGTGCAGGTGGCCGCGCGCGCGCTCGACCGCGTGCTACGCGCGGGCCGCTATTGGGTGCCGGCGTGGTTCGGCGGCGAGCATAAGTTTGCCTATTGGGACCTGTTCTCCCGTCCCGGCCCGATCCCGCCGCTGGCAGGCTCGCTCGAAGGCGTGGCTGCCTCCACCTGGTGGTGGGATGCGGAAAAAGCCAAAAAGCAGGGCAAGTAATGGGCGCCTATATCCTTCGCCGCCTTGCCCTGATGATCCCGACGTTGCTGGGCATTATGGCGCTTTCCTTCGTCTTGATCCAGTTCGCGCCCGGTGGCCCGGTCGAGAAGATCATCACGCAGTTGCAGGGGCAGGATTCCTCGGCCACCTCGCGGGTGGGCGGGGGCGGCGGTGACATGGCGGCGCAGGCGGGCGGAGATGCCTCTTCCGCCTATCGCGGGGCGCAGGGGCTGGACCCGGCCTTCATCAAGGAGCTGGAAAAGCAGTTCGGCTTCGACAAGCCCGCCCATGAGCGCTTTTTGAAGATGATCGCGGATTATGCGCGCTTTGATTTCGGGCGCAGCTTCTTCCGCGATGCCTCGGTGATCGATCTGATCAAGGAGAAGCTGCCGGTTTCTATCACCCTCGGCCTCTGGATGACGTTGATCTCCTACGCGATCTCGATCCCGCTGGGCATCGCGAAAGCCGTGCGTGATGGTTCCGCCTTCGATACTTGGACCAGCGCCATCATCATCGTCGGCTATGCCATTCCGAGCTTTCTTTTCGCGGTGCTGCTGGTTGTGCTGTTCGCAGGGGGGAGCTTCTGGCAGATTTTCCCGCTCAGAGGGCTGACCTCCTCGAATTTTGCCGAGCTGAGCCTGATCGGCAAGATCAAGGATTACATTTGGCATGCGGCCCTGCCGCTTTGCGCCATGGTGATCTCGCAGTTCGCGACCCTGACGCTGCTGACCAAGAACTCGTTTCTGGACGAGATCCGCAAGCAATATGTCCTCACCGCGCGCATGAAGGGCCTGAGCCAGCGCCGCGTGCTCTATGGCCATGTGTTCCGCAACGCGATGCTGATTGTCATCGCCGGTTTCCCGGCGGCTTTCGTGCATGCCTTCTTCACCGGCTCGCTGCTGATCGAGACGATCTTCTCGCTGGATGGTTTGGGGCTGCTGGCGTTTTCCTCGACGCTGGATCGTGATTACCCCGTTGTTTTTGCAACGCTTTATATCTTCTCACTCATGGGCCTCGTCGTCACCCTCATCACGGATATTGTCTACACCCTGATCGACCCTCGCATTGATTTCGAGGCGCGTGATGGCTGAGGATGGTCTGCAAACCGCGTCCCTCTGTGCTCCGATGCTCACATACGAAGATGTATGCTCCGCTTCGGTGCTCGACGCCCACGCTTTTCGCCTCATCCTGAGCCATCACTTGGGGGGCCAACTTGACTGAAACGATGCTGGCTCCGCCTCTGCCCAAAACGGGCCGTTTTCTTGCGCTCTCGCCGCTCAACGCCCGGCGTCTGGCCAATTTCAAGGCGAACAAGCGCGGCTATATCTCCTTCGTCGTCTTCACGTGTCTGTTCGTGCTCTCGCTGTTTGCGGAGTTCCTCGCCAATGACCGGCCCATTCTCGCGCGCTACAAGGGCGAGTGGCTGTTCCCCGTGCTGGTGAATTACCCGGAGGAGAAATTCGGCGGCTTTCTCGCCGTAACCGATTACCGCGATCCGGTGATCGCGCAGGAGATCCGCGACCATGGTTTCATGGTCTTCCCGCCGATCCGCTTTCATTATTCCACCGTGCAGCGCAATCTGCCCGTGCCCGCGCCTGCGCCGCCGACATGGATGCTGAAAGACACGCAATGCGAGCCTATCGCCAAGTTACGGGGCGGAAAAACCTGCGCGGATATCGAATGGAACTGGCTCGGCACGGATGATCGCGGGCGCGATGTCGCGGCGCGACTGCTCTATGGTTTTCGCCTCTCCGTGCTGTTCGGATTGATCCTCACCTTCGCCTCCACGATCATCGGCGTGGCGGCTGGGGCGGTGCAGGGCTATTTCGGCGGCAAGGTTGATCTCATTTTCCAGCGCTTCATCGAGATCTGGACCTCGATGCCGCTTCTGTTCCTGCTCATCATCCTCTCTGCCGTCATCACACCGAGTTTTCTCGTGCTGATCGGCATCCTGATGCTGTTCAAATGGACGACGCTAGTGGGGGTGGTGCGTGCCGAGTTCTTCCGCGCGCGCAATTTTGAATATGTGAAGGCGGCGCGGGCGCTGGGGCTGAATGACCGTCAGATTATGATCCGCCATATGTTGCCCAACGCCATGGTCGCGACGCTGACCTATATGCCCTTCGTGCTCAATGCCTCGATCACGACGCTGACATCGCTGGACTTTCTGGGCTTTGGTTTGCCGCCCGGCTCGCCCTCGCTGGGTGAATTGCTGCAACAGGGCAAGGCCAACCTTCAGGCCCCGTGGCTGGGGCTTTCCGGCTTTCTGGTGATCGCCACCATGCTCTCGTTGCTGATTTTCATCGGGGAGGCGGTGCGCGATGCATTCGATCCCAGAAAGAGCTTCGCATGAGCGCGCTGCTTGATGTGCGCGATCTGCGCGTAGGTTTCCGGCAGGGCGGGCGTGAAAGCCTTGCGGTGAAGGGCGTGTCCTTCACGCTTGAAAAAGGCGAGACGCTTGCGTTGGTGGGAGAATCCGGTTCCGGCAAATCCGTCACCGCGCTCTCGATCGTCAAGCTGCTGAACTATCCGGCTGCCTTCCATCCCACGGGCGAAATCCGCTTCGGGGATGAGAATGTCGATCTGCTCACGCTGTCCGACGAGGATTTGCGCGCCTATCGCGGCAACCGCATCTCCATGGTGTTTCAGGAGCCGATGACCTCGCTGAACCCGCTGCACACCATCGAAAAGCAGATCGGGGAAATCCTGAGCCTGCACTCGGGGCTGAGCGGGGAGAAAGCGCGGGTGCGCACCATCGAGCTTTTGACCAAGGTGGGCATTCGCGAACCGGAAAAGCGTCTGGGGGCCTATCCGCATGAGCTTTCGGGTGGGCAGCGCCAGCGCGTGATGATTGCCATGGCGCTGGCGAACGAGCCAGACCTTCTGATTGCCGATGAGCCGACGACCGCGCTCGATGTGACGGTTCAGGCGAAGATCCTCGATCTGCTGCGCGATCTCCAGCGCGAGACCGGCATGGCCATGCTGTTCATCACCCATGATCTGAATATCGTGCGGCGCCTTGCGCATAAGGTTGCGGTGATGCAGCACGGCGAGGTGGTGGAGGCTGGCCCGGTGGCCGAGGTTTTTGCCAATCCGCAGCATGCCTACACCCGGATGCTGTTGGCGGCGGAGCCCAAGGGCGAGCCGGCGAAGGTGCATCCTGAAGCCCCTGTCGTGGTGGAGGTGAAGGATCTCAAGGTCCATTTCCCCATCCGCAGCGGGTTTTTCAAAAAGGTCACGGGCTATGTGAAGGCGGTGGATGGCGTCTCCTTGCGCATCCGCGAGGGCGAGACGCTGGGCGTTGTGGGTGAATCCGGCTCCGGCAAGACGACGTTGGGGCAGGCGATCCTGCGGCTGATCAAGTCCGAAGGCCCGGTGGTTGTGCTGGGCCGCGATGTGCAGGCCATGGATCAGGCCGCCTTGCGCCCGTTGCGGCGCGATATGCAGATGGTGTTTCAGGACCCTTATGGCTCGCTCTCGCCGCGCATGTCGGTGGCGGAGATTGTGGCTGAGGGGCTCTACATCCAGCGGCCGGACCTCAAGCTCGCGGAGGCGCGCGAGATTGTGGCGCGCGCGCTCGCCGATACGGGGCTCGACCCCGCCGCCATGGATCGTTATCCGCATGAATTCTCGGGTGGGCAGCGCCAACGTATCGCGATTGCCCGCGCCATGGCGCTTGATCCGAAGTTTGTGGTGCTCGATGAGCCGACCTCGGCGCTGGATATGTCGGTGCAGGCGCAGATTGTCGATCTGTTGCGCAAGCTCCAGCAGAAGCGCTCGCTCGCCTATCTCTTCATCAGTCATGATCTCAAGGTCGTGCGGGCGCTCTCCAGCCATGTTCTCGTGATGCGGCATGGTGTTGTTGTCGAGGAAGGTCCGGCGCGCGAGATTTTCTCGGCCCCGAAAGAGACCTATACGCGCGATCTGTTTAAGGCGGCATTCAATATAAGCCCCAATTGATCGGCGCGAGGGGCGTCGCTTAACGCCCCTCAAACCGCCTCTGTGCTGTTGTGCGTCTTGCGACGACCGGTGCAGGGAGAGACACACCAAATGAGCATCATGAGGACCATGGGCTGGATGATGCTCTGCCTGCTGATGCTGGTCGGCGCTGTCGAGGCGCTGGGCTCGGTCGGCCTGTTGCAGGCCATGACGGGCGAGGCGACGCCGCCGCCCGCGCAGGCGGCCAGCGCGACGAGTGGTGGTCCGCGCATGGTGGCGCTTCAGGCGGATTCGCGCGGGCATTTCGTCACCGATATCCGCATCAACAACCAGTTTGTGCGCTCGCTCGTGGATACCGGAGCCTCCGTTGTGGCCCTGACCGCCGAAGATGCCCGGAAGATCGGCGTCAGCGCCGCCAAGGGCGATGGGACGATGAGCGTTTCCACCGCCAATGGTGTGGTGCGTGTGGCGCGCGTGCGCATTCCCGAGCTGCGGTTGCAATCCCTCGTCGTGCGGGACGTCGAGGCGGTGATCATGCCGGAAGGCGCGATGAGCCACACCCTGCTGGGCATGAGCTTCCTCAGGCGTCTGGGCAGCTTCGAGATGCAGGGCAAGACCCTGGTGCTCAAGCAGTAAAATCACAGCGTATATTTGGCCTGAAACAGGCGCTTGCGCCCGTTTTCGTTATGTATCGTTCATCTGCATCGGGTTATGAACGCGCATCCTGAATTGATGCGGATGCACCATGTCGTTCTTTCCCAAGCCCCTGACCGCTGTTCTGCCGAATACGCGTGAGTTCGAATCCAACGCCCTCGTGAAGCCGACCGGCTTTCGCGAATATGACGCGCGCTGGTGGTTCGGCCATCCCGCCTCGGATAAGGCCCCCGAAATCAACCTGCAGGGCATTCAGGCGCTGGGTCTGGGCATCGGCACATTCCTCAAGGAAAAGGGCGTCGAGCGCCGCATCGTGGTGGGCCATGATTTCCGCTCCTATTCTTCCTCGATCAAGCTGGCGCTGATTGCGGGCCTGATGGCCTCGGGTTGTCAGGTGGTCGATATCGGCCTTGCGCTCTCGCCCATGGCCTATTTTGCGCAGTTCGCGCTGGATGTGCCGGCGGTGGCGATGGTGACCGCCTCGCACAACGACAATGGCTGGACCGGCGTGAAGATGGGCTGCAACCGCCCCGTCACCTTCGGGCCGGACGAGATGAACCGCCTGAAGGAGATCGTGCTCGGCGGTACTTTTGCGCTCGACGGCGGTGGTGGCTACACCTTCTGCGACAACCTCTATGACCTTTACTTCAAGGATCTGACGGATCGTCCGAAGCTTACCCGCAAGCTCAAGGTGGTCGCGGCCTGCGGCAACGGCACGGCCGGTGCTTTTGCCCCGCAGATCCTCGAGGCGCTCGGCTGCGAGGTCATTCCGCTGGATGTGAAGCTCGATCACACCTTTCCGCGCTACAATCCGAATCCGGAAGACATGGAGATGCTCCACGCCATCGCCCATGCGGTGAAGGAGCACGGTGCGGATGTCGGCCTCGGCTTTGACGGCGACGGCGATCGCTGCGGCGTGGTGGACAATGAGGGCAACGAGATTTTCGCCGACAAGATCGGTGTGATGCTCGCGCGCGACCTCTCCAAGCTGCATCCCAATTCCACCTTCGTGGTCGATGTGAAGTCCACCGGTCTTTTTGCGACCGATCCGGAGCTGATCAAGCTGGGTGCCAAGGCCGATTACTGGAAGACCGGCCATTCGCACATCAAGAAGCGCGTGACGGAAAAGAAGGCGCTGGCGGGCTTCGAGAAGTCTGGCCACTTCTTCTTCAATGCGCCGGTCGGGCGTGGCTACGACGATGGTGTGGTCACCGCCATTGCCGTGCTCGACATGCTCAACCGCAATCCCTCCAAGTCTATGGCGGATCTCTACCGGGACCTGCCCAAGACCTGGGGTTCGCCGACGATGAGCCCGCATTGCGATGACGAGATCAAGTATCAGGTCGTCGAGCGCGTCGTGAAGCGCATCGAAGCCATGGCGGCTGCGGGCGATACGATCACCGGCCAGAAGATCCGCGATGTGGTGACCGTGAACGGTGTTCGTGTCACCACCGAGGATGGCACCTGGGGGCTGGTGCGTGCCTCTTCCAACAAGCCTGAATTGGTGGTGGTTGTCGAAAGCCCGGTGTCCGAAGCGCGGATGCGCGAGATGTTCAAAGCGGTCGATTCCATCCTGCGCGAGAACCCGGAAGTGGGTGAATACAACCAGACGATCTGATTCGGCGCGCAAGGGTTGCGCTGAGCGAAATTCAGGCCCGCACTGGCACTCCGGTGTGGGCCTTTTACGTTTTCTAACCCCTAAGGCGGGTTCGTCCGGCAAATTTGACACATTTGTGTGCTCCTTTTTGACACAAGGCTGCATATCGCCCGTCAGCAATTTTTAACGGGATGAAAAAAATCCCCGCAGAAATTTTTCCTAAGACTGCTGTCAGCCAAAGAAAGCAATGTGTTAGGTGCGGAATTTTTGCCCTTTGGTACAAGTGCTGAAAATTTGGCACGGTTCGTGGTCATGGGAAGGTTGCGACCTTGCATTCGACCAGAATTGGCACTGCGGGAAACCAAAGTGGGCCTGAGTAAGCAGAAGGCTTCGGAACGAGACAAACCGGCGATGCCCGCGTGGCAGCGATCGAAGCGTCTTGCCCCGGTAGCGCCTGAAGCCAGCGGGAGAACCCCACGACGGTCGCCAGTTTCGAGCGTTGTGAGGCTAACCCCATGAACCTACCCGTCCTGAATTACCTGCTCTACCACCCAGATCCCGGCCAGAGAGCCGCCATCCGCAGCGCACTGGATGCTGCTGCCGGTGCTGTCTGCATTGGCGAGGGGAGCGAGCTGCCCAGTGCGCCGCCTTCGATGGCTGCCCGTGTGCCGCTGGTGATTTTCTATCGTCCCGAGCCGCGTGGCCGAAACTCCTTCCGGCAGCTGCGCCGCTGGCGTGAGGCGCGGGAAAACCTCCGCCTGCTCGTGCTGCTGGAGCCTGAGGATGCGGGCCTTGTGCGCCTGCTACTCGATGCCGGTGTCGGCGCCTTTGTCAGCCGCGATGCCTGGACCGAGGAACTGCCGACAGCCATCAATACGCTGGGCATTGGCGGTGTGTTTGTTTCGGGGCGCCTTGCGCGCTCGGCCTTCTCGCCTGTGCGCCGTGCGGAAGGGGCGGAGGTGGATGCCTTCGGGCTCACATCCCGCGAGCGGGAAATCCTCGTGATGATTGCGTTGGGCCTTTCCAACAAGGATGTGGCACGCCGGCTTGAGCTGAGTGTGCGGACGGTGGAGACGCATCGACTCAACATCCGCAAGAAGACCCGCGCCAGCTCGCGGCGCGATCTGGTGGAAGTGGCGGACAAGCTGGGGCTGATCATCGAATACGGCAGCCCGCACGGTTTGGCCGAGCGCCGCGCCGCACCGGGGTTTCACGAAGAGTGATCCCGCTTGAGCCTGCTGCTTCGGGGGACGGGGGCGCAGGTTGATGGGCCGGAACAGGGTTCCGGTTATGGTTTATCAATGCTTTCCGACGATGATGCGCTCACGCCAACCGAGCTGTTCGGCTCTGGCGGGAGGTTTTGTTGTCATGCGTCGCTTTTTCCTCCATCGCCCGGTGCGTACTGTTGCGCTCGCGGCTCTTCTGGCGCCTGTTCTGAGCGCTTCCGCTCTTGCGGCCGGTTCCTCTGCCATTGATCCTGATCCGCGTGCGCCCAGCCTTTCCGAGCTGTTGCAGCGCGAGGAGGAAGCGCGCAGCCGCAAGGCTGTGGCCGAGCCTGCCCCTGATGTGAGCGCGCCGGTGGCCCTGCCGAGCGGTCCGGCGCTTGTTCCGGCACCGGCCAATGCCAATGCGGGGCCGAAAAGCGTGCGGCAGGTCTATCCTTCGCCCTATGATCAGCGTGCGGTGACGGTGCTCGTTCCGGGCGGAAGGCTTCCGCCGCGCTGAGCGCGCCTTGCCCTGATGCGGTGGCTGGCTTACCTCATAGGCATGGCCAGCTCCTCGCAAGACTTTCTCGATGCCGCCTCTTCCCGCTTTGGCGATATCCTGATCCGGGATGAGCGGCTCGATGCGCATGTGACAGAGATGCGCGGGCTGATGCGCGGCCATGCGCTGGCGGTTTTTGCACCGCGCACTACCGCCGAGGTTTCCGCTGTCGTGACGCTTTGTGTCGAGCACGGCGTGCCCATGGTGGCTCAGGGAGGCAACACCGGGCTTGTCGGTGGCGGGCTGCCGTTTGGCGGCGTGGTAATTTCTCTGGCGAAGATGCGGGGCATCGGCCCGGTGGATGCCGACAATGCCACCGTGACGGTCGAGGCCGGGGCTGTGCTGGCGGAGGTGCAGGCGGCGGCTGATGCGGCGGGCTTTCTGTTTCCGCTCTCGCTTGCCTCCGAGGGCAGTTGTACGCTCGGCGGCAATATCGCAGCGAATGCGGGCGGCACGGCGGTGCTGCGCTATGGCAACACGCGGGATCTGACGCTGGGGCTGGAAGCCGTGCTGCCGGACGGGCGGGTTTTCAATGCGCTGTCCGGTCTGCGCAAGGACAATGCGGGCTACGACCTGAAGCATCTCTTCATCGGATCAGAGGGGACGCTGGGCATCGTCACGCGGGCGGTGCTCAAGCTGTTCCCCGCGCCGCGCACGCAGGCGAGCGCCATGATCGGGGCGCGCGATGTTGGGGCTGTCGTGGCGCTGTTCCGTCGCCTGCGTGGGCAGGCGGGGGAGCGGCTCACCACCTTCGAGTTGATGCCGCGGTTCGGACTGGAGCTGGTACTGCGGCATCAACCGGGCATGCGCGATCCTTTTGCGCGACCTCACCTCCAGTATGCCTTGGTCGAGCTGAGCAGCCCCGAGGCGGAGGCCCCCTTGCAGGCGCAGCTCGAGGCGCTTCTGGCCGAGGCTGTCGAGGCGGAGGAGGTGGAGGATGCTGTGCTCGCCCAGTCGGAAGCGCAGCGCGAGGCCTTCTGGGCGATGCGCGAGGGGATGAGCGAGGCGCAGCGCTTTGAGGGCGGCTCGATCAAGCACGATGTTTCCGTGCCGATTTCCCATGTTGCCGCTTTCATTGAAGAAGCCAGCGCGGCCTGCATGGCGGCCCTGCCGGGCATCCGCCCCTGCCCCTTCGGGCATATCGGGGACGGCAACATCCACTTCAACCTGACCCAGCCTGTGGGGATGGAGAAGGGTGTGTTTCTGGCGCAATGGCACAGGCTGAACACGCTGGTGCATGACCGGGTGCTGGCACATGGTGGCTCTATCGCCGCCGAACACGGCGTCGGCCTGTTCAAACGCGATGAGTTACCGCGCTATCGCGACCCGGTGGCGTTGGCGCTGATGGGGCAGATCAAGCAGGCGCTGGACCCTGCCAACCTGATGAATCCGGGCAAGGTGGTGCGCGTGGGGGCGGAGTTGCCGGCCTTCACACCCGGCGGGGCGTGAGGCTCACCGCTTCTCAATACGAAAACGGGTCTCAGCGCCCTCGCGCGCCAGAATCTCCACGTCATCGCCCGTTTCCCGGCACAGGTTGGGAATGTCGATCACCGCCAGAGGGTCGCTGGTTTGCACCATCAGCACATCGCCGGACGCAGCCTGAGCCAGCGCCTTTTTGGTGCGCAGGTAGGGCAGGGGGCACTTGAGGCCGATGAGATCGAGGGTCTTTTGAGCCATGGCCTCTTCTGGCGTCGATGCGCGCCAAAGGCAATATTGATCGAACACGGCTTGCTTTGCCTGCGCTTGCCCGCCATGTGGCGGAGAGACAAGACACATGGGGGGCGGTATGCGCATCATCGGCATTTCGGGGTGGAGCGGCGCGGGCAAGACCACGCTCATCGGCAAGCTCATTCCGGCGCTTCTGGCGCGCGGACGCCGGGTTTCGACCCTCAAGCACGCGCACCACCGTTTCGATATCGACCACCCCGGCAAGGACTCCTACGCGCACCGTATGGCGGGCTCTACGGAAGTGATCGTGGCCTCGGCCTCGCGTTTTGCGCTGATCCACGAGCTGCGCGATGCCCCGGAATGGACGCTCGAACAGCTCCTCGGCAAGCTCTCGCCGGTGGATCTGGTTCTGATCGAGGGGTTCAAGCGCGATCCGCACCCCAAGATCGAGGTGTTCCGGGCCGCCAATCGCAAGCCGCCGCTGCACCCGGAAGACGCGATGATCCGCGCTATTGCGACGGATGCCCCTTTCGAGGGCTGCGTATTGCCGCAGGTGCATCTCGATCACATCGAGGCGATTGCCTCGCTGGCGGATCAGCTCGCCGTTCCGGTCGAGCAGGTTTTCGGGCGCTGAGCGAGGAGCGCTTCAGCGCGGGCCAGATCGTCCGGTGTATTGAGGTTCACAAACAGATCCGGTGAATCCCACTCCACGGCAATCGCTTCATGCAGGGCCATGAAGCCCATCATGCGGCGTTCGCCCCGCGCGAGATAGTCCTCCAGGCTGGTGAGCAGGCCAATGGGCCAAAGCGCCAGTGTGGGGTGATCGCGCCCGCCCGCGCGGGCATGGGTGAGGTGCATTCCGCTGGAGGCTCCGCGGAGACGCTCAAGAAGATCGCCCGGCAGGATCGGCGTATCCACCGCAGCACTCACCAAGGCCTGCGCGCCTTGCGCTCTGGCCCAACGCAGCCCCGTCGCAATGCCCGCCAAGGGGCCGGGACGGGTGTCGTCGCTGTCGGCCAGAACGGGCAAGCCAAAGGCGGCAAAGCGTGCCGGATCACCGTTGGCGCTGATCGCGCAGGGGCGCGGGGGGCTGCCCAGGGCTGCCAGCACATGGCTCAGTAGCGGCCGCCCAGCCAACGGCAGAAGCGCCTTGTCGGCTCCGCCCATGCGGCGCGCGAGGCCGCCAGCCAGGACCACAGCGGCGATGTCGGATGACGTGTTCATGGCCGATCATGCCACCCCTGCCGGGCAGGGGGAAGACGTGACTCTGCTTCAGGCAACGAGGCGAACGATGCGTGCCGAAATGGTGCGGGCGAGAACCAGCGTGGGCACCGAGGCATAGCAACCGGGGGCGCCGAGGTTGATCCAGACGCGCGCAAAGCGGGTGAGGCTGCTGTCCATGATGATGGGCAGGCGATTGAGGTGACCCAGCGGGGCCACGGCATCAAGCTGGAAGCCGGAGAAGCGCATCACCAGATCGGCCTCGGCACGCTGGATATTCTCGCCCACGATCTGGCTCAGGATCTTGTCCGAGACAGCGCTGGAGGCCGCATGGATGAGGAGGAACGGTTTGCGTGTCGCCTTGCCGCGAAAGATCGTGGTGAGGGCGAGATCATGGGTTTCGCAACCCAGCGCCACGGCGAGTTCATCGACATTGGCGGAGGTGGCTTCCACGTGGCGGAATGTGTAGGGCAACCCGACACGACCGAAGATATCCAGCGTCTTGCGCACGACAGCCGGGGCCTGTGCGATTTCGACGTCAATCTCCGCCGAAGGTTCGGCGCTGGGGGGGATGTTCTGGGTTGCGGTCACAATCAGTCTCAACGTTCTGTTGACCGATCGACATTGCGCTTCAAGGCGTTAACAACTCATGCCGGATTTTTACTTTATCAATCGCGACCGGCGCGTGACTGAATTCCTTGAATCCACGTCTTTCGACTTCGATCATTCCTGTCGAGGATTCTATTCTGATCAGGTGGTATTCCGCCTGATGGTGGGGCGTGCCTGGCACCGCCGAGGCCGAAGCCACGCCAAGTACCGGAATAAAACAGCTTTTTCCCTCGATGCGAGCGAGGGAATGACGATGGTTATGGCCATGCAACACCAATTCCGCGCCGTGCCGGGCCAGAATTTGTGTGACGGCTTCGGCATCGTTCAGGCCACGCCCGAATCGCGCGCCACTCCTTAACGGGGGATGATGAATCATCACCACGCGGAAAAGGCCCTCGGCGCGGGTTTGATCCAGCATCTGCGCCAGAGCCTCGCGCTGGGGCTCCCCCAGTGCGCCGGTGGCGAAGAACGGCAAGGTTGGAATGCCGGAATTCACGCCGATCAGGGCGAGTGGACCCCGCCGGCGCAGATAGGGAAAACGCAGCGGTGCCTTCGGTCCTTCTCCATCGTTCCGCATGTAGGGCGAGAAGACCTTGATCATCTCCGGCAGGGAGGAGCGCACGTAGGCATCATGATTGCCGGGCACGATAGAGATCTCTTCGGGACCACCGAGCCGCGCGATCTTGAGGTGGGCTGTGGCGAATTCCGGCGCAAAGCCCACATTGACGAGATCTCCTGTCAAGGCGATGTGGTCCGGGTCCTGCGCAATGATGTCGTCGAGAATCGTCTCCAGCACATCCATGTTATGGATGGTGGCGCGGGCGCTGTGCCAGTTGAGCGCCCCGGTGAGGCGCTTGTTGAGCAGCGCGCGCAGCGGCAGGTGCGGCAAGGGGCCGATATGAGGATCGGAAAGATGGGCGAGGGTGAAGATCACGCGGGCAACCTTGCGGGCAAATCCGTTTCCGTGTCGCCCCTCGGGACGCCCCCGTCAAGCGAGAGTTTAGGCACGCCTGTGCGGCTCAATGCCCGCCAGCGGGTGATGCGCTGGGCCTTTCATCGCTGGTTTCGCCTTGTTCGTGGCATGACCATGGGGGTGCGCGCCGCCGTGCTGGATGGACAGGGGCGGGTGTTTCTCGTGCGGCATACCTATATGCCGGGCTGGCATCTGCCGGGCGGGGGGATTGAAGCCGGCCAGTGCGCGCGTGAGGCGCTGGAGATGGAACTGGACGAGGAAGGGCATATCCGCCTCGCGGGCGAGCCTGTGCTCTTTGGCGTGTATCAGAACCGGCACGCCGCCCCGCGCGATCATGTGCTGCTGTATGTCGTGCGGCATTTTGTGCAGGAGCGCGAGCGCCTGCCCGATCGGGAGCTGGCGCAAACGGGCTTTTTTCCGCTTGACGCCCTGCCCGCAGAGACGACCGCCGCGACCCGGAGACGGCTTGAGGAGATTGCCGCGGGGCGGGTTCCGCCGCCGCATTGGTGAAGCGCAGCCGGTTAAGTTCTTGACACAGGAGCGCTTGCGCCCGATCACGCATGCCATGTCCGATCTGAGCTTTTCCATCGATGCGATGAGCGCAGCCGACCATGACGCGGTCGAGCGGCTGCATGCCCGTGCCTTCGGGCCGGGACGTTTTGCGCGCACGGCTTACCGTATTCGCGAAGAGGCCGGGGAGGGCGCGGGGCTCTCGTTTGTGGCGCGCGTGGGATCGCTGCTGGTCGCGGCGGTGCAGCTCACGCCGATCAGCCTCGGCGAGACGCGCGCCTTCATGCTGGGGCCGCTGACGGTGGATCCGCCGTTCGAGGGGCGCGGCATTGGTCGCGCACTGCTGCAACGCTGCGAAGATGCGGCGCGGGCGCTCAAATCCGACCTCATCCTGCTGGTGGGTGACGAGCCCTATTACCGCCGCGCGGGCTATGTGCGCGTGCCGATGGGCCGTGTGACCCTGCCGGGACCGGTGGACCCCATGCGCCTCCTGGCGCTGGAGCTGACCCCCGGTGCGCTGGCCAAGGCGCAGGGCACCGTGCGCGGCGTGCGCGGCTGACGGTTTACCGCCGGCTTACCTCCGGCGGCGCAAGCCTTCGATGCCCCATGTCAGGATCAGCGGCAGCAGGAGCAGGGCGAGGCCGATCAGCCCCAGGCCGAGCGGGGCCACGGAAACCCCCTTGAGCAGGCTCGCCTGCGTGGGGCGAAGGCCCATGTAATCCTCGCCGGAAAACTGCGTGCCGGAGCGGATATCCGCCAGCTTGGGCACGACAAGGCTGCCTCCCACCTCCAGCCGCCGTGCGTTGCCGCCCGTGGCCTGCGCCAGTGGGGCCAGCAGAGCCGTGGTGCTCACCACTTTTCGGAATTCGCGCGGGTTGGCCTGGCCGATGTTGAGCCAGTTCACCAGCCCGCCATTCTCGGCCTTGTAGAGCCCGGCGCGCTTGGCGGTGACTTCTGCTTTCCAGAAGCCCGGCTCGCTCTGGGTGAGGGCGATGCTCTCGATGCCGCCGGCGGGTTCGGTGAGGCGCACGGGGCCGGGCGCACCGCCCAGCGTGCGACGCTCGATGATGATGCGGTTGCCGCTGGCGGAAAGATTGAGCGCCTCCTCCTCCAGCTCCGGCTCCTTCATCAGCCAATGCGAGAGGCGGCGCAGCAGATCGAGATAGGGACCGCCGCCCTTGTAACCGCGCGCCCAGAGCCAGATGTGGTCGGAGAGCATGAGGCCGACGCGGCCCTTGCCCTCGCGCTTGAGTTCGAGCAGCGGGTTGCCGTCGGGCCCGCGCATCAGCCCCTGTGCGCCAAGGCCCCGTGCGGCGATCTGGCGGAAGAAGGGGGCCCAGCTCGGCGCTTCGCCCGGTTTGCCCGCCCCCTCGAGCACGCGCGTGACCGGGTGGCGACGGCCCAGATCGGTCAATTCCGGCCGGAAGGCGCGTTCGATCAAGCTGCCGGTGGGCTGGGCGGGGAGAATATCCGAGATGGGCGTGGAGAGCAGGCCGTTGCGGTTGAGAATCTCCGGCCCCACGGCAAAGAGTATCGCGCCGCCCTCGCGGACATAGCGCACCATGTTC
>JAIUNQ010000243.1 GCA_020161475.1 Pseudomonadota bacterium | reverse complement strand
GTCTCGTCTGGCCGGGGTCGAAAAAAGGGCCAACCGCCCGGCGGATCATGTCAATTTGCTCCGCGCTATGGACATCATTCCGTTTCTGCGGTCAACGACAGAATGGTTTGGGACAAAGGCGGGAGTTGGGCCAGATGAGCCACGCTTATCACGAGGTTTGCGAGAGTATTGCGCGCGCTGCAAAGGATTGCGGGCGCAAGCCGGCTGAAGTGCAGCTTGTGGCCGTCTCCAAAACCAAGGGTGAGCCGGAGATCCGGCCGGTGATCGAGGCGGGACAGCGCATCTTCGGCGAGAACCGCGTGCAGGAGGCCGAGGGCAAGTGGCCCGCGCTGCGTGCCGCGTATCCTGATCTCCAACTGCACCTCATTGGGCCGCTCCAGACCAACAAGGTGAAAGAGGCCGTGGCGCTGTTCGATGTGATCGAGACGCTGGACCGGGAAAAGCTTGCCATCGCGCTGGCGGCGGAAATCAACCGCAGCGGAAAAGCGCCGCGCCTTTATGTGCAGGTCAATACCGGGGCGGAGGCGCAGAAGGCGGGGATTTTGCCGCAGGAGGCCGATGGCTTCATCAAAGCCTGCCGCGAACAGCACGGACTGACGATCGAGGGTCTCATGTGCATTCCGCCGGTGGATGAGCCGCCCTCCGCTCATTTCGCGCTGCTGGCGAAGGTTGCCAAGCGCAACGGCATCGAAAAACTCTCCATGGGCATGAGCGCGGATTTCGAAGAAGCCATCCAGCTGGGCGCGACTTCGGTGCGCGTGGGGTCGGCGATTTTCGGGGGAAGGTAAAGCGCAGCACGTTGTGCTGCGGTCCCTCGCAACGCGAAACTCCGTTCGCTGCTCGGCGTCGGGTCAGAAACTCCGCATCAGCTTTTCGGAAAACCGGGCACCACTTTTCCCGACTGATGCATGCTCCCAGCTTCGCCTAACGGCTTTGCAGGGTGCCTCCACCCACTCCTGTGCGCGTTCTACCCCCGCACAATGATTCGGGTGCGTTTCGAGAGCAGCGAGACGAGATAATCGATTCGCCTCCGTTCCAAGGCGATGCATCCCGCCGTCGGGCCTTTTTCCGGCGTCATGATGTGCAGGAAAATGGCTGAGCCGCGCCCTTGCGCGCGGCGTTTCCGGTTCCAGTCGAGGTCCAGCACCACGTCATATTGGCCGTCCTTGCGCGCCATCTCCTCGCAGCTCGCGGGATAGGGCAGGGCAACCAAGCGATTGTAATTGCGGTCACCGGTGGCATCGCACCAGCCATCGTTCGGGCGAATGGGCTTGAGCGGAATGCCCGTACGGGGCGGAAGTCTGCGATCGGCACGCCAGAAGCCAGCCAGTGCGCGTAGCGGGACGGCGGGGGTTGCGCCATCGCCCTCGCGTTTGGCGAAGGTGGTGCCGCTGCGCCCGATGCGGCAGGGCACGGACACCATGCCGAAGCGCAGTCTTGCCATGTGGGGCGCCCGTCCGCCGGGGCCAAAGCCGGTGCGATCAAGGAAGAGGTTGTTCAGGTAGCGCTTCATTTCGGGCACAGGAATTGTTCATCACAAGACCGTCAACCCCGGCGGCCTTTTCGCGCGCCCCCTTTTCAAGGGCGTGCAAGCTTGCCATCTTCCGTCAAACCGGCGCAAGAACCGGCCGAAGGTGGAGAAGCATGAGCCAGACCCGTAAACTTCTCGTCTGTGACGATGATACCGATCTGAGAGCCGCGCTCGTCGAACAGCTCAAGCTTTATGAGGAATTCGAGGTCACGGAAGCCGGCAATGCCGCCCAGGCCGTGGCCGCCGTGAAAGCAGATCATGTTGATCTCGCGGTGATGGATGTCGGCCTGCCCGATATGGACGGGCGCGAAGCGGTGAAGCTGATGCGCAAGAACGGGTTCCGCTCGCCCGTGATCATGCTCACGGGGCATGACAGCGAGGCGGATACCATTCTCGGGCTGGAAGCGGGGGCCAATGACTATGTCACCAAGCCGTTCCGTTTTGCGGTGCTGCTGGCGCGCATCCGCGCGCACCTGCGCCAGTTCGAGGCTTCGGATGACGCGGTCTTCTCCATCGGGCCCTATTCCTTCCGGCCCGGCACCAAGCTGCTCTTGACCGAATCCGGCTCCAAGCTGCGCCTGACGGAGAAGGAAACGGCGATTTTACGCTTCCTTTACCGGGCGGGACAGCGCGTCGTCTCGCGGGATGTGCTGCTGCAAGAGGTGTGGGGCTATAATTCCAATGTCACCACGCACACGCTGGAAACGCATATCTATCGCCTGCGCCAGAAGATCGAGGTGGACCCGGGCCGCGCGAAAATTCTTGTGACGGAGGCCGGGGGCTATAAACTGGTCCCCTGAACGGCCCGTTTCTTTTTTGGTTTTGCCATGCGTTTTGAAGACAGCCTCCCCCTGTTGCGGGCTCTGCCGCTCTTTGCCGATCTCGGTTTGGAGCCGCTGCGGCTGCTGGCGTTTTCGGCCACCACACGCAGCTATCGCGCGGGGGATACGCTTTTTCGACGTGGGGAAGCAGCGGAAGGCGGCTTGCTGATCGTCGAGGGACAGGTGGTGCTCGACCGCGCGGATAACGGCGGTCCCTCATCGCATGTCTATGGTCCCGGCACGCTTCTGGGCCAAAGCGCGCTGTTCGCGCGCATTGAGCGCCCGACGACGGCGCTGGCCCGCACGGCGGTGGTTGTCATGGTCATCCCGCGCGATCTGATGCTGCGCGTCCTCGATGCCAATCCGGAAGCGGCAGCGCAGCTGCGCACCAAGCTGGCGCAGCAGACCGCCGAGCTTGCCCGTGCCGTTGATCGCGCCACAGCGCTGGCGGATCTGGGGTAAGCGTCAGTCGATTTCCAGCTCGATCATCACCGGGACATGATCGGAGGGACGCTCCCAAGCGCGCGTCTCACGGAAGATCTCGCCAGATTTGAGCCCGCCGGTGATCTCGCGGCCCAGCCAGATGTGATCGAGGCGGCGGCCCAGATCCTTCACCTGCCAATCGGGCGAGCGATAGCTCCACCAGGAATAGACCTTCTGCGGCTCGGGGCGCAAAATGCGCAGGGCATCGCCCCATTCGCCTAAGCTGATCACTTCCTTGAGCGCATCGGTCTCAATGGGCGTGTGGCTCACCACATCGAGCAGCTTCTTGTGGCTCCAGACATCGTGCTCATGCGGGGCGATGTTGAGATCGCCGACCAGAATGGCGCGGGGGTCGTTCCTGCGGGCCTCTTCGGAGAAGCGCTTCAGCTCCTCCACGAAGGCCATCTTGTGGGCGAACTTGGGGTTGGCTTCGGGGTCCGCTATATCGCCGCCTGCCGGCACATAGAAGTTATGGAGCGTGACAGCCTTGGCACCTGAGCCGATGCGCGCAGCGATATGGCGGGCATCGGGCTTACCGCACATGTCGCGGGCTTCCACCATCTCGATGGGGCGGCGGGCGAGAATGGCAACGCCGTTGTAGCCCTTGATGCCCTGCACCACGCGGTGGGTGTAACCCGCCTTCTCGAAGGCCGCGTGGGGGAAGTGATCATTGGGGCATTTGGTTTCCTGCAGGCACAGCACATCGGGCTGCTGCTCGCTCAGGAAGCGGATGACCTGATCAATGCGCAGGCGCACCGAATTGATGTTCC
>JAIUNQ010000242.1 GCA_020161475.1 Pseudomonadota bacterium | reverse complement strand
GTCTTGAACGGGTGCAGAACGAATCGCGGTCGAATCGCTGACTCGTGTTGAGTCTGCTTTTGTTCCAACACAAGATATGGCGAAGTCGAACCCCACAAACGCGATATCTTGGCATTTCGAACGACATGCACCGCGTCCGACGAGGGCGATCTTGACTCTTCGGGGAAAGTCCAGCGCTCCCCTGCGTCAACGAAATTCTTTTATTTTTATGGTTAATGCTTCGTTACCCCAAAAACGAAACCCCAAAAACCTGTCCGTTAACGATTGGACCGCAAGGAGAACGAACACGCGACGAATCAGCGAAAACTGATTCGCACCCGTCGCGGCAGAACACCCGTTTCGCGCGCTTCACCAAAGCGTTAGCCGCTCACCCTCTGTTGCGCCCGCACCCTGGCCTGAACACGAAAAAGGGCGCTTTCGCGCCCTCAATCATTAACAACCCGGTCAGAACGGAACATCTCAGCCCGGATTGAAGCTCTCCGCCTCCACGACAGCGGTCCCGATCATGGTCTTCACCGATATCCGATAGGGAATGAGCTGCTTACCGCCGTTGACCGGCACCAGCCACGCATCCATCGCCTTGTTCTCGACCATGAACTTGGTAACGCGACGCTCCGGACGATGCCCCGCCACCGGCACATAACGCGCCGAACACACCAGTGCTGTGCCGGCGTAGCTGCCCGTCTTCACCGCTTGCTTGCCGGCGTAACTGAGCACGATGTTGAAGCGCTGCGTACCGTCAAAAACGGGGAGCGTGCGGTTGCAATTGGCCGCATCGAGCGGATCCGCTGCCTTGGCGGGCATGATCAGCGCACTGATCGGGTCCATCACGTTGAGCTTGTCTTTTTCGCTCAGGGGCACGCGCTGCTCGGGCGCCTTGTCCTCGAACGGCGGCTCGATCACCACGGAGCGCACAGAGCCGGAGGTGGCCGCCATCTGGATGGTGCGGCTGTCCGTGCCATTGGTGGCCGAGAGCGAGAAGCCGTTGGTGAGCACCGAACCATTGCCCAGCCCGCCACGGGCCGTCGCTGCGCCTCGCCCCTTGGACACGGCGCCGACGAGCCCGGTCAACGTCGCCGAGACATTGAGGTCATAATCCGCGCCATTGAGCGAGCCTTGCAGCACCGCCTTGCCGAGCGATAGCCCGGCGAGCGAAATGCCGTAACGCGCCTGCACATCCCCGGCGAGCGCGACGGTGCTGCCTCCGGCAAGCGCAACAAGCCCCGGCACGAGAAGGCCAACAAGGCGCGCACCCTGCCTCACGCTACGTTTGATCATGCAATCCTCGGCAACCGGCGGTTACAACGCACCCGGACACGGGGCCCGCGACTTTGTCATTATGTTAAGGACAAATGGCTGATTCGTGGCAAGCGCGTGTTCGCGCTGAGGACGGGATAACCCATGGGAGACGGCCAGCGCGAAAAAGCGCGTCTTGCCTGCTCCATGTTGTTGACCAAACGCCGCCCTTCGACTATGGACACCGCTTCCGAATTCAGACGCTTGGGGGAAACCTTGAGTGTCATCCCCGGTCGTATGCTCGAAAAGGCCCGTCCTGCCGAGACATGCGGTGCGGGATAACCCAAGGCTAAGAAAAATGTCCCGTGTTTGCGAATTGACCGGCAAGGGTGTTCAGGTCGGCCACAAGGTCAGCCACTCGAACCGCAAGACCAAGCGCCGCTTCCTCCCGAACCTCGTCAACGTCACGCTCGCCTCCGATGCGCTGGCGAAGTCGGTTCGCCTGCGCGTCTCGGCCAACGGCCTGCGCTCGGTGGAGCATCGCGGCGGCCTCGATGCCTTCCTGCTCAAGGCGAAGGATGTCGAGCTTTCCCGCACCGCGCTCGAACTGAAGCGCGAGATTGCCAAGAAGCTCAACGGCTAAGATTAACGGCTGATCTTCTGATCGCTGGAATTTCAAAAGGCGGCCTCTGGCCGCCTTTTTTGTTGTCTGGACCTTGGTCGCGAGAAGCAGCCCCCCTGAGCGAAGCGAAGGCAAGCCCGAATGGGCGCCGGCCGGTCAGGCCGGACTGCCGCTGAAAGCGGCCACTCAAAAAGACCAAGCGAAGCGAAGGCTAGCCCGGATAGCCGCCGCAGGCGGCCACTATAAAACCATAAACCGCAACACGAGCGTGCGCTGAAGAAACGAGAAATTGTTGTCCGACATCAGGGTGAGGATGGCGCGTCCCTTGGCATCCTGATGCACCATCAGCGCTTCCATATTGTCGATCTGCTGGGCGAGATCCGCCTCCATCAGGACGTCGCCGTCCAGCACAGCGCCGGGCTTCACCGCGCTGATCGGAACCAAGCGTATGCGCACATTCAACCCCAACAGCGGCACATAACGCCGCTCCAGCACCAGCATGTCGCCAGAGGGCAGGAAGTTCAGGTCCGTCAGATCGAAGTTGTCGCGTCGTTTGACACGCAGCTCGCCCCCACCGGCACCGAGAATCCAGCCCGGCATATCGCCCTTGGCATTGGGGCGCGGCGCCCGTTCGGCCAAGGCGATCAAGGCGCCGGGCTTGTAGGCCTGACGCGGCAGAAATCCGATCGCCTCGATGCCGAGGTTGAAATCGAGCTTCTTGAAGCCCGCGGGAACATCGGTGAGTTCAGCGCGTCCGCCGAACCCCTTGGCAAGATCGAAACGCAGGATGTCATGCGTGCGCTCGCAGGAGATGAAAACCTCGCTGCCCCGACGCGCCATGCCTTCGGTGTCGAAATAGCGAGTCGCCTTCAACGAGCGTCCGTCCGGCGCCCGCATCGGCGCAATCAGCGCCTGCTCTATGCCGATAAGCCGCCCGTCCTTCTCAACAAAGCGACCCTTGATCCAATGGCCGTGATCGGAGGCCGCCAGGAACCCAACCCCATCCGCATCCAGCACGCCCGAGGAGATGCCGCCGAACTCCGGATCGGCGCAGCGCAGCTCAAGGCCTGAGAGGAACTCGAGCTGGCCAAAACGCGTCCGTCCCGCCTCGCGCGGAGAAAACTCGGAAAAAGGAAAGGCATCGACCGTGATGGACCGCTCGCTTGAGCGATCCACCGCCTCCCCGCGACGCGGCAAGGCAAAGGGCGCCGCAAGAGCACCCGCAAGCCCGCCCAGAAGGGCACGGCGCGTGTTCACCGGCCCTTCTCCTCGAAAAGCTCGGCGAGCTTCTCGGTCATCACGCCGCCCAGCTCCTCGGCATCGACGATGGTCACCGCGCGCTTGTAGTAACGCGTCACATCATGGCCGATGCCGATGGCGATCAGCTCGACAGGCGAGCGGTTCTCGATCTCCGCGATCACGCTGCGCAGATGCTTCTCGAGATAAGTCCCGGCGTTGACCGAGAGCGTCGTGTCATCGACCGGCGCACCATCCGAGATCATCATCAGGATCTTGCGCTGCTCGCGGCGGCCCAGCAGGCGCTCATGCGCCCAGGCCAGCGCCTCGCCATCGATATTTTCCTTGAGCAGCCCCTCGCGCATCATCAGCCCGAGGTTGCGGCGCGCACGGCGCCAGGGGGCATCCGCGCTCTTGTAAATCACGTGGCGCAGATCATTGAGGCGACCGGGGTTGGCGGGCTTGCCTGCCGCCAGCCAGGCCTCGCGGCTCTGCCCGCCCTTCCACGCCTTGGTGGTGAAGCCGAG
>JAIUNQ010000241.1 GCA_020161475.1 Pseudomonadota bacterium | reverse complement strand
GGAGGTGCTTGCCAAACCGGAATATCGCACGCGCGATCTCGGCGGCACGGCCAACACCGTCGAGTGCGGTAAAGCCATCGCAGATGCGATCTGAGATCAGGCGGGGGTAAGCCCCGCCGCCTTGGCGCTGTCGAGCTGGCCCTGAAGCCAGCTTATGGCCGCCTTGTTGGCGATGGGCACCGCAACGGCCTGCCGGATCTCCATGAACGGCTCATCAATGACGCGGAAGCCGGGGTTGGCCGCCACAAAAGCAGCGGCGGGCTGACGAATGCCGGCGCCGGCCTCCAGCCCATCGCGTGCAAAACCGGGTAGAACCTCCGGCGGGGTAGCATAGGCCACCAGCTCGGCCTTCTCGCAGGTGCGCTTGAGGTGCAGCTCATAGGCCGCCCCCTTGCCCACCGCGATGCGAACGCCCGAGGCATCAACATCGGTCGGTGTGCGGAAAGACGAGGCCTCCGGCACGACAAACACGCCTTCGATGATGATGTAGGGGTTGGTGTAGGCGATGTCCTGCGCCCGCAGCGGATCAATCGCGAGGAAGGCGACATCCCACACGCCTTCGGGGGCTGCCGAAACCACCTTGCCCGCGCCCTCATAGGGCAGAAGCTCCAACGGCACGCCCAGCGCTTTTGCAAATTCTGTTGCCAGCGTCACAGTGATGCCGGTCAGCGTGCCATCCTCCGCGCGCTGGGCCAGCACCGGGTTGCCAAGGTTGATGGCGGCACGCAGCGCGCCCTTCGGGGCCAGCAGGGTTTTCACATCGGTCGAGGTCGCGGGCATGGCAGGGTTCCGAAATTCATCATCGCATCCTGCCGATGCCTTAGGTCTGTGCCTCGCGCTTGTCTAACGGATTGTCGGCGAGGTCCGCAGCTCGCGGGCGTTCCTTGCTGGCAACCCAGCGAAATTGAGGGGGCTAACCATCAAGCCATGTGTCAGGCGGTTAGCCGGGGGTGATTCAGGTCAAAACGGGGGCCGGGAGATAGGAATAAAATGGTTCACCCCCAATCATGACGAGAGATCCATGACCAAGACCACAGCCTCCAGCCAGCCCAAGCCCCGCCAAACCAAGGTTTCGGCTACCCCCATTGATTCCCCTCCGCTTTCCGCTGCGCAGGCCGAGCCCTTCACCGTGCATGACCGCGAGGAAGCCGCTGAAGGCCGGGTCGCGGCCTTCCTCGCCGATTATCTGAAGGATACGGCGACGCCCGATGCGCGGCGGCTGTTCAAATCCTTCCTCGATTATCGCACCATGACCGACCCGCCCCCCGTGGGCGACCCGGATGAGGAACTCGCGCCCGATTGGCGCAAGGGCGGTTACCCGTACAAGAACCGCCTGTCGCGCAAGCGCTATGAGAAGCAAAAGTACGAATTGCAGGTGGAGCTGCTGAAGCTTCAGGCCTGGGTGAAGGAAAACGGCCAGCGGGTCGTCATCCTGTTCGAGGGGCGCGATGCTGCCGGCAAGGGCGGCACCATCAAGCGGTTCATGGAGCACCTCAACCCACGCGGTGCGCGCGTGGTGGCGCTGGAAAAGCCCACCGAAACAGAGCGCGGGCAATGGTATTTCCAGCGCTACGTGGAAAACCTGCCGACCAACGGCGAAATCGTGCTGTTTGACCGCTCGTGGTACAACCGCGCCGGCGTCGAACGCGTCATGGGCTTCTGCTCGGAGGGGGAATACGCCGAATTCATGCGCCAAGCCCCGGAGTTCGAGCGAATGCTGACCAAAAGCGGCATCCATCTCATCAAATTCTGGTTTTCGGTGAGCCGAGAAGAGCAGCGCAAGCGCTTCCGCGAGCGGCAGAACCATCCGCTCAAGCAGTGGAAGCTGAGCCCGGTCGATCTGGCCTCGCTCGACAAATGGGATGACTATACCCGCGCCAAAGAGGCGATGTTCTTCAACACCGATACGGCTGATGCGCCCTGGACGGTGATCAAGTCGGACTGCAAGAAGCGTGCGCGCCTCAATGCGCTGCGCTACATCCTGCACAAGCTGGATTACACGGGCAAAACGCCGGAGCGGATCGGCACCATCGACCCGCTGATCGCCGGGCGGGCCAATGCCGTCTATGAGCGCGGCGAGCAGAGCCGGCAGGCCTGAGAACAGAACTTGCCTGAGACGAAAGCGCGGGGGGCGACCCCAGGGTCCGCCCCTCCCGGCCCCTCAGGCGGTGGTGATCCGGCGCTCGGTTTGCGGATCGAAGGCATGAACCTTGGCCAGCGGCGCCGCAAACCGGCGACGGGTGCCCGGTCCCACTTCGACCTTGCCCTGCTCGCGCACGGTGATGGCCTGCCCGGTGCCTTCGAGGTGGCCGTAGAGGTAGGTTTCCGCACCGACGGCTTCGACAGCCTCGATATCGAGGGTCAGCGTCAAGGCGGCCGCCGGGGCGGTGGCCCCTTCGTCCACGGCGTGCAGATCTTCCGCCCGGATGCCGATGAGCGCCCCGCCCTGCACGCGCGGCAGGTTCTCCAGCCCGCCCAGCCCTGCCGGGGTCTGGCCCGATTCAAGGCGGATCATGTTCATGGGCGGCGCGCCGATGAACTGCGCAACGAACACGGTTTGCGGGGCTTCATAAAGGTCCATCGGCTTGCCGACCTGCTCCACCTTGCCCTTGTTCATCACCACCAGCATGTCGGCCAGCGTCATGGCTTCCAGCTGGTCATGGGTCACGTAGAGCGAGGTGACCCCCAGCTGGCGCTGGAGTTTGCGGATTTCCACGCGCATGGTGCCGCGTAGCTTGGCATCAAGATTGGACAGCGGTTCATCGAACAGGAAGACCTGCGGCTGGCGCACGATGGCGCGCCCCATGGCCACGCGCTGGCGCTGCCCGCCGGACAATTCGCGCGGCTTGCGCGCAAGGTAGGGCTCCAGCTCCAGAATGCGCGCGGCTTCGGCCACACGGCGCGAGACTTCCGCCTCGGCCACCTTCCGGTTGCGCAGGCCATAGGCCATGTTGTCGAAGACGTTCATATGCGGATAGAGCGCATAGTTCTGGAACACCATGGCGATGTCGCGGTCCATGGGCTCCAGATCATTGACAACGCGCGGGCCGATGCTGACCTTGCCGGAGGTGATCTCCTCCAGCCCCGCCACCATGCGCAGCAGGGTCGATTTGCCGCAACCGGAGGGGCCGACAAGCACGCAGAAGCCGCCGTCGGGCACATGGAACGTGACATTGGACACCGCGGTAACCCCGCCGCGATAGACCTTGCCGACGTTGTCGAGGTGGACTTCAGCCATCGGCTTATTTCTCCGTTTCCGTCAGCCCGCGCACGAAAAGCCGCTGCATCAGCACCACGACAATGACGGGCGGGAGCATGGCCAGAATCGCCGTGGCCATGGCGAGTTGCCATTCGGTCAGGGCATCGTTGACGGTCAGAATTTTCTTGATGCCGATGACAATGGTTTGCATGTCATCGCGCGTGGTGATCAGCAGCGGCCACAGGTACTGGTTCCAGCCGTAGATGAACTGGATCACGAACATCGCCGCCACCGAGGTCATCGACAGCGGCAGCAGCGTGTCCTTGAAGAACTTCCACGGCCCTGCGCCATCGATCTTGCTGGCTTCGAGCAGCTCATCGGGCACGGTCATGAAGAACTGGCGGAAGAGCAGCGTCGCCGTAGCCGAGGCGAT
>JAIUNQ010000240.1 GCA_020161475.1 Pseudomonadota bacterium | reverse complement strand
TCATTCCTCCAGTTCGCTTCGCCTTCTCACTACATGATGCAGGGGGCGGATTAGGCGATGATATGTCAGCAATGCTGACATTTCTAGCAGCCTCAAGACGCAAAAGACGCAACAAGGTTGCGCTGATCCGCATGGCTTGGCAATCACGCTGCAAGCTGGTTGATCACCCCGCGCGGCGCTGCCCCAAATTTCGGCCCCAATTGCGTTGGAAAGATTTTCCAGCAAAAAACGCTGGCATTCATTTCACAGGTTGAGTCGTCATGCTGCGCCGCGTCGCCCAAGCCCTGCCTCTCGCCCTGCCTCTGAGCCTTGCCGCCACCGCTGCATCGGCGCATCCCCATGTCATCGTCAGTGTGAAAACCGTGGTGGTGGCCGATGCCTCCGGCACCATCAAGGCGCTGCGCCACGCCTGGACCTTCGATGAAGCCTTCTCGACCTTCTCGACCCAGGGGCTGGACAAGAACAAGGATGGTAAGCTCGATCGCGAGGAGCTGGCGGAGCTGGCCAAGGTGAACGTCGAATCCTTGAGCGAGTACGGCTATTTCACCGACATCAAGTCCGGCAAGACCAAGGCAGCCTTCGGCCCCGTGCAGGATTACTACCTGAGCCACGACGGCAAGGCTCTGACCCTGCATTATACCCTGCCGCTCGCGCCGGAAGCCGCGCAGAACCTGCGCGAAGCACGCCTGAGCGTGGATGACCCAAGCTATTTTGTGGCCTTTTCACTGGCGAGCGACACCCCTGTCAGCGTCGAAGGCCCGGCATGCAAGGCCAAGGTGAAAGCCCCCAAGGCGGAAACCACGCAGCGCCTCTCCCAGCTCTCCGAGGCTGATTTTGCCTCCGGCAAGCTGGGCAATGCCGATTGGTCGAGCAGCATCTCGTTCGAGTGTCCGTGAGCTTGCGCGTGTTTTCGACCTTGCGCATGCCGGTAACGCCACGCCGCCTCAGGCCTGCGCTGGCGGCATCCTTTGTGCTGTTCCCGCTCATCGCGCTGGCGCAAAGCCCGTTCGGCCCGCGCCCCGGCACGGCGGCACCGCCCCCCGCGAGCGGCATTGCCGCTTGGCTCCTTCAGAAGCAGGCGGAATTCCACCTCGCCCTCACCAAGGCGATCAGCGCTGTTGCGCAGGATTCGAGCGCCCTGCTCACCCTGCTGGGTCTCGCCTTTGCCTATGGTGTTGTGCATGCCGTCGGCCCCGGCCACGGCAAAGCGGTGATCGCGGCTTACCTTGTCTCCTCCGAGCGGGCCGCCCGACGCGGCATCGGGCTGGCGTTTGCCGCGGCCGGCGTGCAGGCGCTGATCGCGCTCGCCATCGTGCTGATCGTGGCCGTTGTTATGGGCGGCACAGGCAGGCAGATGGATGAGGCCGCCCATTGGGTGGGCCAGGCGGGCTATGCCATCATCATCGCGCTGGGGCTATACATTATCTGGCGCAAGGGCCGCGCACTGATCGGCACCGCCCCCGCCGATTGCGGGCCAGACTGCGGGCATGACCACGGCCCAGCGCCGGAAACAGCCACAACAGGGCAACTCGCGCTCACCGCCATCGGCGCGGGCATCCGCCCTTGCTCGGGGGCCATCATCCTGCTGGTCTTCGCGCTCTCGAAGGGCCTTTATCTAGCCGGGGCCGCGTCTGTCGCCGCCATGGCGCTGGGCACCGCGCTGGGCACATCCCTGTTCGCGCTGCTTGCCCTCAAGGCGAAGGCGCTGTCCCTGCGCTTCATTTCCGGCCGGGGACAGCTGGTCTCCAGACTGGTGCTGGGGGTGGAAATGCTGGCCGGGTTGGCACTGGCGGCTTTGGGCGTCCTGTTGTTTACCGGGGCCATGGCCACACCGAGTTGAGGCGAGCCCGTTGCATTCCCACGCCGATCCCGCTAGCGAGAACACAAGACAAGAGGTTCTGATATGGCCGAAAAGCGTTTCAACCGCGACAATGCCCTCACCGTGATCTGCGCCGCGATCCTCGTCGGCACCGAGATCATCGCCGCCGCGCTGGCGCTGGGCTGGGCTGTGGGCGGGCTGCTCGGCTGGGGCGCCGAGGTAACCTATGGCCTCATCGCGCTTTCGCTCGCGGGCGGCGTCTGGATGACCTGGCGCTTCGTCGTCAACGCCGCCAAGGCCGAACCGCTTTACGAGTGATACGGCAAAACGCGTAACCCGCCGCTCTTGCTGCGCAGCAGATGTTACAATATAACATCTGCATGACCCCTGCTGCTGCCGCCCCCGTCCACAACCATCATGAGCATGATCATGCACATCATGATCATGCGCATCACCATGCGCCGGCTGCGGCCCCTGTCCCGGCAGGATTTTCACTGATCGCACTGTCCGCATCGGCGCGTCTGGCGCTTGCGCTGCCGCCGATCGCGGCGCTTTGGCTTCTCACCGCTTGGGCGCTCGGCAATGGCTGACGCGGCCCTCACACTCCATGATGTCACGCTGGGGTATGATCGCCACCCAGCCGTGCACCACCTCTCCGGTACGGTAGAGAAGGGAGACCTTCTCGCCATCGTCGGGCCGAACGGGGGCGGAAAATCCACGCTTCTCAAAGGCATTGCAGGTCGGCTGCGTCCGCTCTCCGGCAGCATCCGGCACGGCGCGAAGCCCCTCGCCTACATGCCCCAGGTCGCAGATCTGAGCCGGGATTTTCCCGTTTCGGTGCTCGATCTTGCGCTGACGGGCCTTTGTCCGCGCCGCGGTCTTTTCGGTGGCATCTCGAAAGAGGATCGCGAGCGCGCCCGTACCGCACTGGAGCGTGTCGGCCTGACAGGGTTTGAAAGCCGCGCCATCCGCACGCTCTCGGGCGGGCAGCTCCAGCGCCTGCTGTTTGCACGCCTGATGCTTCAGGATGCGCCGCTCATCCTGCTCGATGAGCCCTTCACCGCCATTGACGCCCGCACCATCGAGGATCTTCTCCACATCATGGCCCATTGGCATGCCGAGGGTCGCACCGTGGTTGCCGTGCTCCATGATCTGGTGCTGGTGCGCGATCACTTCCCCAAGACGCTGCTCCTTGCGCGGGATCCGCTGGGCTGGGGTGCAACCCGCGATGTGCTGAGCGAAGCCAACCTCGCCCGCGCCCGCCAGATGGCCGAAGCCTTCGACCGCTTCGCCGCCGAATGCGGCCGCATCACCAAGGCGGTGGCGTGATGTCGCCCTACGATCTGCTGCTCGCCCCCTTTATCGAATATCCCTTCATGAAGCGCGCGCTGGTGGGTGGGCTGGCGATCTCACTGGGCGCGGCCCCCATCGGCGTCTTCCTGATGCTGCGGCGCATGTCGCTCATCGGCGATGCCATGGCCCATGCCATCCTCCCCGGCGCGGCCCTCGGCTTTCTGGTCGGCGGCCTGTCGCTGGGCGCGATGACATTGGGGGGCATGGTCGCGGGGCTCACCGTCGCGCTGCTCTCGGGCGTTGTCGCGCGCTCCACGCTGGTCAAGGAAGATATGGCGCTGGCGGCCTTCTATCTGATGTCGCTGGCGCTGGGCGTCACGCTGGTCTCGGTCAGCAGCGCCAAGATCGATGTGCTGAGCTTCCTCTTCGGCTCCATCCTCGCGCTGGATGATGCCACCTTGCTGCTCATCGTTTCGGTCGCCAGCCTGACATTGGCCCTGCTGGCACTGGGCTATCGCGGCATCCTGCTCGAATGCCTCGA
>JAIUNQ010000239.1 GCA_020161475.1 Pseudomonadota bacterium | reverse complement strand
CTGCTCGCGGACGACCCGGAGGTCGAACTCAAGCGCCTCTCCGAAGCGCTCGAACAGTTGCGCGCCTCCATTGATGATCTGATGGATCAGGGCGGGCTCTCCCATGCGGGCGAGCACCGCGATGTGCTCGAAACTTTCCGCATGTTCGCGCAGGACCGGGGCTGGGTGCGCCGCCTGCAGGAGGCGATCAACACGGGCTTGACCGCCGAGGCAGCGGTCGAGCGCGTGCAGTCGGATGTGCGGGCGCGCCTGCTGCGCCAGACCGACCCTTACCTGCGCGAGCGGCTGCATGATCTGGATGATCTCGCCAACCGCTTGCTTCATCAGCTGACGGGCGCGGCCTTCACGCTGGCGGCCGACAATCTGCCCGAGAACGCCATTCTGGTGGCCCGTGCGATGGGCCCTGCGGCGCTGCTGGAGTATCAGCGGCTCAAGTTGCGCGGCCTCGTGCTGGAGGAGGGCGGGGCTACCTCCCACGTGGCGATTGTCGCCCGTGCGCTTGGCATTCCCACGGTCGGCAAGGCCGAGGGTATCATCGGCGTCATCGAGACCGGGGATGCCCTGATTGTCGATGGCACGACGGGCGAAATCCAGATCCGTCCCAGCAGCGATATTGAGGCGGCTTATGGTGAGAAGGCGCGGCTGCGCGCCCGGCGTCAGGAGCAGTATCGTGCGCTGCGCGACAAGCCTGCGATCACCAAGGATGGTGTGAAGATCGACGTGCAGATGAACGCCGGTCTGCTGGTGGATCTGCCCAATCTTGATGACACCGGGGCCACCGGCGTCGGGCTGTTCCGCACGGAAATCCTGTTCATGGTCGCGCCCTCGCTGCCGCGTGCGCAGGCGCAGGAAGCGCTTTATCGCACCATTATCGACATCGCGGGGCGGCGTCCTGTCACCTTCCGCACGCTCGACATCGGCGGCGACAAGGTGCTGCCCTACCTCAAGCAGATCGAGGAAGAGAACCCGGCGCTGGGCTGGCGTGCGGTGCGTATCGGCCTCGATCGCCCCGCCCTGCTGCGCACCCAGATGCGCGCCCTGTTGCGCGCGGCGCGGGACCGCGAGCTGCGTGTCATGCTGCCGATGATTGCAACGCTTGAAGAGTTTGAGACCGCGCGTTCCATGATGGGGCGCGAGCGCGAGCGCCTCAAGCGCCTGAACGAGGCCGGGCCGAAGCAGGTGCTTCTCGGCGCGATGCTGGAAGTGCCTGCGCTGCTGTTCGATCTTGAGCGGGTGGTCGATGCGGTGGATTTCCTCTCCATCGGCACCAATGATCTGATGCAGTTCATGTTTGCGGCGGACCGCGAGAATGCGCGCGTCGCCGGGCGCTTCGATGTGCTCCACCCCGCCTTCCTGCGGGCGTTGCAGCGCGTGGCGACCCTGTGCCGGGACAAGAGCAAGCCGGTGAGCCTGTGCGGCGAAATGGCAGGCAAGCCGATCGAGGCGCTGGCGCTGCTGGGCCTTGGGTTCCGCTCTTTCTCGATGTCGCCGTCCAACATCGGTCCGGTGAAGGCCTTGGTGCGGGCGGTGGATGTTTCGGCGGTCGAAGAGATCGTGACGGAGGAACTGGCGCGCGGCTGCGATGCTGTGAGCCTGCGCAAGCGTTTGGGGGCTTACGCCGCTTCGCTCGACAGCGCCTTCTAACCGCGCTTGAGCAGGGTTTTGAGCCCGGCAAGATCGAGCGCGAAGGCTCCGCCGGCATAGGCGAGCGCCCCGCTCACAACTGCGCCGATCAAGCTCGGCAGGCTCAGCCCCAGCGCGACGAAGGGCGTGACCGCGACGCCGAGGAGCGCGAGGCAGCACACTAGCGAGGCCGCAAAACGCGCCGAGGGGAGGGCGATGCGCCCCGCAGAAAGACCGAGGCTCAGCGTCGCGGCCAGCATGGCAATGGCCAGCACGAGGCCGACCTTGGCCGGCGCGATGCTGGCGGCCAGAACCGCAACTCCTAGCCCCAAGCCGGTAATGCAGGCGAGCAGGGCTGCCCGCAGCAACTGGCCGGTTTGATGGCGAAGCTGGCCGAAGGGGTGCAGGCCATATTGCACCAGCGCATAAAGCGCGATGCCCGGTGTAAGCGCGAGAACGAAGGCGGCAAAAGGCCCTTGGTAAGCCGGTGCCACGAGCAATGGCTCCAACCCCGGCGCGATCAGCATCAAGCCCATGGCCATGGGGGCGAGCACGGCAATGCCGATCTCTAGATTGGCTCGCGCGCGGGTCTCGGCGGCCTCAAGCCCGTGCTCGCGCTCGGCCTTGAGCGCCAGCGGGAAGAGCGCGAGATCGAGTGCCGTGCCGATGGTGGAGAAGAGCTTGAGGACGAACTCCAGCGCCAGCGAGAACTGGCCCACCGCTGCCAGACCGCCGAAGGCCGCAACGCCCGCCCGCAGTGCGAAGAAGAAGCCGAGGTAAAGCCCATTGGTGGCGACAATCGGCCCGGCGTAGCGCAGCAACTCGGCGGTTGAGGGGGCAGGGTGGGATGTCGGCTGCGGCGGATGCCGACGCGCCAGCGCCACCAGCGCGGGGAGGAGGGTTGCCAGCCCCAGCGCCGCCAGTGCGGGCAGGGCGGCCGCGCTGTACCACGCGGCCAGCGGCACCAGCACAATCGAGAGCAGCGCGCGAAGGGACAGGGTGAGCGCGAAGCGCCGCGTCTCGAACTCGGCGCGCAGCAGGGCAAGCACCATATCTGAGATGGCATTGATCAGCGCGAGGATCGGCACCAGCGCATAATACCGGCCGTAGGGGATTCCGGCGGCCGCCAGAAGGCTGCTGGTAGCGAGCGCTGCAAAGCCGATGTAGCCTGTCTTGCGCCAGAGGGATCGGGCCAGCGCTTCGCCCGCTTCCTTATGGTGAAAGCGCGCCGCGCAGAGGCGCAGCCACTCAAACGCGAAGGTTTGCAGCAATACGCCGCCCGAGAGCACGAGTGCGTAAAGGCCGAATTCGCCGGGGCCGAGAATCGCCGCCACCACCAGCGAGAGTGCGAACTGGAGCAGCGCGGAGAGCATGAAGGCGGCGGACATCAGCATGGCGATGTTTCTCCGCGTGCGGGCGCAAAAAAGCAAGGCGCGCGCCCGCACAGCGTTAAAGAGTGGCGTTGCCTGCCGCCGACGGAGTGCCTAAACCGGTTGCATGTCCTATCTCGATCAGCTCCTGGCCGCCTTTTCCCATTTCGGTTCCGATCCGTGGTTCTGGCTGGTGGGCGGGGCGACGGTGGCGATGATCGCCTTCTCGAAAGGGGCTTTCGGGGGCGGGGCGGCGTCGCTCGGCGTGCCGATGCTGTCCTTCTTCATTGATCCGATCGGGGCGGCGATTGCGGTCGCGCCGATGGTCTCTGCCATGGACATGTTCACGCTGCGCGCCTTCGGGCCTTCCAGTTGGTCATGGCCGGATCTGAAAGGGCTGCTGCCGGGGCTGTTTCTGGGCTTGCTGCTGGGGTGGTGGCTGTTCGAAATGGCCGATCCGCGCATCGTCGCGCTGGTGATCGGCGCGGTCAGTACGGGCTTTGCCGCCTATTGGTTCTACAAAAGGGCGCGCAAGGTGAAGGCCGAGCCGCATCCGCCTTCTATGCCTCTCGCTATGCTGGCGGGCACCGGCTCGGGGTTCACCACCTTCATCGCCCATGCGGGCGGGCCGCCCATCACCATGTATCTGGTGCGGCGCGCGCTGGACAAACGCCTGTTCGTGGGCAC
>JAIUNQ010000238.1 GCA_020161475.1 Pseudomonadota bacterium | reverse complement strand
TGTGAACCCGCCTTGTGGCCTGCCGCCCTGGGCGGTAAAGAAGCGCCATGGAAAAGCCCGCCGATACCCCCTCCCCAGTGCATGAAGGCGCCAAAAAGCGCGTCCACATCAAGTCCTACGGCTGCCAGATGAACGCGCATGATGCCGAGCGCATGGCCGATGTGCTGGCGCTCGAGGGTTATGAGGCGACGGAAAACGGGGATGACGCCGATCTGGTGATCCTCAACACCTGCCATATCCGCGAGAAAGCCTCCGAGAAGGTCTATTCGGAACTCGGACGTCAGCGCGCCATCAAGGCGGAACGCGCCGCCAGCGGCAAGAAGACGCTGATTGCGGTGGCAGGATGCGTTGCGCAGGCAGAAGGCGAGGAAATCATCCGCCGCCAGAACGCGGTGGACATTGTCGTCGGTCCGCAGAGCTACCACCGCCTGCCTGAGCTGCTTCAAAAGGCGGAAAACGCGGGTCGCTCGCTGAATGATCGCGCCATCGACACCGACTTCCCCGAAGAGGACAAGTTCGGCTTTTTGCCGGCACCGAAAAAGGAGCGCCTTCTCGCGCGTGGCCCCTCGGCCTTCCTCACGGTGCAGGAGGGATGCGACAAGTTCTGCTCGTTCTGCGTCGTGCCCTTCACGCGCGGCGCGGAAGTCTCGCGCCCTGTCGCTGCCATTCTGGAGGAAGCGAAGGGCATGGTGGCCGCCGGTGTGCGCGAGATTATGCTGCTGGGCCAGAACGTGAATGCCTATCACGGCGCAGACAAGGACGGCCGCAACGCCTCCCTCGCCGATCTTTTTGCGCGTCTGAGCGAGATCGAGGGGCTGGAGCGCCTGCGCTACGCCACTTCCCATCCGCGCGATATGCAGGATGACCTGATTGCCGCCCATCGCGATCTGCCCAAGGTGATGCCCTATCTGCATCTGCCGGTGCAGGCGGGCTCGGACCGCGTGCTCGCGGCGATGAACCGCAAGCACAGCCGTGATTTCTACTTCGACATCATTGAGCGTATGCGCGCCGCGCGCCCCGATATCGCGATCACCTCGGATTTCATCGTCGGCTTTCCGGGAGAGACGGATGCGGATTTCGAGGACACGATGGATCTCGTGCGCCGCGTCGGCTTCGCCTCCGCCTTCTCGTTCAAATATTCGGCCCGCCCCGGCACCAAATCCGCCGAAGGGCCGGATGATGTGCCGGACGCTGTCAAGAACGAGCGTCTTTACGCCCTTCAGGCGCTGCTCGCTGAGCAGCAGACCGCCTTCAACGCCAAAGCCATGGGGCAGACCTTCCCGGTGCTGTTCGAAAAGCCCGGTCGCCACCCCGGTCAGGTTCAGGGCAAATCGCCTTATTTGCAGGCGGTGCACGTAAACGTGGGGGAAGCGCAAGCTCAGGGCTTGATCGGGCAATTGGCCAATGTCACCGTCACGGAACTGGCACCAAACTCGCTTCATGCTGTTCTGGCTGATTCGGGTGATTTCGCCGGTAACACGGGAGGACAAGCCGCTTGACCACGCGCCTCAGCGAGCCGTCCCGGCTCGCAGCATCCGTGCAGGCTTCGCTCGAAGGGGTGGAGAAAACCGTCACTCTGGCCGATAATCGGGCTGCCTCGCTGCTCGTCGGCAATTACGATCAGAACATCGCGCATCTGGAGCGACGACTCTCCATCGTCGTCCACGTCAACGGCAACACGCTTCTGCTGCAAGGCGCCCGCGACAACGTCGATCACGGCGCGCGGGTCATTGAGAGCCTCTATCAGACCGTGCGCCGCGGCAAATCCGTCGGCCCCGGTGATGTGGACGGTGCGATCGAGGAAACCGCCCTCCAGCGTGCGCTTTTCCCGGACAAACCCGCTGCAGAGCCCAAGGCCGACGCGCCTTACGTCGGCTTCGGCCAGATCGTGACCCGCAAGCGCGGAGCCACCAAGGCGAGAAACGCCGCGCAGGATGCCTATCTTCGCGAGCTTGCCCGCCATGAGCTGGTCTTCGCGCAAGGCCCGGCTGGCACCGGCAAAACCTGGCTCGCCGTGGGCCATGCCGTGCAGCTGCTGGAGGCCGGCCACGTCGAGCGGTTGATCCTCTCGCGCCCGGCCGTGGAAGCCGGCGAGAAAATCGGCTTCCTGCCCGGCGACATGAAAGAAAAGGTCGATCCTTACCTGCGCCCCATCTACGACGCTCTTTACGATTTCATGGAAGGGCGGCTGGTCGAGCGTGCGCTGCAGACCGGCGTTATCGAGGTGGCCCCGCTGGCCTTCATGCGCGGGCGCACGCTCTCCAACGCGCTGATCCTGCTTGATGAAGCCCAGAACGCCTCTTCCATGCAGATGAAGATGTTCCTGACCCGCCTTGGCGAAGGCTCGCGCATGATCATCACGGGTGATCCGACGCAGGTCGATCTGCCCCCCATGCAAAAGTCTGGCTTTGCCGAAGCCATTGCGCTGCTTCAAGGTGTCGAGGGCATTGGGCAGGTCAAGTTTGGCCACCAGCATGTGGTGCGGCACGATCTCGTGCGGCGAATCGTGCAGGCCTACGAGGAGGCAGCCGGGCAACCGGACAGCAGACATGGCTGACATCGAGGTCATCATCGAGGGGGGAGGCTGGCCGCCGGAGGCGGAACGGCTGGTCGAGCGCGTGGCATCCGCTGCGCTGGAGGCTTGCGGCGAACCAGATGCTCGCGTCTGCGTGCTGCTGACAGATGACGCTGCCATCCAAAAGCTCAACGCGCAGTTCCGCGCCAAGGACAAGCCGACCAACGTGCTCTCCTTTCCCGCCCCCGAGATTCCGGGTGATCCCGCACCGCAGCTGGGCGATCTTGCGCTGGCTGGGGAAACCTGCGCGCGCGAAGCGCGCGAGGAGGGCAAGACCCTGCCCGACCACCTCTCTCATCTCGTGGTGCATGGGGTGCTCCATTTGTGCGGCTATGACCACGAAACCGCTGAAGAGGCCGAAGAGATGGAAGATTTCGAGCGCGAGATCCTCTCCACCCTTGGCATTGCCGACCCCTACGCCGAGAGCGAGCCCGCCGGAGGCGCATCGTGAGCCAGGATGAAACCCAGCAGAATGCGCCCGAAGGCCTGCGCCCGCGCGAAAGCTGGCTGGACCGCCTCAAGGAAGCTCTTGGCCTGAAGGCGAATCACTCGATCCGCGAGGATCTGGAAGATGCGCTGGAAGAGGCGCAGGATCACCAGACCGAGGATTTCACCACAGAGGAAAAGCGCATCCTGCGCAATCTGCTCACTGCACGCGATACACGCGTCAGCGATGTCATGGTCCCGCGCGGCGCCATCGAGGCCATTTCTCAGGAAGCCACCGTCGCCGACCTCAAGGCGCTGTTCGCGCAAGGATCTCATTCGCGTGTGCCGGTTTATGGCGAGACGCTCGATGATCCCAAGGGCATGATCCATCTGCGCGACCTCTTCGCCAAGCTCGACACACTGGATCCCTCCGCTAGGATTTCGAGCCTCGACTTCATGCGCTCCGTGCTGTTCGTGCCGGCCACCCTGCCGGGGCTCGATCTGCTGCTGGAAATGCAGTCCAAGCACATCCATATGGCGCTGGTGATCGACGAATACGGTGCGACCGACGGCCTCGTCTCGATCGAGGATCTGCTGGAGATCATCGTCGGCGACATCGAGGACGAGCATGACGTCATCGAGGACAGCAAGGTCGAAACCTTCCCCGATGGGGCCATCGCCATCGGCGCGCAGGC
>JAIUNQ010000237.1 GCA_020161475.1 Pseudomonadota bacterium | reverse complement strand
CCACGTTGTTGGCCACCTCCAGAATCAGATCGACGGCCGCATCGGGGAGGATCGAGCGCAGGATATCGCCGATGAAATCGCTGTTCAGGACGGATTTGAGCAGGCCGGCGATCAGGCCCGCCAGCGTATCCTTGATCGCCTGATTGCATTCCTCGGCGTTATGGAAGGGTTGTTCGCCCTCGGCGGTTGCCGCCACGAAAAGACCCGTCATCGCCCCCATGAAGGCGATGGTGACCGGGTTGCCCGCACTCGCCTCGGAGATGCAGGCCGCATTCTTCGGATCGGCCATCGCGTCGGCGAGCTTGGTGGCACCATCGAGGCCCGCCTGTACCACGTTGGCGCTCGCGGCCACGATGTCGAGGCATTCGTGCAGCTTGTCGGTGACGGTGTTGGCGCGCGCCGGGCCGCTGCCTGCCAGCGTAAGGATGAAAAGCAGCGCTGCTGTGATGGTCCGAAGCGTTCCCGGGAAACCAGCCATCTGCCCCAATCTCCTCTTGCCGCGCCGCTCCGCCTTGTCGCGCTCAGTATCCCTTGGCGCGGTGGTTCTGGCGGATTTCGAAAGCATCGCGCGGGACCGCGTAGTCCCCGTTGATGTCGGAGAGGACGAGCGTGCCGGTCATCGAGATCTTGGGCTGCGAGAGCACGATCGAGGTGGTTCGCATGTCCTCCGCACGGCGCGGATCAACACAGGTGCCATTGGCCATGCGCCCTTCCGGGCAGAACTTCGGCGGCTGGGCCTGCGCGGAGGCGGTGGCGAGAAGGCAAAGGATGGCGGGGGCCAGATAGCGCATGAAAACCTCCTCAGAACTTGACGCTGGCCGAAGCCGAAGCCTGCCAGCCCTGCGTGCGGGCGGTGGCCGTGCCCGAGCCGAGAATCGGGAAGCCGAAAACAAGCTTGTCGGCTGTGGCATTTTCGATGGACCACATCCGCTCGATACGGGCCTTCACCTGCACCATCTCGCCGATGGTGGCGCCGCCGGTCAGGCCGAACGCATAGGAGTTGCGGCTGGTGATGAACTGGAAGGTGTTGGGATCCCACCCGTTCCGCGCGCGATGCGTGAACGAGGCGGTGGGCCCGAGCGACCAGCTGTCGCGGGCGTAGGTCAGGTCGGTGCTCAGTTTCAGCACATCGTTGTTGGAATTGAAGGCCTCGCGCACCAGCGGCGGCAAGCCGAACTGCTGCACCTTGTTGCGCGCGAAATGCGAATAGGATGCCTGCGCCTTGGCCGACCAGTTATCGTCAATCGCATAGCCGCCGCTCAGCTGTGCGACGATGCGGTCCCCCGCACGGTAGAACGGCTGGTTGTTGTAGGTGGTGTCGGTCTCGAACGAGTAAGCCAGCGACGCCTTGAGCGAAAGTTTGTCCCCCTTCCAGGAGAGCGAGCTGGTGAGCGTGCCGACATCACCCGGATCGATCGAGACCGGAAACATGAAGGGGGGGATGATATCGGCTTCGCGGGTGAATTTGCCGCGCGCCGTGTAGCCAGCGGCCACGGAGGCCATCCAGGCCGCATTGATCGGAATGTTGACGCCGATGGTCGGGCCGATGTTGAACCCCTCGCCAAAGGTGGGTTTGGTCACAAGGTCCGCATCGCCTTTGCCCTGAAGTCCGGCGTTGGAATTGTTGGCGCGTCCCGTGGGCAGGTTGAGATTGAGCGAGATAAAGGGCTGGTACCCGGCGATCCCGAGATAGGTCAGCATGCCGGATACCGTGGTGTCGAGCAGGCCGGCATAGCTGCCGCTGGTGGTGAGCGTGGTGCTGCGACTGGAAATCGCCCCACCCTTGACCATGAGGCTCAGCTTGAGATCCTGCGCCGGGTGGCCGACCAGCTGCACCCCGAAATTCTGCGTGAACTGCGAGCCGCGATCACGCAGGCCAGGACCCGGCGGGTTGGCTGCACGGTTGGTGCGGTAGGAAAGATAGGACGAATCTGTCGAGAGGGTCAGCTTCCATGGCGGCAGGGCTTCCTGCGCGAAAGCCTGCGGCATGAAGCCGCAGATGAGCGCCACGATGCTGGATTGCGCGAAACCAAACCTTGCCACGATGCTCCCCGTTCCCGGCTGCTGCCTCAGGCGGTGCGTGGTATCCCCATTCCACGACTCCGCTGCGTCCGATGGCAGCAGTTAAAGAATTCGGGCGGATCGGATCGAGTCGCAAAATTCCGACTGGATTGCGGAAATCTGTTTTGAAATCATGCCTTGCCCGCGTTGAAGCAATCACGAAAATCCTGTCGCGGGGGAACAGTAAGGCGGGTGGACGCGGCATGGCCGAGCAGGAAATCGTCGACAAGATCTATGAGGCCGCCTTTGCGCCAGAGGGCTGGAACCCGGTTCTTGACGGAATGGCACAGATGACCGGCGCTGCCTCGGGCGTGCTGTTCTGCTTTCCCTCGCTCACCGCGCCGCCGCGATATCGCGCCTCGGAAGTGCTGATGCCGCAAGTGCAGCGCTTCGTCTCCGGCGGCTTCTGGCGCGAGAGTGTGCGTACGCTCGTCGCCTTCCGTGATCCTTTCGCGGATTTTCGCCTTACCCGTCACGGGGTGCCGGTGGAAGACCTCGAAGACGACATTACTACGCAAATGCTGGCCGAGGTGGGCCTGGGGGAGGAAGCCTCGACCCATGTGCTGCTCCCCACCGGCGAGGTGGTGGTAATCGGCGTCCAGAAGAAGCTGGGGGATGCGCCCCACAACGGCGAGGAAATTGCGCGTCTCAATGCCCTGCTGCCGCATCTGTCGCGGGCCACGCTGGTTGCGGCGCGGTTGGGGCTGGAGATCGCCCGCTCGACGGTCGCGACCCTGAATGCGCTGGGCCTTCCCGCCGCCATTGCATCCTCCAGCGGCCGGGTGCTCGCCTCCAACGCCCTCTTCGACGGCATGAGCGAGACCTTTCTGCCCGTTGCCTTTGGTGGCCTCGCCATCGCGGATGCGCAGGCCAACGCCCTGCTTCAGAATGTGTTTCGCTCGACCCTCACCAGCGATGCCTCGCTCACGCAATCCATCCCCGTGCGCGCGGTCGGCGGGCGCGATCCGCTGGTGGTGCACATTATCCCCATCCGCCGCTCCGCGCGCGACATCATTTCCGGGGCGGACCTGCTGATTGTCGCCACGGCGATCCGCGCCCAAGGGGTTGCCCCTTCGATTGCCGTGCTCACGGCCCTGTTCGATCTCACCCCGGCGCAGGCGAGAACCGCCGCAGCCCTTGCGGAAGGGGCCTCGGTGGGGCAGATCGCCGCCAATTTCCAGATCACCGAGAAGACGGTGCGAACCTACGTCGAGCGCATTTTCGTGAAGACGGGCACCCAGAGGCTGAGCCAGCTTCTGCAATTGTTGCGTAGCGCGCAGCCGCTCATCTGAGCCCACTCAAGCTGTCAGGTGTTGGACGATCGCCAGCGTATCCGGCTTTGCCGAGAGAATGATAACAATACAATCAATATTTTGAATAAAAACTGGCGGACAGGGAGTCCTCGAGTTCCGTCTTTCTCCGTATCAGCCTGTCTCATCGCGCCAGAAATAGCCTCGTAAATCCAATATTTTGTCTCGACCTGTCTCATCCTGTTTTGTTACATCTCATGCACGATTGTATGTTGTTTTGAATAGCCCCGAGTTTTCTAGACGCCCTCGGATTGCGCTTTGTGCTGTCGTTCGAACTCGACGGGTGACAGCATCCCGTTCCGCGCGTGCTTGCGGGTGGGGTTATAGAACATCTCGATGTAGTCG
>JAIUNQ010000236.1 GCA_020161475.1 Pseudomonadota bacterium | reverse complement strand
TCGGCGCGCTTATCGTGCTGGTGCAGGCCTTTGTCGGCGGGCCGGAAACGGCGCTGCTCGTCGGTGCGCGGCTCGTGGCGCTTCTGCTGCTGGCAGGGCTCATCACCCTCACCACCCGGACACAGGACATGATCAACACGCTGGAGCGAGCCTTGCGGCCGCTGGCGCGCTTCGGCGTCAACCCGGCCCGAGGCGCACTTGCGCTCTCTCTGGCTGTGCGGTTCATCCCCATCACCGCGCAGATCGTCGCGGATGTACGCGAAGCCCAGCGCGTGCGGGGGCTTGAGAACAATATCCTTGCCCTCACCGTTCCCACCATCATCCGGGCCCTGCGATTGACCGATGAGGTCGCAGATGCCATCGAAGCCCGCGGATTCGACCCCGAAAAAGGCACGTCATGACCACAAAAGACATCGTCAAGATCGCTCTCTTTGCCGCACTCACCGCAGCGCTCGGCCTTTTCCCGCCGATTGACCTGCCTGTGCTGGGCGCCAAGATCACCGCGCAGTCGCTCGGCGTAATGCTGGCGGGCGCGCTGCTCGGGGCCAGGCGGGGCGGCCTTGCCCTGCTTTTGTTTGTGGCGCTGGTCGCGGCAGGCCTGCCGCTGCTGGCGGGCGGACGCGGTGGCCTTGGCGTGCTGCTGGGGCCGTCCGGCGGTTTCATTTTCGCCTTCCCGCTGGCAGCCTTTGTTACGGGTTGGCTTCTGGCGCGTCTTTCCCCGGACGCTTCCATTTTGCTCGGGCTGGCCGCGCTCATTCTGGGCGGCATCGGCGTGATCTACGCGCTTGGCATTCCCTGGCTCAGCGTGGTGGCCAAGCTGCCGCTGCAAAAGGCCGCCATCGGCGCCATGGCCTTCCTGCCGGGCGATCTGATCAAGGCCGTCATCACGCTGCTGATCGCGCGGGCCGTGCGCCGCGCCTACCCCGCGCTCTGATGCCGCTCTCGCGCAGGCTCCGCCCCTGGGCCGAGCAACAACCGGAGCGCCCCGCGCTGCGGCTTGGCACACAAAGCCGCAGCTACGCGCAGCTCTGGAACACTATCGCCCGGCGCTACGCGGCGCTTCTTGCGCTGCCGCGCCGCGCAAGACACCATGCGCCGCATCAACCGCTGGTGGCGCTGTGCTTGGGCAACCATCCGCTGGCCCCGGAATGGCTCGCGCTGGCACTGGCAACCCCCACGACAGTGGCGCTGATCGATCCGGCATGGCCCGCCTCCTTGCAGGCCGAAATGATCGAAGCGCTGGTGCCCGATCTTGTCATCCACTCAGAAAATGCCGGTTTCGGGCTGGATCATGCGGCCATCGAGCCGCCCCCGACACAAGCTGACCAACCGTTCTTCATCGGGTTCACCTCCGGCACCACCTCCCGCCCCAAGGCCTTCCTGCGGGACAGGACAAGCTGGAGCCTGAGCCTTGAGGCCGGGCGCTCGGTTTTCGATCTCAACACGGAAAGCAACACCCTTGCGCCGGGGCCGCTGGTGCATGGCCTCACCTTTTATGCACTGGCAGAAACGCTTCATGTCGGCGCGACCTTTACCGGCATGACGCGCTTTTCCGCACAAACCGCTTTCGATCTGATCGCGACCGGCATCCATCGCCTCGTTGCGGTGCCGACCATGCTGGAGGCCCTGCTGCGCGAGGCGCTCACGCGCGGCCAAACCCTGCCGCTCCGGCAGGTCACCACCGCCGGCGCAGCGCTTTCGCGCCAATTACTCGCACAACTGCCGCAGGCGTTCCCGCAGGCGCGCATCACAGAATATTATGGTGCCTCCGAACTCGGCTTTGTCAGCCTGGCCCATCACAACCCAAGCGGGGAGGACAAACTCTCAACGGAGACACGCGGGGTGGGCCGCGCCTTTCCGGGCGTTGCAATCGAGATCCGCAAGGGCGGCAAATCCTTGCCCCCCGATGCCATTGGCACCGTTTTCGTCAAAAGCCCCCACCCCATCACGGGTTATCTCACGGCCGAGGGCAAACACGCCTTCCAGCGTGCGGGCGAGTGGGCCAGCGTGGGTGATCTGGGCGCGCTCGATGTTGAGGGCAATCTCACGCTTGCCGGTCGTGCCGACGGGATGGTGATCACGGGGGGTTATAACGTCTACCCCGAGGAAATCGCGGCCAAGCTGGCGGAAGCCCCCGGCCTGACGGGAACATTGGTGCTGGCCCAGCCGGATGCCTACCTTGGCGAGCGCCTTGTCGCGGTGGTGTCCTGCGCGGGTGATCCTCCCGATCTGGCCGCGTTTTGCGCTTCGCGCATGGCGCGCTACAAGGTTCCGCGCGCGTTTTACCGCGTTCGCGAATGGCCGCTGACCTCCAGCGGCAAGATCGCCCGCGCCACCATCGCGCGTTGGCTGGAAAAAGGGGATCACAGGCTTGAGCTCCTCACCTGAGCGCACCCCGGTCATCATCGCGGCCCGGCGCACGCCGATTGGCCGTGCCGGCGGCGCGCTGAGCGCTGTGACGCTGGAAGCGCTGGCCGCCCCGGTGATCACGGCGCTGCTGGCGGACACCGCTATCCCCCCCAACGCCATCGACGATGTCATTCTCGGCAATGCGGCGGGCGGGGGCGGCAACATCGCGCGCCTCGCCGCGCTGGAGGCCGATCTTCCGCTCGCCACCCCGGGCATGACGGTGGACCGCCAATGCGGTTCGGGTCTGGCGGCCATCGTCACGGCCTGCCAGCTCATCGCGGGGGGTGCGGGTGAGGTGTTTCTCGCGGGCGGCGTGGAAAGCGTCAGCCGCGCCCCCTTGCGCGCGCATCGCCCCCAGAACGAAGGCGACGCGCTCTCTTTTTACACCCGTGCACGCTTTGCGCCCGACAAAGTCGGCGATCCGGAGATGGGTGTTGCCGCCGAAAACGTCGCCCGCGCCTTCGGCATTACGCGGGCACGGCAGGATGCTTTCGCCTTGGAAAGCCACGCCAAAGCCGTTGCGGCGCAAGCCTCCGGCGCTTTTGATGCCGAAATCGTCCCGCTGGCGGATGTGACGCAGGATGAATGTCCCCGCGCCTCTACAAGCCTTGAAAAACTCGCCAGCCTCAAGCCGAAATTCGCCGAAGACGGCACCGTGACAGCGGGCAACGCCTGCCCGCTCAATGATGGTGCCAGTGTCGTGCTGGTGACCTCGCTAGCCAGAGCACGCGCCATGAAAGCACCGTTTGCGCTTCTCTTCGAGGATGCCGCAACCGCGGGCGTGGACCCCAATATCCTCGGCATCGGCCCCGTGGCCTCCACCAAAGCGCTGAACAAACGCCGCCCGGATCTTGCGCCCGAACCAGCGGATTTCATCGAATTCAACGAGGCTTTTGCCGCGCAGGTGCTGGCCAGCCTCGATCAGCTTGCCATTGCGCCCGAGCGCGTCAACCGCAACGGCGGCGCGCTGGCCTTGGGCCACCCCTTCGGTGCTTCCGGCGCGATCCTCGTCACCCGGCTCTTTCACCAGATGAAGGCACACCCCGGCACCCTCGGCCTCGCGATGATCGGCATCGGCGGCGGCATGGGAATCACGGCCGCCTTCAGGGCCATCAAACCCTGATTACATCCGCAAACCGGGCGCCTCATGCCCCGTGCGGGCAACATATTCGAGGTAGCCACCGCCATAGGCGTGAGGACCTTCGGGCGTCAGTTCCAGCACACGGTTCGAGAGCGCGGCGAGAAAATGCCTGTCGTGGCTCACGAAAAGCATGGTGCCTTCATAATCCGCCAACGCCTTGATCAGCATTTCCTTGGTGGCCATGT
>JAIUNQ010000235.1 GCA_020161475.1 Pseudomonadota bacterium | reverse complement strand
GCCCTCCCGTTCCTTGAGCGCCTGCGCGAGGCTGCACTGAACTGGCGCGAGGGGGAGCCGACGGTCTTCGCGCTCGACGACATTGCCCCCGAAGGACGCCGCCTGATCGACGAGGTGCTGGGGGAAGGCGAGGTTTCCATCATCATGGAAGAGAACCCGCGCATCGAGATTCAGGAATCCGTCTTTGCCGGCATCTGGCGCATCCGCCGTCGTGACGCTTCGGGCCATGTGGTGGCGGACCGCCTCGAGGTGGCCTCCGTGCCGAGCGTCGTGCGCACCCGCACCTTCCTCGATGCGGTGGTGACCACGCCCGATACGCAGTTGCTCAACCATCCCGCCATCGGCAATGCGCCCGCGCTCTTCACCGAGATTGCGGACAAGGCCAGCCAGTACAAGGCGGGGGATGCCGAGCATGTCATCAACTTCACCCTGCTGCCGCATACGCCTGAGGACCTCATTCTGATCGAGGCGACGTTGGGCAAGGGGCGCACGGAAATCCTCTCGCGGGGCTACGGCAACTGCCGCGTCACCGCGACGCGCTGGCCCCATTGCTGGTGGGTGCGCTTTTACAATTCCTCCGACACGCTGATCCTCGACACGCTGGAAATCGTCGATATCCCCTCGGTGTCGCTCGCGGCGGAAGAAGACATTCGGGATAGCGCTGTGCGCCTCGCCGAAGTGATGGAAGCCCTGCAATGAGCGGGCTTGCCACTTTTGAGGGCTCTTATGGCGGCAATGCCCAGCGCATCGCGGATGATACCCGCCTTGAGTGCAAGATCTGCTGGTATGTCTATGATCCGGCCAAGGGCTGCGAGAGCTGGCAGATTCCGGGCGGTACCCCCTTCACCGCGCTGCCGCGCGATTGGCGCTGCCCAGGGTGCGATGCGCCGCCCTCCGGCTTCATGGCGCTCGATGTGACGCCCGTCGCCGGTCCTGCGCCAGTGGCGGTCATGCCCGCCGCGCCGGTGAAGATGGAGGACATCAACCTCTCGATCCGCCAGAAGGAGGCGCGCGCGCTGGCGGAGAAATTCGAGGAAGCCTTCCGCGAACTGCACCGCGGGCGGATGCGCGATGTGCCGTTTCTCAACAGCGCGCTTCAGGTGCAGGCGATCGGCTTTCGCCCTTACGACCATGAGGTGGCGGGACGCTGCACGCTCGGTGTGCTGCTCACGCCGTGGTTCATGAACATCGTGCTGGTACCGGACGAAGCACCGGAGCCTGCCCCGCAGGTGGGCTCCAAATCGGTCCTGAGCTTCCCCTCGGGCCGCTATGAATTCGTGTGGAACAACCGCGAGGAAACCGGGCCTTACCGCGCCTGCTCGCTGTTCTCCCCGGTCAATGAGCTGGCGAGCCAGCTGCAGGCCGTCGAGATCGGGGTGGAGGTGCTCAAGGCGCTGTTTCAGGAAGAGCACCGCGAAGAAGGCGCGCGCACATCGGAAATCCGTGCCCTGCGCGAGGAAGAGATCCGGCGACAGGAAGAGGCCGAGGCCGCCAAGGCGGCTGCGGAAGCTGCCGCCGCTGAGGCCGCGGCCCGCCCAGCGGACCCGGAGGCAGCCACCCCATCCCGCCGCGCGCTCTTCGTGCCCCGCGCCCGCAAAAGCGAGCCGGAACCTGAAGCCCCCTCAGATGAGGAGGCGGCGGGATGAGCATCGCGGCGCAGGCGCTGGATTTCACGATCGCGGGAAGCGAGGTGCGCATCACCTTCGAAGCGCCTGTCGCCAGCCAGCACGTGCTGATCGGCAAGACGCCGGAGGAAGTCGTGCGCCTTGTCGGCCTGATCCATAACCTCTGCGCCGAAGCCCATCGCGCCGCAGCCCGTACGGCCCTCGGTCTGCCCGCGCAGATCGAGGCCGCGCCCGCCGTGCTGGTCGAAATCCTGCGCGAGCATCTGATGATCCTGACGCGCGCGGCACCGCCCCTGCTGGGGCTGGAACTCGTAGCGCTACCGGTCGCCTTCGCTCGGTTTGCGGCGGCCTTCGCCCCCGGCGGGGAGGCGCTGCGGGATGCGCTGGCCCTGGCGCTGTTCGGTGCGCCGTTTGATGCGCCGTTCTCCTTCCGCGAGGTGATGCGTCACTCGCTGCTCGCTCCGCTGTTCGTGGCGTTGGCAGAGCGCGAGGCCGCGCTCAAGCTGGAGGCGGTGGACATCGCCCTGCCGAGCGATCCCAGCTTCTTCCCCCGCATCGCGCAGGATCCCGGATTTGATCGCCTTGCGGGCCTTGGCCCTCTGTTGGAGCGCCTACTGGGACGGCTTTACGAGGTGCATGTCATCCTGCGTGCGATGGGCACGCCGGAGGATGCACGCTATGCGCCGCGCCTGACCCAGCCGGGTGTGGCGTGTGTCGCCGCCGCGCGAGGCACCCTCACCCATCGCGTCAGGCTGGAGGATGGGCGGGTTGCCGCCTATGCCATCGAGACACCCACCGGCGCGATGCTGGGCAAGGATGGCCCGCTCGCGGTTTTGCTCGCCGCTCTCTCACGCGCGCCCGGCGCGGATGAGGCCCTGATCCGGCTCGGACTTCTCGCGTTTGACCCTTGTGTTGCGCATGCGGTTTCGAGCCGCCCGAAGGCAACAAGGAGGATGGCCGATGCATGAGCTTTCCATCTGCCAGAGCCTGATCGAGAGCATCGAGGATGCCGCGCGCGAGCATGCGTTTTCGAAGGTGAGCCGGGTGACGCTTGAAATCGGGGCCTTTGCGGGGGTCGAGATCGAGGCGCTCAAATTCTCCTTCGATGTCGCGGGGCGCGACACCCTGTGCGAAGGCGCGAGCCTCGTCATCCATGCCATGCCCGGCATGGGCTATTGTTTCGAATGTTCCAGCGCGGTCGAGATCGAGGACCGTCTCTCCCCCTGCCCCAAATGCGGCTCTGCCAAGGTGCAGGCCACCGGGGGAGATCAGCTGAAAATCAAGGATCTGGAGGTCGTCTGATGTGCACCACCTGCGGCTGCGGGCCGGGAGAAATCAAGATCGAGACCGGCAAAGGCCATGCGCATCCGCATACCCATGCCGATGGCACCAGCCATGCGCATCATCATGATCATGAGCACGACCATGGACGCGGCCACAGCCATGATCACCACCACCATGACCATAGCCATGCGCACCATCAGCACGGCGATGTCAGCACCCGCACGGTGCAGCTGGAGCGTGATATTCTGGCCAAGAATCAGCGCTTTGCCGATAAGAACCGCGCCTTCCTGCGCAAGAACCAGATCCTTTCGCTCAACCTGATGTCCTCTCCCGGCTCGGGCAAAACCACGCTTCTGGTGGAGACGCTCAAACGCATGGGCGAGACGCCGGCCAGCGTGATCGAGGGCGACCAGCAGACCTCCAACGACGCCGAGCGCATCCGCGCCACCGGTCGTCCGGCCATCCAGATCAACACGGGCAAGGGGTGCCACCTTGAGGCGCATGCCGTGGGCCATGCGATGGAGCACCTTGATCTGGCACCGCGCTCGATCCTCTTTATTGAGAATGTCGGCAACCTTGTCTGCCCCGCGGCTTTTGATCTCGGGGAAGCCAAGCGCGTCGTGCTGCTCTCGGTGACCGAGGGCGAGGACAAGCCGATCAAATACCCCGACATGTTCGCCATCGCCGATGTGGTGGTGCTGACAAAGGTGGATCTCGCGCCCCATGTCGATCTCGACATGGAAGCGCTGCGGGCCAACGTCAAACGCATCAACCCGCGCGCCACGCTGCTCGAAACCTCCATTCGCGGCGAGGGGCTGAAGCCCTGGCTCGA
>JAIUNQ010000234.1 GCA_020161475.1 Pseudomonadota bacterium | reverse complement strand
CCGGCGCACCCCGATCGCACTATAAGCGGCATGATTACGCCTCAGCTGGCTCCCGCTTTTGAAATCCTGCCCGGCCCTGCGGATGCCGGGCTTTTGCTGGTGTGCGACCACGCCGAAAACACGATCCCGCCCGATCTGGACCAACTCGGCCTGAGCGAGGCGGAGCTTTCGCGCCATATCGCCTATGACATCGGCGCCAAAGCCCTCACCCATGCCCTGAGCGGGATGCTCAACGCTCCCGCCGTCCTGTCACGCTTCTCGCGTCTGGTGATCGACCCCAACCGCGGCGAGGATGACCCCACGCTCGTAATGCGCCTTGCCGATGGGGCCATGGTGCCGGGCAATGCCCGCACCGGCCTGGCGGATGTGGAGGCGCGGCTTGAACGCTTCTATCGCCCCTATGACAGCGCGATTCGCACCACATTGGAGGCGATGGAGGCTACGGGCATCATGCCGGTGATGCTCTGCGTGCATTCTTTCACCCCGCAGATGAAGGGCCGGGCCCGCCCTTGGCATGCCACCCTCATCTGGGATCACGATCCGCGCTTCTCCCGTCCGTTTCTGGCCGCACTGGAAGCGGAAGCCGGCCTCATCATTGGCGAGAACGAGCCGTATCAGGGCGGCCTGATCGGCGACACGGTGGACCGGCACGCCCTGCCGCGCGGGCTGGCGCATACGCTGCTGGAGGTGCGGCAGGACCTGATCGGCACGCCGCAAGGCGTTGCCGCATGGGCTGCGCGTCTTGCGCGCCTGCTGCGCCCCCTGCTGGCGGATCCGACGCTGCACCGGCGCGAGTATCACGGCACGCTGCGCGAAAATGCGCTCGCACGGCGCTCGCGCGCACTCAAGGATTGACCCGAGCCGCACACCCTGACAAACACCGCGCCAGAACACTCCCGGAGACGGACATGGACGAGATCAACCCCTCCACCGCTGGCCAGCTCAAGAGCATCATCGAGCGCATCGAGAACCTTGAGGAAGAAAAGCGCCAGATCGCTGCGGACATCAAGGATGTCTACGGCGAGGCCAAGGCCAATGGCTTCGACGTGAAGACCCTGCGCAAGATCGTCTCGCTGCGCCGCAAGGAAGCCAACGAGCGCCACGAGGAAGAGGCGCTGCTGGAAACCTACCTGCGCGCGCTGGGCATGGAATGAGCCACAACGGGTTTGAAACGAAACAGGGCGCGAAAGCGCCCTTTTTTATGCCTTGAAACAGGTTTTACCGACCAAGCCGCGTGAAGCCGCCGCTGGCGTCGATCTCGCGCACGAAGCTGCCGGAGAAGCCGAGGCTCGGCATGTATTTCTGCGCAGCGAAATCCTGTCCCGCCGGCGCACGGCCTGCCTCTGCCGGGCGGGCGGCCACCACCGGCGGCACCGCCAAAGGTTTCTGTCCAGCAGCACGCGCATTGGCGCGCCCGGCGTCCAGCGCGGGCGGGGGCACGGCAATCTTGGCGGCCGGCACAGGCTGGGCCTTCGGCGCGGCAACGGGCAGCGTAACGCTCGCATGGCGCTGGGGCGGCAACGGCGCGCTGACAGCGGCATAGGCATGGGCCGCGGGCTGCACCACGGTTTCCATCTTGCCCTCACCCCCACGCAGGACACCCGGCAGCGCTGCCGTGCGCAGGGCTTCGGGGCGCGCCGGCGGCAGCGGCGCGGAAACGGCCGCAAGAGTTGCGGTCACAGCGGCGGGCGCAGCCGGTGCGGGAACGCTGGAGGCGCTCGCGAGCGCGAAGGAACCGGAGGCTGCTCCCAAGCCGCCCGGACGCTGCGGCGGCAATGGCAGGTTCGAAGGCTCGATGCTGGCGACCATGGCGGTAAAGGCCGCGCCGCGCGGGCGGATCGGCGGCAGCGGCACATTGCCCACCGGCTCGAAACGGCTCAGACCCGTCGCACGCGGCAATTGGTCCTGCCGGGCATCTCCCTTGGTATCCAGTTCCCGCAAGCCGCTGGTGCGGGTCTCGCTCTGTCGCGGTGGCTCCACCACCGCTTGCGGCAGGGAAGCAACCGCCACAGGGCGGCTGGCCGGGGCTTCCGCCGGTGGCGCAAAACCGGGGTTCATCGGGTTGTCCGCGCCCCCTGCAAAAGCGCTCACGCTGCTGCCGGGGGCAGAGCGCGCGCCGCGCGCATCGGCCACGCGGGTGGCGGCGCCTCGACCGCGACCCCGTGCCGGCGTCGTGATGGCCTCGTCCTCGCCCTCTTCGCCGCCGCCAAAGAGCAAGGCCCAGAAGCTCTTGCCCGAGGTGACGGTCGCGTAATCCAGCGCCGAGCCGCCGCGCGCCTGCACTTCGGCCAGGGCGGATTCATAGTTGGCGAGGGGCTTGCCATCCGCCGGAATATGCACGGTCTTCCCGTCGGGGAAGATGCGCTCCAGCGCATCGCGGCTCATCTTGGGCCAATGGCGCACCGAGCCGACATCGAGATGCACGAAGGGCGATCCGGCGGAAGGGTAATAGCCGACACCGCCCCGTTGAAGGCGCAGGCCGATCTCGCGCACCTTGGCCACGGACACGCCGGGAATATGGATATCCATGGCGTTGCCGCGCATGTGCTGGCTTTCCTTCGCCACCGCACGCGATCTGCGGCGCAGCATGGCGTTGGTGCCGGGCGAACGATAGGCCGACATGATCTTGATCGGCTCTGTCGCCCCGACCTCGCGGTAAACATGCCAGACAATGTCGAACAGGTTGGGCGACATCGCGATCGGCTCATCCACGCGCCAGTCGCGCAGGAACCAGTTGAGCTTTTCCAGCGCCGAGGAGTTGAACGAACCGCCACTCTTGTAGGTGATGGAGATCGTTTCGCCGGTGTGGGAATGCACCATGGTGAGCGAACGTGTTTCGCCAACGGCAATGGCGTCCTGCGTGCCGGTGGAGGCCAGCATCACACCCGCGAGCACACTGGTCCCGAGCAGGGCGCGAAGCCTACGGCTGCCGACAGCTGCGGAATAGCGCTCGAGAAACGCCAACACTCTCTCCCGTACGACAGACCTCTTCTGGCCCTGCCTGAAAATCGTGGCCAAAAGAAGCCAGAGGCCAAGAAGCCGCGTGATGGTTAACGAACCCCTAAGCCTTACTGGATTTGGCAGGCTAGCATCCTGCTCGGCCTGCGCAATGATGAAGATCACATGCGCTTACAGCGCCAATGCGGCCTTCAGACGCGCATCATGGCCGTAAAGATCACGGTAGCGATGCACCGCCCCCGAATCATCCACATCCACCGTAAAATAAGAAAGGTGGACGTTGATCTTGTCCGCCAGCTTGATCATCCGCTCACCCCGCCCGACCATCGAACGCAGTTGCGGCTCGGAGAAACCGCCCGACTGGCTGAGCAGCTTTTCCGCCAGCGCGAAAGGCTTGTCCACGCGCACGCAGCCATGGCTGAAGGCGCGCGTTTCATTGGCAAACAGGCTGCGGTTCGGGGTGTCATGCAGATAGACGGCATGGCGGTTCGGGAAGATGAACTTCACATGCCCCAGCGCGTTGCGCTCACCCGGCGGCTGGCGCACCGAAAGCCCGGAGCGCGTCTGCACCACTTCGAACCCACGCCGCGCGGCATAGGACGGATCGGAGGCAAGGCGCGGCAGGAACTCCTTCTTGATGATGGAGGGCGGCACGAACCAGGAGGGATTGACGATGACATGGGCGAAGGTGTCCGAGAACACCGGCGTCTGCGTCTCCGGCTTGCCCACAATCACCCGCGCCTCATGAGCCACCGCGCCATTATCCATCAGGCGCAGCTGGTAAGCGGG
>JAIUNQ010000233.1 GCA_020161475.1 Pseudomonadota bacterium | reverse complement strand
CACAGCACCCCTGCCCCGCCGCAAGAACGCGGGGGGCATTCTTATCGCCCCGCGTTCCGGCTCATGCAAGTTCATCCAATGGTGAATTACTCCGCAGCCTGACGAACCGGCGGGTTCTCGAGCTGCCCGAGCAGAAGACGCGCCTGCGCATCCGCGTTCTGGGCGTTTTTGGCGCGCACCGGACCATAGCCTCGAATCGTGAGGGGCAGCTCGGCAAGCTGCGTGACCACCGCAAGGTTGCCCGCATCAAGCTTGGGCAGAAGCGCATCGATCTGCGCCATGAAGGCGGCGATGCGGGCGCGCTCGTCACGCCGTTCGGCGCTATGACCAAAGGGATCGAAGGCGGTGCCGCGCAGCCCCTTGAGTTTCGCCAGCACCCTGAGCGCGCGCATCATCCACGGCCCATAGGTGATCTTGGCGGGGCGGCCGGTCGCCGGGTTTTCGCGTGCCAGCAGCGGCGGCGCGAGATGGAAGGAGAGCGTCAGGTTCTCGCCCTCGAAGGCATCCTTCAGCGCCGCCATAAAGGTTCCATCGGTGTAAAGGCGCGCCACCTCGTATTCGTCCTTATAGGCCATCAGCTTGAAGAGGCTTTTCGCCACGGCTGTCGTCAGCGCTTCGGAGCCCGGCTGCACGGCATGCTCCTTGGCACGAACCTTGGTGATGAAATCCGCATAGCGCTGCGCATAAGCCGCATCCTGATAGCCCTTGAGGAACTGGATGCGCCGCGCGATCACCTCCTCCAGCGTCTGGGACACCTGATGCCCGGCATCATGATCCGCCCCGGCCAGAATCTGCTCGCCAAGGCTTGGCTCCAGCGCGACCGCGCGTCCCCAGCGGAAGGCATCGCGGTTCATGACAACGGCTTCCCCGTTGAGGCGAATCGCCTCCTCGATGGAAACCGCATGCAGCGGCACCGCCCCCTTCTGATAGGCATAGCCGAGCAGGAACAGGTTGGCCGCAATCGACTGCCCGAAGAGGGTGGTTGCGAGCTTGGTCGCATCGAGGAAATGCGCGTTGCTGGTTCCATCAGGACTAGCACCGGCTGCATCCCCAATCGCTTTCTTCAGGCGCGCATTAGGCAGCGAGAAATCCGGATTGCGGGTAAAGTCACCCGGCAGAACCTCTGTGGTATTCACCACAAAGGTCGTGCACTCGCCGTTTTGAAGACCGGACTTGGCGCTTGCCAGCACCTTCTTGGAGCCGGAAACAACCAGATCACAGCCCAGTACGAGGTCTGCCATGCCGGCGCCGACGCGAATGGCGTGGATATCCTCCGGCGTCTTGGCAAGGCGCACATGCGAGAACACCGCGCCGCCCTTCTGCGCGAGGCCCGCCATGTCGATCATGCCGCAGCCACGCCCTTCAAGATGCGCCGCCATGCCGAGGATCGCCCCGATGGTGACAACGCCCGTGCCGCCGATGCCGGTGACGATGCAGGCCCACGGGGCTTCATCAAGGCTGGGGACCTTCGGCTCGGTCAGCTTGGGCAGTTCCAGCCCCTTGGCCGAACCCGCCTTCTTGCGCGGTTTGGCGCCAGAGAGGGAAACGAAGCTGGGGCAGAAGCCTTCGACGCAGGAGAAATCCTTGTTGCAGGAGGATTGGTCGATGCGCCGCTTGCGCCCGAACTCGGTTTCCACCGGCTGCACCGAGACGCAGTTGGACTGCACGCCGCAATCCCCACAGCCCTCGCAGACCAACTCATTGATGAAGATGCGGCGATCCGGGTCCGGGTAAAGCCCGCGCTTGCGGCGGCGACGCTTCTCGGCGGCGCAGGTCTGATCATAGATCATGACCGTGACACCCTCGGTGCCCGCCAGTTCCTTCTGAACCAGCATGAGTTCAGAGCGATGGTGGAAGCTCACGCCGGCGGGCCAGGAATATTCCGGCCCGTATTTGTCGGGTTCATCGGAGACCACCGCGATGCGGGCAACGCCCTCGGCGCGCACCTGCCGGGCAATCATGTCGGGCGTGAGGTTCCCCTCGTGATGCTGCCCGCCGGTCATGGCCACAGCATCGTTGAAGAGGATCTTGTAGGTGACGTTGGTTTTGGTGGCGATGGCCCAGCGCAGCGCCAGCACGCCGGAGTGATTATAGGTGCCATCGCCGAGATTCTGGAACACGTGGTTGCGGGTCGAGAACGGGCTTTCGCCGATCCAGTTGGCACCCTCGCCGCCCATCTGGGTGAAGCCCTCGGTCTCGCGGTCCATCCACTGCACCATGTAGTGGCAGCCGATGCCCGCATAGGCGCGCGAGCCTTCCGGCACCTTGGTAGAGGAATTGTGCGGGCAGCCAGAGCAGAAATAGGGCGTGCGCGATGCAATATCCGGCACCACGGTGAGCTTGCCCTGCGCGGCGCGGATGCGGTTTAGGCGCGCTTCCAGCCCCGGCTCCTTCTGGTGCTGAAGCAGCCGCTCGCCAATCGCCAGCGCGATGTCATTGGGGTCGAGCGCGCCTTTGACGGGGAAGAGCCAAGCGCCCTTCTCGTCCTTCTTGCCGATGACCACCGGCTGGTGCTCCCAGCCGTAAAGCTCCTCGCGCACCTGCACTTCGATGAGAGAGCGCTTCTCCTCCACCACCATCAGCAGGTCGATGTCGCGCGCGAAATCCTTGAGGTGCTCCGGGTCCACCGGCCATGGGGACGCCAGCTTGAGCAGCTTGAGTCCGAAGCGATCAGCCTCGGCCTCATCAATGCCGAGCATCTCCAAGGCCTGCATCACATCGAGATAATTTTTCCCCACTGTGATGATGCCGAGCTTCGGTTTCGCGCCGCCGGAGAAGATGAGTTTATCCAGCCCGTTGGCGCGGAAATAGGCCAGTACCGCCGCGCGCTTGTGCTCGTGCAGGCGCTCCTCCTGCGCGAGGAAACTATCGCCCCGGCGGATATTCAGCCCACCCGGCGGCATCTCGAAATCGTTCGGTATAGCAATGGAGACGCGGTCGATACGCCCATCGACCGAAGCAGTCGATTCCACATTGTCTTTGACGCCCTTGAGCGCCACCCAGACCCCGGCATAACGGCTGAGCGCAAAGGCGTGCAGGCCGAAATCGAGAATCTCCTGCACCCCGGCAGGGTTGAGGATCGGGATCATCGTGTCGATGAAGTTGAACTCGGTCTGATGCGCGTTGGTGGAGCTTTCGGCCGTGTGGTCATCGCCCGAGAGGCACACCACACCGCCAAATTTGCTGGTGCCCGCCATATTGGCGTGGCGGAACACATCGCCGGTGCGATCGACCCCCGGCCCCTTGCCATACCAGAGCGCGAAGACGCCCTGATGCTTGCCCTCCCCGCGCAGTTCCGCCTGCTGCGTGCCCCAGCAGGCCGTGGCGGCCAGATCCTCATTCAGCCCCGGCTGGAAGACAATCTGATGGCGCTGCAACTGCTTGCCGGCCTTGAACATCTGCTGATCAAGCCCGCCCAAGGGGGAGCCGCGATAGCCCGAAACAAAGCCTGCGGTGTCGATGCCGGCGCGGCGGTCGCGCTCCTGCTGCATCATAAGAAGGCGGACAATCGCCTGCGTGCCGGAGATGAAGATCTCCTCGGCGGCAAGATCGTATTTGTCGTCGAGCGCAACGGGGCGCAAGACGGTTGCCTGACCTGTCTTCTCCGATGCCGAGACCATGGTCATTCCTCCAGTTCGCTTCGCCTTCTCACTACATGATGCAGGGGGCGGATTAGGCGATGATATGTCAGCAATGCTGACATTTCTAGCAGCCTCAAGACGCAAAAGACGCAACAAGGTTGCGCTGAT
>JAIUNQ010000232.1 GCA_020161475.1 Pseudomonadota bacterium | reverse complement strand
TGGGGCGGTTGTTTCTCGGCATTTTCCAGTGGGGGCCGGTGCAGCGCCTGCTCGAACCGCTCTTTCGGCTGGAACAGCGCGTCGCGGTGCTGCTGAATCGGGTGCTGCCCAAGCGGCTTTATACGCGCGCGCTGATGATCATCATCGTGCCGATGGTGCTGCTTCAGGCTGTGGTGGCCTATGTCTTTATGGAGCGCCACTGGCAGGCGGTGACGGCGCGTCTTTCCGGCTCGCTCAGTCAGGATATTTCGGCGCTGATCGATCTTTACGAAGCGCGCCCGGCCGGTTCCAGCACCGTGTTGCTGGAGCAGGTCGCCAACCGGCGTCTGGGACTGGAAATTGATTTCCTGCCCGCCGAAGGGCTGCCGCCGCCCCAGACCAAACCCTTTTTCGACATTCTGGACGAGGTGCTGACCACCGAGTTGCGCAAGCGGCTGCAACGCCCGTTCTGGCTCGATACGGTCGGCTCCTCCTCGGTGCTGGAAATTCGCGTGCAGTTGCCGGATGCGGTGATGCGGGTGACGGCGCGGCGCAGCCAGGCCTATGCCTCCAACTCCCACATTTTCCTGATCTGGATGGCGGGCTCCTCGCTGGTGCTGATTTTTGTCGCGGTGATCCTGCTGCGCAACCAGATCCGGCCGATCCTGCGCCTTGCGGATGCGGCGGAGGATTTCGGCAAGGGGCGCGATGTACAGTTCCGTCCGCGCGGCGCGCGCGAGGTGCGCCGGGCGGGTCTCGCGTTCCTTGAAATGAAAAACCGCATCGAGCGCGCGATCGAGCAGCGCACCACCATGCTCAACGGGGTGAGCCACGATCTGCGCACCATTCTCACCCGCTTCCGCCTCTCGCTTGCCTTCCTGCCGGAGGGGCCAGAGGTGGAGGACATGAAGCGCGATGTGGACGAGATGGGCCGCATGCTCGAGGCCTATCTCGCCTTTGCGCGGGGCGAGGCCTCGGAGAGCGCGGAGCCTGCCGATATCCGCGCTTTACTGGAAGTCTTCGTTGCCGATGCCGAGCGCACCGGGCACATCGCTTCGTTGCATGTGGAGGGCGACCCCGTGGTGCGCGTGCGCCCGCAGGCCTTCCGGCGTCTGCTCGGCAACCTCGTCGCCAATGCCGCGCGCTATGGTGACAAGATCGAGATCGTTGCGGTGCATGATGACCGATACCTGACGGTAACGGTGGATGATGACGGCCCTGGCATTCCAGAGGAGATGCGCGAGGAGGTGTTCAAGCCGTTCCTGCGTCTGGATGCCGCCCGCAATCAGGATGGCGATGCGGGCACGGGTCTTGGTCTTGCCATTGCCCGCGATATCGCGCGCGGGCATGGCGGGGATGTCACGCTGGAGGATTCGCCACTGGGCGGCCTGCGGGCGCGTGTGCGGGTGCCGGCGTAAAAGCCTGAAGGATCAGAAAAGCCGCCCGCCGTTGGGAACGGGGTGGGAGGGGTGCACCAGCACCACCGCGCCTGAGGCATCGGGAAAGCCGAGGCAGAGCACCTCGGACATGAACTTGCCGATCTGGCGCGGGGCGAAGTTGAACACCGCCGCCACCTGCTTTCCCACCAGCATCTCCGGCGTGTAATGCACCGTGACTTGCGCAGAGGAGCGGCGCGTGCCCAAGGGGCCGAAGTCGAGGGTCAGCTTGTAGGCCGGTTTGCGCGCCTCGGGAAAAGGCTCCACCGCCAGAACCGTGCCGACGCGGATGTCGAGGGCTTCAAAGGCCGCAAAAGGGACCTGCGGCGCCGCATCCTGCATCATCAGGCCGCGTTCTCCTCGCTGGACGTGTCGCGACGTTTGAGGCGGGCGTCCCGCGCGGCACGGAAAAAGCCCCGGAAGGGCGAGAGCAGCCGATCCACGCCCTCGGCGCGGCGCAGTACCCATTCGCCCCGGCTCAGCTCGCGATCAAGCGCGGCCATGGTGCGGGGCAGGCCTTCGCCCTCATCCTTGAGGAAGACCGGGAAGACGCGGGCGAACACCAGAATGGCGCCCTGAAGCTTCACGAGGCCCAGCGGTCCCTCCGTTTCCACCCCGGCGGAGGCCAGCAGATAGCGCCAGGAGTTGAGCGCCTGATTATTGAGCGCGGCAAGGCCCAGCACATCATGCGCAAAGGCGGCATGGATGGATTTGAGCGCCTCGCGATAGGGCAGCAGCGCATCGAACCGGCGGATCATCAGATCGAGCACGCGGTCACGCGTGGGGTCATCCGCCATATCGCTGGCGCGCCCTTCGAGCACGATGCGGTCAATGCGGCGGATGAAGCCGCCCAGCATCGCGCCCTTGGAGGGGAAAAGATCACGCAGGTCTGCCAGCGAGAGGTCTGCCTGCCCGGCGATGTCATCGAGCGTGATGTCATCCCAGCGGCGCTCCGCGGCCAGCGTCATCAAGGCATCGACCACGCGGGTGCGCGGATCGGGGCGGGGGTCGGATTCCGGTTTTTTGGCCATGTCAGCCTCCTCGGCGCGACGTTCGATCTTGCCAAGGTATGCCGATTGGCGGCGCTTTCAAGGGAACTTCCTTGTCTCGCCTCAGCCCGCGAGTTCCCGTGCGCGGTGGAGCGCGGCGGCCACCGCCTTGGTCATGAGCGGGGTAAGGCCCTCTTCGCCCATCAGCACACCAAGGGCCGCGGCTGTGGTGCCGCCGGGGGACGTGACATTCTCGCGCAGGGTGGAGGCCGGGGTGCCGGGTTCACGGAAGAGCAATTCGCCCGCGCCTTCCACCGTCGCACGGGCGAGGCGCAACGCGAGATCGGGCGGCAACCCGGCTTCCTCGCCGCCTTTGGCGAGTGCTTCGACCATGTTGAACACATAAGCCGGGCCGGAGCCGGAGACGGCGGTGACGGCGTCGATGAGGTCCTCACGCTCCACCCAGACCACCTGCCCCATGGTGGCGAGCAGGTTTTCCACCGTCGCGCGCTCCTCTGCCGAGAGGGTTGGCGTGGGGTAGGCGCCGGTGATGCCGCGCCCGATGGCGGCGGGCGTGTTGGGCATGGCGCGCACCAGCTTTTTCACCACCGGCAGCCGCGCGGTGATATTGGCGATGCTCTTGCCCGCGAGAATGGAGACCACCACGCTGTTCGCATCCACTGCCGGGGCGATGCCCGCCGCGGCTTGATCGAGCATCTGCGGCTTGATGCCGAGGAGCACGATATCCGCCGGGGTGACGCTTTCGGGGTTGAGCGCGAAGCCGTGCTCGCGCGCCAAGGCTTCCAAAGCCGGGGAAACGTACGGCTCGATGACCGTGATGTTGGCAGCGGGCCAGCCTGCGCGCAGGGCGCCCGCGAGCATGGCGCCGCCCATCTTGCCCGCGCCGATCAGCGTCAGGCGTGCCATCACGCTTCTCCCGCCGTTTCGAACAGGGCGGAATCAAGGGCTTCGGCGGCGGTTTTGCCGGCCCAGACCACGAACTGGAACGACTGGAAATAGCGCTCGCAGGCCTCAACCGCGATCTTCATCGCCGCTTCGCATTGGTCCGTGGAGGGGTGCGCCCCGCCCGCCAGCAGCAGGGCGTGGCGGAACATGACCGCCTGACCCGAGGACCAGAAATCGAAATGGCCGACCCACATCTGCTCATTCAGCCGCGAGATGAGCTGGACCACCTCGTTGCGGCGGCGATCGGGCACCTTGAGGTCAAAACCGCAGCCCAGATGCAGGGCTTCCAGCTCGCTGAGCCAGGTGAAGTTCATCTGGTATTCGCACCAGCGGCCTTCGATGGTCAGGGTGATCTCTTCTTCATCGTCGCGCTCGAAAGACCAGCCGTTGC
>JAIUNQ010000013.1 GCA_020161475.1 Pseudomonadota bacterium | reverse complement strand
TGCGCCATTGCGCCCGCGCCGGGCAGGCCGATGAATTCGCGCTGGATCACTTCCTGCTGCGCCATGCCACGCGAGAGGCGGTGCGCCTTGCGGGAGAATTGGAAGCTGCGGGCGGCCCCTTCAATGCAGGTGCCTTCCGCGATGCCTTGGAGGCCGCCAGCGGCTCAGCCGTGGGGCGCAAGGTCGCCATCCAGATTCTCGAGTTTTTCGATCGTCACGGCGTCACCATCCGGCGCGCGGACCTGCGCCGCATGAACCCGCATCGCCGCATGCTCTTTGAACCGGTTGCGCCGGAAGGCGAAGCAGCCAATAACATCAATTCTGGAAGAGAATCGTCCCCGGTGGGGCGGCCGGACTTCAAATCCGGTTGGGGCCGTGAGCCGGTCCCTGGTGGGTTCGACTCCCATTCTCTTCCGCCATCGATCCTTGGGGGGTGATATGCCCGTTGATGCGCCTCCCACCTTCCTTGACCTGATCCGCGCGGAAGCCGCCCGTTGTGATGCTGCCGAGGCCGAGTGTCGCGCGCGCTTTGCCGAGGAGTTGCGCGCGTTGGAGCGCGCCCGCATCTTCGCCAATCGCCGCGCCGCATTGCTGGCGGCGCTCGCCGGTGCCATCGAGGGGGCGCAGGATGACGCGGCGGCTTATGCGGCGGGTGAGCGCGTGCTGGAAGAGGAAACCGGGCTGACCCGTGCGAGCGAGGCGCATCAGCCCCTCATCGACGCCTTCCGGCCTGTGATTGATGCCATCGACACGCTTCTCAATTGCGAGGATGAGGCCACGCAGGGCAGCGTTCTCAAGGCGCTCGCCACCTATGAGGCTGAGCACAAGACCCGGACCGGAAACGACTTTCTGGCCCTTTACGATGTCTATCGTCCCGAAACCCCTGTGGTGGATTTCTGATGAGCGAAGCCCCTGTTCTCACCGATTTTGACCGCTGGCTGGCCGAAGAATTCGCGCGCGGCACCAAGGCGGGTTTCACCTGTTTCACCATCCTGCTCAAGATCACCAAGAAGGATGTCGAGCCGCTCTGCTCCACCTACATGCACGTCATCGGCAATGAGGTGGATTGGGGCGAGGTGACGACGCTGTTTGCGGGCTCCGGCATGCGCTGGGACGCGGCGGTGTTCTTCCCCGCGCGTGATCCGCGCACCCATGGCCCGCTCGATAACCCCACTGCACGCCTTTACCTGATGGATCAGGAGGCCAAAATCGCAGCCGATCGCCTCGCCATCAACGAGGGGCATTTCTTCGATGCCTTCGGGCGGCGTATGCAGGTCGAGGAGGCCACCCCGCAGTGAGCGCAGCGCTCCTCGCCCTCGCTGAAGAAGCCGGTGTGCCGCAAGCCGTTGCGAGCCGGCTGCTGAGCTTGGGCGCGCGCTTTGCCAGCCGCCCCTTTTTCGCGGCAACCCCCAGCTTCAAACCCTTCGAGAGCGATGCGCTGGGGGCGTGTCGTTCCGGCGCGTTTCCGGCTTTCTCCATCACGGGGGGCGCTTGTGCTCTCAATTGCAAGCATTGCCGCGCTGAGATCCTCAAACCCATGCTGCCGACCGGCGACCCAGCCGCTTTTGAAGCGCTGGTGACCACCATGATCGAGCGGCAGGGCCTGCGCGGCTTTCTGCTCTCCGGCGGCTCGAACCTGCGCAACGAGGTGCCGTTTGATCGTTACCTGCCGGTGATCCGCCGCTTGAAGGATGCGCACGCCGAGTTGGAAGTGCTCGCTCATACCGGGCTTGTCGATGCCGGTCGCGCCAAGGCGCTTAAAGAGGCCGGCGTCGATGTCGCCATGCTCGACATCATCGGTGATCAGGACACCATCCGCGAGATCTACCACCTCGACCGCCCCGTGGCGGATTTCGAGGAAGCGCTCGCCAATCTTGTGGCGGCGGGGTTGGAAGTGGTGCCGCACATCGTCATTGGCTTGCATTACGGGCTTCTGCGCGGCGAACGCTCGGCGCTGGAGATGATTGCGCGCCACAAGACCCGCGCGGCCATTCTGGTGGTGGTGATGCCCGCCTATGCCGATGCGCGCTTCACTACCCCCGAGCGCGGCGATGTGATCGATTTTTTTGCTGAGGCGCGCGAGATGCTGTCGGATCGCGCCCTTATTCTGGGCTGCGCCCGCCCGCATGGGGTGGAGCGCCGCGCGCTCGATGTCGCAGCGACTCTGGCGGGGTTCGATGGCGTGGCTTACCCTGTGGATGAGGCGGTGGAAGTCGCCAAAATTTTGGGCCGCCCCTTCGCGCATCGCCATGCCTGCTGCGGCACGTCTTCCTGCGCCAAGGCGGCATAAATGGCAGGAAAAAACTGATGGCCTGCTTGCCCCCCGAAACCGCACCGCGCGTGCCGGCGCCAGTCCCCGCCGACAAGCGTAACGGCGCGGATGTGAAGGCTGCGAGCCTCGCCCCGCAGGGGCTTTATCGCCCGCGCTATCAGCGCACCCCGGCGATGCGCTCGCCGGATTATGTGCAGCTGTCAACGGCTGCGGCGATCACGCTGGGGCTGATCCCCGGCAAGCTGCACCGCTGCTCCTGCACGCGCTGCCTCAATCTGCTGCTCACCTACCCGGAAGGCTGCCGCGCCAATTGCGCCTATTGCGGGCTGGCGCGGCACCGAGAGCGCGAAACCAACTATGCCGACCGCAACTTCATCCGTGTCGATTGGCCTGCCGTACCGCTTGATGAGGTGATCGAGCGCATCGCCGCGCAAGGGGAGGCAACGCCCTTCGAGCGCATGTGCATCTCCATGATCACGCATCCGAATTCTGATGCGGATACCCCGCGCGTGCTGGAGCGCTGGCGCGCGCGCATCCCCCATGCGCGTATTCCGGTCTCGATCCTCTCCAACCCCACCACCATGCGGCGCGAGGATGTGCGCGAGCTTTACGATCTGGGTGCGGAAATCTTCACCGTCGCGCTCGATGCCTGCACTCCGCAAGTGTTCGAGCGCACGCGCGGCAAGGGGGTCGATAGCCCCCATACCTGGGGCACTTATTGGCGCGTGTTCGATGAGGCGCGCGCGATCTTCGGCCCCCAGCGCACCGGCATGCACCTGATCGTCGGGATGGGGGAGAGCGACCGCGACGTGCTGGAAATCTGCGCGCGCCTTCACGCCCTCGAGGCGCATTCGCATCTTTTCTGCTTCTACCCCGAGCGCGGCTCGCTGATGGACCACGTGCCTGCCACAGACCGCTCCCGCTGGCGGCGTGTGCAGCTCGCGCGCTATCTTATCGAATATGCGGGCCACCCCTTTGCCGCGCTGCGCTTCTCGCCGGAGGGGGCGCTGGTCGATTTCGGCATGGAAAAGGGAAAACTCGACGCCATCATCGCCACCGGCATTCCGTTTCGCACCTCCGGCTGTCCGGGCAAGCAGCGCGAGGATGTCTCGGCCTGCGACAGGCCTTATGGTGACAGCCCCCCCTCGAATATCGCAAGCTACCCCTTCCAGCCCAATGGGCATGATCTGCGGCAGATCCGGCGGCAATTGGCGGAAGTTGGAAAGGTCAGCGCATGAAAAGCCTGCGTATCGTCGATTCCGGCTTGCGCAACGCGCGCGAAAACCTCTCGGTGACGGAAGCCCTGTGCCGCCTGCATCGGGCGGGGCAGGGTGAGGGGGTGGAAACCTTCCGCTTCCAGCATTTCCCCCCCAGCGCCATCATCGGGCGCCATCAGGTGCTGGAGCGCGAGGTGAACCTGGCCTTTTGTGCCCAGAGCGGAATCGGCACCGCGCGCCGCATGACCGGGGGCGGGGCCATTGTCATGGGGCCGGGAATCTTGGGCTGGGAGCTGATCCTTTCGCGCAAGCACGTGCCGCAAAATCTGGGTGCGGTGGCAGAGCTGATCTGTGGCGGGGTCGCGGCGGGCTTGCAGAAGCTGCGCGTGCCAGCGGCGTTTCGTCCGCGTAACGATGTTGAGGTGGAGGGGCGCAAGGTTTGCGGTACCGGCGGCTATTTCGATGGCGACACGCTGGTGTTTCAGGGCACCGTATTGGTGGAACTGGATGAGGCGCTGCTCACACAGGCGCTCCACCTGCCGGCGCACAAGCTGGGCAAGCGCGGCCTCGACAGCCTGAAAGACCGCGTCACCGACCTCAAAACCGTGCTGGGGCACCCTGTTCCGATGGGCGATGTGCAAGCCGCCCTGGCGCACAGCGTGGCTTCGGCGCTGGGTCTTCATGCGGAGCTTGGCTCCCTCACGCAGGCCGAGGAAGCCTTGGCGAGAGAGGTCTTCGAGGCCGAGATCGGGCGCGATGCCTTCGTCGAGGGCTATGATGATGCTTTTGCAAAGGGCGGGGCCACGCTGGCACACCGGCACGCCTTGCCCTTCGGCGAGATCGAGGTGGCCCTCAAGCTGCGCGAGGGCAAGCGCGTTGATCAGGTGATGATCACGGGGGACTTCTTCGTCACGCCGCCCCGCATCATCGCGGATCTGGAGGCGCATTTGCGTCAGCGCCCGCTGGCGGAGCTGGCTGCTTCGGCTGCGGCGTTTCTGGAAGCGCAAGGCGCGGCCTTCCTCGGGTTGGCCCCGACCGATATGGTGGCGGCCATTGCTGGCGCAGCCGAAAAGACATCATGACCAAGCCGAACCGCCTTCTGATCGTGCTCGTGAACACCGATCCGCGCAACGGCGAGGAGTTGGGCGCGCCATTTTATCACGCCGCCGTTGCCGCAGCGCTGGGCTATGAGGTCGATGTCGTCTGCACCGCCACGGCCGGAAAGTTGCTAAAAACGGGCGTCGCCGAGGCGCTGGAGGTGAAAGCGGGCTCGGGCAAATCGGTCTATGATTTCATCCGCGATGCGCATACCCACGGCGCGAAGTTCTATGCCTGCCCGGCCAATCTCGATCTTTTCGAGATGAAGAAGGAAGATCTCATCCCTGAATGCGCGGGCTTCATGTCCACCACCAAGATGATGATTGACCTGATGGAGGGCGAATGCCGCGTCCTCACCTACTGAGAGAATTCTCGCTATGATCACCGTGCGCGGCTGCCCTTTTCCCGAGCACCTGCTCTACGATGTCGAGCACCACGTCTGGTATGAGCGGCTGGAGAACGGCGCGTTCCGGGTGGGCATGACCTCGGTGGCGATCGCGCTGGCGGGGGAGGTGCTCGCCTTCACGCCGCGCCGCGTGGGGCGCCCGGTGGAAGCGGGGCGCGCCTGCGCAACGGTGGAAAGTGGAAAATGGGTCGGCCCGGCCCGCATCGCCTTCAACGGTGAGGTGGAAGAGGTCAACGAGGCGATGATGGAACGCCCCATCATGGCCAATGAGGATTGCTACGGCGCGGGCTGGATGCTGATTGCCCGCCCGGAGGGCGAGCTACCCATGGAGCGTCTCGTCTCTGGCAATGAGGTGGCGGACGCTTATGAGCGCTGGATGGAAGCCGAGAATTTCCCCGGCTGCGACCCGCAAAATCCTGCTTAACGGCGCGCCGGTTCAGGGCGCTTTGAAGCGAGAGGGCGCTTCCAGCCCCTGCGTGAAAAAAGCCAGATAGGCCTCGCAGATTTGCGCGTAGCTCGGCTTCTGCTCGGGGGCATGCCAGAAGGGAATCCAGTTCAGCGCGCCATAGATCGCGGCGGAAACCAGCGCGGGGTCGAACGGGCGGATCGAGCCGTCGGCCTGCCCCTCCTCCATCAGGCGGCGCAGGGTCGCATCCAGCGTGCGGCGGTTCTCGCGCAGGTGCCGCGCGGCCTCCGGCGTCAAAACGTTCTCCTGAGTGAGAACAAGGCAATTGCCGAAATCGCTTTCCAGCATCTCGACATGCGCGCGCAGGAAAATTGCGATGCGCTCCAGCGGGGGCAAGCTGGTGTCCGCTGCGGCCGCAAGCGCGGGCTGAAGCGAGCGGAACGCTTCGATGTTGCATTGAAACAGAATGTCGTCCTTGTTCTTGACGTAATAATACAGCGTGCGCTTGGAGACCGCGAGTTCGGCGGCAATTTCGTCCAGTGAGGTGCGGTCATAGCCGCGCGTGCGGAACATGCGCGCCCCGGTGGTGAGCACGGCAAGGCGCTTGGCGCTGCGCGCCTCCTCCCGCAGATCGCGCAGGGGTTCCCCCCGTGTGGAAAGGCTCGCGCGTTCGCCGGGCATATCGCGCGTATCCATGCGGCAACTCTCCCGTCACGCTCAGGTGCCATGCGCCTGCGATCATCTGTTCATGGCACGATTCTGCCCTTCTGCGCATGATTGACAGGCGTACCCCACTGGTGGGATACATTGTCGGACAAAGTTGAGCAAGGCAGATCGGGGTCTGCTGGTATTCGACAATCGTGGGGGATTGGGCCTATGACCATGGAAGTTGTGGTCGCCGGCGTCGGCATGACGCGCTTCGTCAAACCGGCAGAATCGCCGAGCTATATGACCCTCGGGGCCGAGGCGACGCGCCTGGCTCTGGCCGATGCCGGGCTTGAATACCCGCAAATTCAGCAGGCCTATGTCGGCTATGTCTATGGTGACAGCACCTGCGGGCAGCGCACGCTCTATGGCGTCGGCATGACGGGCATTCCCATCATCAACGTCAACAACAACTGCTCCACCGGCTCCACCGCGCTGTGGCTGGCGCGTAATGCCATCTTGTCCGGACAGGTCGATTGCGTGCTCGCGCTCGGCTTCGAGCAGATGCAACCGGGCGCGCTGGTGGAGCATTGGCAGGATCGACCCGGTCCGCTCGATGAATTCGTGCGTGCCGCCACCGAAGCGGCTTTCGACGGCGATGTGCCGATGGCCCCGAAGATGTTCGGCGGCGCAGGGGTGGAACATCAGCGCCGCTTCGGCACCAAATCCGAAACCTTCGCCATGATCCGCGCCAAGGCCTCGCGCCATGCCGCCCACAATGAGCGCGCGATCTTCCGCAAGGAGGTGTCGGTGGATGAAGTGATGGCCTCGCCGCCGGTCACCAGCCTGCTCACGCGCCTGCAATGCTGCCCGCCCACCTGCGGTTCCGCAGCAGCGGTTTTGTGCTCACCCCGGTTCGCCCGAAAGCATTCTCTGGACTCTCGCGTAAGGATCGTCGCCCAGTCGATGACGACCGATTTCGCCACCACCTTCAGCGAGAAAAATCTGATGAAGGTCGTTGGCTATGACATGACCAATGTCGCCGCGGATGCCGTCTATCACGAGGCGGGGATCGGCCCGGATGACGTCGATGTCGCAGAACTGCATGATTGTTTCACCGCCAACGAGCTGATCACCTACGAGGGGCTGGCGTTCTGCCCGGAAGGCGGCGCGGAGAAGTTCATTGTCGAAGGCGGCAACACCTACGGCGGTGCCATCGTCACCAACCCCTCCGGCGGGTTGCTGTCGAAGGGGCATCCTTTGGGGGCGACCGGGCTCGCGCAATGCTTCGAGTTGACCGGCCAGCTGCGCGGCACTGTGGGGCCGCGTCAGGTCGAGGGGGCCCGCGTCGCGCTCCAGCATAACCTCGGGTTGGGCGGCGCCTGCGTTGTCACACTCTACCGCACCAGTGCCTGAAGCCGGCGCAGCGCCGATGCCCTTACAGGCCGGCGCGCGCCGCCTCGTACTCGGCCTTCAGGCGCGCGGCGAGATCCGCCACCGACGGAACATCTCTGATCGAGCCGACGCCTTGCCCGGCCGACCAGATGTTCTTCCAGGCGCGCGCCTCGTTGTTCATGTCCATCTTGCCATGCGCAGGCAGGTTGTCCGGATCAAGCCCGGCCGCCACGATCGAGGGACGCATGAAGTTGGCGTTCACCCCGCTGATGGCGGGCGTGTAAAGAATATCGGCGGCCGAGGTGTTGCAGATCATCTCCTTGAAGCCCGCATCCGCCATGCTTTCCTTCGTGGCGATGAAGCGCGTGCCGAGATAGGCGAGATCCGCCCCCATGGCGCGCGCCGCCAGAATATGCGCCCCCGTGGACATGGCCCCCGCCAGAATGACCGTGCCATTGAACACCGAGCGGATTTCCGAGACCAGCGCGAAGGGGCTGAGCGTGCCGGCATGTCCGCCCGCGCCCGCGCAGACCGCGATGATGCCGTCCACCCCCGCCTCGGCGGCTTTTTCGGCGTGGCGACGGTTGATCACATCGTGGAACACCAACCCGCCGTAAGAGTGCACGGCATCGACCACGTCTTTCACCGCGCCGAGCGAGGTGATGACCAGCGGCACCTTGCGCTTCACGGTCACCGCGAGGTCGGCTTCAAGGCGCTTGTTGGAACCATGCACGATGAGGTTGACGCCGTAAGGCGCATCTTGCGGGCCAAGGGCCCCCTCGATCTCGTCGATCCACGCCTCATAGCCCTCCGTTGTGCGCTGGTTGAGCGCCGGGAAGGTGCCCAGCAGCCCCGCCTTGCAGCAGGCGGTGACCAGCGCGGGGCCGGAGACCAGGAACATCGGCGAGACGATGGCGGGCAGGCGCAAACGGCCGGCGAGAGATGGGGGCATGCTCACGATGTCTTCCTCCTCAGGGCGCGCCCATGCTCGTGGGCGGCTCGTTATGGGAACTTTGTCCGACAAGCATTGCATACTCATTCGCCGCATCTTTCAAGCCCCGTCTGGAAGCATTTTCCGGCGTTTCGCACTGCGCAATCGAATGTGTTTGACTTTGTCGGACAAGCTATGAAACCGTTGCCCCTGTCGTCTTCAGCGGGGACCGGCTTGGCCATGCGTGCGGTGAGCGAACGCTTCGACAAAATTCAGGTGCCCGCCGCCTACCGGCTCGTTGCGGAGGCCATCGAGCGTGAGATTCTCACCGGACGCCTGCGCGCGGGCGAGGCTATCGGCACCGAGGCCGAGCTGGGGCGCCAGTTCGGCGTCAACCGCTCCACCGTGCGCGAGGGGATTCGCGCGCTGGAGGAGGGCGGCTATGTCTCGCGCGGGCCGGATCGGCGGCTCTATGCCAGCCTGCCGCGCTATTCGCGCCTCTCCTCGCGCATGAGCCGCGCGATGGTGCTGCACGAGGTCACCTTCCGCGAACTGTATGACGCCACCATGGCCTTGGAAATGGCGAGCATCGAGCATGCGTGTGCTGTGATCACGCCTGAGATGCTGGCCGAGCTGGCGGCCAACATCGAGGCCGCCACCGCCGCGCAGGATGATCCCGTGCGCTTGAGCGAACTCGATAGCGACTTTCATGCCCTGTTGGCGCGGGCCAGCGGTAACCGTGTGCTGGAATTGGCGCGCGAACCGGCGGGGCTGCTGTTTTTCCCCACGGCGGAGCTGATCTGCCGCCGCGTGCCGGAGGGGGCGCGGCGCATGCTCGAGGCGCATCGCGCGCTCCTTGAGGCGCTGCGCGCAAGGGATGTGAAACTGGCCACAACCTGGATGCGCCGTCACCTCGTGGATTGGCGAAAAGGATTTGAAAGGGCGGGACGCGATCTCGATGAGCCGGTGGAGCGCGTTTATGCGCGCACGCTGGCCCCGCCAGCGTAGCGGAGACGGAATTTGGCCCTCAGAAGCGCGAAAACGCGCCAAATCAGGGGCGGGGAGGAAGAATGGACGGAACAGAGCGGCCGGTGCTGGAGGTCAACGGGCTTTCGCTCGCCTTCGGCGGGCTGAAAGTCCTCAATGATGTGTCCTTTGCGGTGCCGCAGGGCTCTGTCACGGCCATCATCGGCCCCAATGGCGCGGGCAAAACCTCCATTTTCAACTGTATCTCCGGCTTCTATCGCCCCAAGGCGGGGCATATACTGTTCGAGGGCGAAGACATCGGCCCCTTCCATCCGCCGCGCCGTGCCGCGCTGGGGCTCGCCCGCACGTTCCAGAACATCGCGCTCTTTCGCGGCATGACCGTGCTCGACAACATCAAGCTGGGTCGCCACGCGCATATGAAAACCTCGCTGCTCGACGCGCTGTGTTACTTCGGCAGAGCCCGGCGCGAGGAGATGGAACTGCGCCGCGAGGTCGAGGAAAAGATCATCGATTTTCTGGAGATCGACCATATCCGCAACAAGCCGGTGGCTTCGCTCTCCTACGGTTTGCGAAAGCGGGTGGAGCTGGCGCGCGCGCTGGCGATGAAGCCGAAAATTCTGATGCTGGATGAGCCTGTCGCGGGCATGAACCGCGAGGAAACCGAGGACATGGCCCGCTTCATCCTTGATGTGAAGGAGGAATGGGGCGTCACCATCCTCATGGTGGAGCACGACATGGGCCTCATCATGGATATTTCGGATCATGTCGTGGTGCTCAACTTCGGGCAGGTGATTGCGGCCGGCAAACCGGCGGAGGTGACTGCCAATCCCGATGTCATCCGCGCCTATCTCGGCTCGGGTGATGTCGAGGCGTTGCGCCGCGAATTCCGGGGGGAAGCGGCATGAGCGGCTTCGATTGGCTCTTTTTCACGGAAGTTTCGCTGGCGGGGCTGGGGGCAGGGGCGCTGCTCGCGCTCACGGGTCTCGCCTTCGTGCTCATCTACAAGGCGACCAAGGTGGTCAATCTCGCCATCGGCGAGATGCTGATGATCGGCGCTTATGTCTTCTTCTCCTTTACTGCGGGCCTTGGCCTCCCGTGGTGGGCGGCGCTCATCGCAGCGCTCGCCGCGGGCGGGCTTCTCGGTGCCGTGGTCGAGCGCGCCATCATCCGCCCCATGCTGGGCGAAAGCGCGATCTCGGTCTTCATGGTCACCATCGGCCTAGGCTCGGTGCTCATCGGCCTCGTCGAGCTGACATGGGGGGCGGCCCCCACCTCGCTGCCCGATTTCATGGGCAAGGCACCGGTTTTCATCGGCCCTGCTTACGTCTCGCGCAAGATCGTCATCGGTTTTGCCGTGGCCGCCGCCGTCATCGCGGTGTTCCTCATCGCCTTCCGCTATTGGCGGGGCGGGGTCGCCCTGCGCGCCACCGCGACCGATCAGGGCGCGGCCTATTCCTGCGGCATCAACGTGCCCGCCATCTTCTCCATGGCCTGGGTGTTTGCCGGGGTCGCGGCAGCAGGGGCCGGGGTTCTGGTGGGGGCCGTGGGCGGCATTTCGCCCAACATGGGCGTTTTCGGCCTCTCGGCGCTGGTGGTGGTGATTGTGGGCGGGCTGGATTCGATTGCGGGCGCGCTGATCGGCGGCATTCTCGTCGGCCTCATCGAGGCTTGGGCGGGCACGTATCTCGGGGGCGAATACAAGCTCCTCACCACCTTCGGCCTGCTGCTCATCGTGCTGATGATCCGCCCCTATGGCCTCTTCGGCACCGTCGAGATCGAGAGGCTCTGACATGCGCATCGGCACCGCCAAACAGACCTACGCGGCAGATGAGGCCCTGTTCGACACCAATGTCCAGCGCGCGTGGATGGGCCTTTTCATTGCGCTTTGCGTGGCGTTTCCCTTCATGGCCAGCGAATACTGGCTCTACATGGCCTGCCTGGTGGCCATCCATGTCATATCGGTCACGGGGCTCAACATCGTCACCGGCTTCACGGGGCTAGTCTCGCTCGGCCAGGCCGCCTTCATGGGCGTGGGCGCCTACGCCGTGGCCTATGCCGAGACGAAACTCGGCACCCCGGCGCTGCTCAACCTGCTCGCGGCGGGGCTGCTTACGGCGGCGGTCGGCGCGCTGGTCGGCATTCCTTCACTGCGCGTGAAGGGGCTTTATCTGGCCATTGCCACCATCGCCTCCTCCATCATCCTGCACTTCATCTTCGCGAATTGGGATTCCGTCACCAACGGGGTGAAGGGGGTGTCCGTGCCGCCCGCGCGCATCTTCGGGGTGGAGCTGGGGCGGCCCTTCGCGCTCTATTTCCTCATCCTGCCGCTGGCGTTCCTGAGCGTTCTGGGCGCGGCGAACCTGTTTCGCACCCGCATCGGGCGCGCGTTCATCGCCATCCGCGACAGAGACATTTCGGCGGAAGTGCTGGGCATTCCGCTGCTGCGCTACAAGCTGATGAGCTTCGCGCTCGCCTCCTTCTATGCCGGGGTGGCGGGCGGCCTCTGGGCCTATTTCTTCCGGGTGGTGACGCCGGAGAGCTTCCCCTTCGTCTATTCCATCTTCTTTCTCGCCGCGATCATCGTGGGCGGCATGGGGTCCATCCTCGGCTCGATCCTCGGCGCGGTGTTCATGACCATGGTGCCCGAGGTGCTCAAGATCGGCGTTGGCGTGGCATCTCCCCTGCTGTCCGATGCCGTGGCCGTGCTCTCGCCCGTGCGCACCATCGTCTTCGGCATCCTCATCATCGGCTTTCTGGTGTTCGAGCCGCATGGGCTGGCCGAAATCTGGAGCCGCATCCGCCGCTTTTTCCACCTGTGGCCCTTCAAGACCTGAGGTGCGACCCGGCCGGGCCGCACCGCGACGAAACAACAATAACCGCAAAAAAACGAACCGGAGGAAACGACATGACCCTGACCCGACGTTCCGCCCTCGCGCTGGCCCTCGCCGCTGGCACCGCGCTCGCCGCCCCGGCGGCTTTGGCTGCCGATGATATCGTGATTGCAGGCTCCATCCCGCTCACCGGCGTCTTCGCCTTCGCCGGTGTCGGCGTGCATGCCGGCATTCAGGACTATGTGAAAATCGCCAATGACGCCGGCGGGATCGAGGGCCGCAAGATCACCTATGTCGCGGAAGACACCGCCTATAAGGTCGATCAGTCCGTGGCGGTGTTCAACAAGCTCACCGGCGCGAACAAGGTGCACCTCTATTACGGTGACAGCACCGGCTTTGCCAAAACCATCAACCCGGAGCTGAATCGTCGCGGCTCGATCCTCATGGCGGGCGCTTCGTTTGCAACAGAGCTGAACGATCCCAAGGCCTACCCCAACCAGTTCATGGCCGGGCCGGATTACACCGAAATGTTCGGCATCCTGCTTCAGCACATTGCCAAGGTGAAGCCGGGTGCCAAGGTCGCCTTCGTCAACTCCGACACCGAATTCGGGCGTGATCCGATTGCCCCGTCTGAAGCCATGGCCAAAAAGCTGGGGCTGGATGTGGTGGTGAAGATCGTCACCCCGCCGACGGCGGTGGATGTTTCGACCGAAATCCTGAAGCTGCGCCGCGCCGACCCCGATTTCACGATCTTCCACGGCTATGTACTTGCCCCGCTGCCGGAATTCATGACGCAGGCGAAACAACTGGGTTTGAAGACCAAGTTCATGGGCACCTTCTGGTCCATGGACAACTCGCTCTGGCCCAAGGTGGGCGATGCGGCCGATGGCTACATGGGCGTGATGCCCTATCGCTACTACTTCGACACCGAGGGCAAATCGTCCATGCTGGAGAAGATCCGCGCCATGCGGCCGGAGTATCAGTCCACGCCCTATATGCAGGGTTTTTTGACCGCGATGCTGTTCGTGGAAAGCGCGCGCCGCACCGTCAAGGCGGGCAAGGAACTGAACGGGGCGAACCTCAAGGCCGCGCTCAACTCCATCGAGAACTTTGATACCGGCGGCATCATCGGCACGCCCATCACCATCAAGGGCAACTCGATTCCCGTGGGGCGCGTCTATCGCTTTGACGCCGCCAAGAAGAGCATGGTCGCCGAGAGCGACTGGATCCAGCTGGGCAAATGACCATGCAAAGCCCTGAGGTGCAAAGCCCTGAAGTGAGAGACGCGATCCTCGAGGTCGCCAACATCGAGGTGGTGTACAACCACACGGTTCAGGTGTTGCGCGGCCTTTCGCTGAAGGTTCCGCGCGGCGAGGTCGTGGCCTTGCTCGGCTCCAACGGGGCCGGCAAATCCACCACGCTCAAAGCCGTGTCGAACCTGCTCTCGCTGGAGGATGGCGCGGTCACCTCGGGGCGCATCTCCTTTGATGGAGAGGATATTGCCAGCCTGACCCCGCATGGCCTTGTGCGGCGGGGTCTCTTTCACGTCATGGAAGGGCGGCGCATCTTCGAGGACCTCACGGTGGAGGAAAACCTCACCGCCGCGACCTTCGCGCGCTCTGGCCGCAAGGATCTCGGCAAGCCCTCGTTTGATCTGGTGTATGAATATTTCCCGCGCCTGTTCGAGCGCCGCACGGGCCGCGCAGGCTATCTTTCGGGCGGGGAGCAGCAGATGCTGGCGATTGGCCGCGCGTTGATCGCCGAGCCGAAACTCATTTTGCTGGATGAGCCTTCGCTCGGCCTCTCCCCCAAGCTGACGGAGGAGATTTTCCGCATCATCGCCCGCATCAACCGCGAGCGCGGCGTCTCCATGCTGCTGGTGGAGCAGAACGCGGCGGTCGCCATGGCGGTCTCGCATGCGGGCTACATCATGGAAACCGGCAAGATCGTCATCGACGGCCCGATCGAGAAGCTGATGCGCGATCAGGATGTGCGCGAGTTCTACCTCGGCCTCGGCGGGGCGGGGGGCGAGACCAAAAACTACCGCGACATCAAGCACTACAAGCGCCGCAAGCGCTGGCTGTCATAAGGGGAGGAGACATGCTGCACCTGCCGGAAATGAGCCTGCCCCAGATGCTGCGCGAGCAGGCCGCCCGCCGCCCCGATGCGCTGGCCATTCGCCAGAAGGAGTTCGGCATCTTCAAGCCCTTCACCTGGGCGGAGTATTACGCCCGCGCGCGCCATATCGGCCTCGGTTTCACCGCGCTCGGCCTGCATGAGAAGGGGCATCTGGCGGTGCTCTCCGAAAACCGCATCGAATGGGTGCTGGCCCAGTTCGGCGCGGGGCTGGTGGGGGCGGTGACGGTCGGCGTCTATTCCACCTCGCCGGCGGTGGAGGTTGCCTATGTCCTCAACCATTGCGACGCCGAGGTCATCGTCTGCGAGGATCAGGAGCAGGTCGACAAGGTGCTTGAGCGCCGCGAGGAACTGCCCAAGCTCCACCGCATCGTGGTGATCGAAACCAAGGGCATGCGCGCGTATCCCGCGGATCTGGTGATCTCCTTTGCCGCCCTTGAGGAGCTGGGCCGCGCCAGCGAGGCGGACCATCGCCACCTGATTGAGGAGCGCCTAGCCCGCCAGAAGCTCGATGACATCGGCCTGATGATCTACACCTCAGGCTCCACCGGGCGACCCAAGGGGGCGATGCTCTCCTGGCGCAACATGCGGGCGCAGGCCCGCGCGGTGATTTCCAAGCTGGGGCTGGATGAGAACACCTCACACCTCTCTTACCTGCCGCTGTGCCACGTGGCCGAGCAGATGCTCACCACCGTCGCCCCGCTCTATCTCGGTAGCCGCATCGATTTCGGCGAATCCCTGCGCACCGTGCAGGAGGACCTGCGCGAAGTGGCCCCCAGCATGTTCCTCGGCGTGCCGCGCATATGGGAAAAGCTGGCCTCCTCCATCCACATCAAGCTGATGGAAGCGGGCGGCGTGCGAAAGCGCCTGTTCGACACCTTTTATGCTGCCTGCGAGCCTTTCGCCGAGGTGCCGCCCCACAAGCGCAGCCTGAAACAGCGCCTCACCTTCACGCTCGGCTATTGGCTGGTGTTCCGCGCGCTGCTCAACTTCATCGGTCTGCGCACAACCAAGATCGCGATGACGGGCGCGGCCCCTATCAGCCCCAAGGTGGTCCGTTTCTTCCGCACCATCGGCGTACCCTTGGTCGAGGTCTATGGCGCAACCGAAACCTCCGGCATGGCGACCGGGCAGACGCTGGATCACCTCGTGCCCGGCTCGGTCGGCTCCCCCGGGGAGGGCATTGAGATGAAGCGTGGCGAGCATGACGAGTTGCTCGTGCGGGGCGAGGTGGTTTTTGCGGGCTACTACAAGAATGAGGCCGCCACCCGCGCGGCGATCCGCGATGGCTGGCTCCACACCGGCGATGTCGTGGCCGAGCAGGGCGGCGAATGGCGCATCGTCGATCGCCTGAAAGACATCATGATCACGGCGGGCGGCAAGAACCTCTCGCCTTCCGAGATCGAGAACACGGTCAAGGCGAGCCCCTACATCAAGGAGTGCATCGTCATCGGCGAGGCCCGCAAATACGTCTCCGCCCTCATCCAGATCGAGTTCGACATTGTCGCCAAATGGGCGGAGGAGCGTGGGCTCGCCTTCACGCATTTCCGCTCCTTGGTGGAGGCGCCTGAAGTGCGCGAGCTGATCGAGGCGGAAATCAACGCCGCCAACGACAGCCTGGCGCAGGTGTCCCACATCCGCCGTTTCCACCTGCTGACCAAGGAACTCGATCACGATGACGACGAGGTGACGGCCACCATGAAGGTGCGCCGATCCAACATTCAGCAGAAATATGCTGCGGAAATCGAAGGACTCTATGCCGGTGCCTGACAGACCGCCGGGAAAAAACATGCGAGAATCAACGGTCAAAACAAAAAAGACGGATAGGGAGAGGCAGTATGATTTCACTCGAACTCTTGAACCGTGCCGCTGTCTGGGCCGCCGAACTGACCGAGGAAGAGCGTGAACGGGCCCGCAAGGGCATCATCGAGAAGACCTATGGCAAGGGTGTTTACGTCTGCCATCAGGGTGATCGCTTCAATGCCTGGGCGGGTGTTTTCACCGGACTGGTCAAGGTCGCCACCGTGTCGGATCGCGGCAAGCAGGTCTCGCTGGCAGGCTTCACCAATGGCGCGTGGTTTGGCGAAGGCTCGCTGATCAAAGGCGAGATGCGCCGCTATGACATCGTGGCGCTGCGTGATTCCCGCCTCATGCTGATGGATGCAGGCACCTTTGCATGGCTGCTCGACAATTCCGTGGGCTTCAATCGCTATCTCGTGCGCCAGTTCAATGAGCGGCTCGGCCAGTTTATCGGGCAGGTCGAGAATGATCGCATGCTCGATGCTGCAGGACGCGTCGCGCGCACGCTTGGCTCGTTGTTCAACCCGCGCACCAATCCGGGCGTCGGCCAGCAACTCGCCATCACGCAGGAAGAGGTGGGGCTGCTCTCCGGCCTGTCGCGTCAGGTCACCAACCAGTCGCTCAAACTGCTGGAAGGGCGCGGAAAGCTGACCGTGGGGCGCGGCGGAATCGCCATTCGCGATTGGCGCGACCTCATGGGCTCCAACGCCTGATCCTTCGGCAATGCGCTGAGGCGGCGCGGCCCGCCTCCCAAACCCTCCTTGCGCGCAAAACCTTGCCGGGCGCGTCATTGTCATCTTTACATAGTCCAATCGTTCGGACTAAAAATAAAAACGAGACGAAACGCATTGCGCGACATCAAATGCCAAAAGGCGCGCGCAACTGGCCCAAGGGAGTTTGCCGCCATGATCCATCCTGAAGTGGAAACGCTGGACGCTGATGGAATCCGCAAAGTCCAACGCCAGCACATGGCCAGCTTGGTGCAGCGCCTTGAGGGCGTGCCGGACTGGGTTGAGCACTTCAGGAAGGCGGGCATGAAGCCGGACGACCTTCTGGCCGATGATGGCCTCGCCAACGCGCCCTTCCTCGACAAATCCGATCTGCGCGAGCGCTATCCCTTTCCCTTCCTGTCCGAAAAAATGGAGAAGGTGGAACGCTTTACCGCAACTTCCGGCACCACGGGCCTGCCGGTTCTCTTCGGCATGTCCGCCAATGATTATGGCAAGCTGCTGCCCTACCAGATGGCGCGCATCTTGACCGCCGCAGGCGTCAAACCGGGCCAGCGCGCCTATCAGGGCTATGGATATGGCCTCTGGATCGGCGGTCCGGCGCTGGACGCCGGCTTCACCGCGCTCGGGTGCCCGAATTTCCCCCTAGGGCCGGGGCGCGGTGAACTGGCTGTCCAATGGCTGCGCGACCATGCCTATGAGGTCGCCTCCATGTCCCCGCTCTGGCTGATGACGCTGATCAATCAGGCCAAGGCACAAGGCATTGATCCGAAAAAGGATTGGGTGCTCAAAACCGGAATCTTGGGCGGTCAGTCCGTCTCGGCGGAGTTCCGCGCGCAGCTTGAGGCCGAGATGCCGGAAGGCTTCCTCGCCCAGAATATCTACGGCACCACGGAGGCCGGCGGGCCAATCCTCGCCGTTTCCACACCCTTCACCCATGCCGTGGACGAGTTGCAATTGGTGAACGAGGATACGGTGATTACCGAAATTCTCGATCCCGCCACGCTCAAGCCTGTCGCGCCCGGTGAGGTCGGCGAGGTTGTCGTCACCACGCTCTGCCGCGAAGCCTCGCCCGTAGTACGCTGGCGCACGCGCGATCTCGTGCGGCTCTCGCCCAATCCTTATGATTGCCCCTCGGGTCGTCGCGGCATGCGCCGCATTGGCCGCCTTATCGGGCGCACGGACGATATGCTGAAGGTGAAGGGCGTCATCGTCTTCCCCTCGCAGATCGAGGACATCATTGCCGGAACACCCGGCACCGTGAAGGAAGCCTGGCAGATCTATATCGACAAGGAAGCGGTCACGATCAGCCAGATGACGGTGGCGGTGGAGGCTGATCCGGCCACCAACCGCCCGGCGGAGCATATCGAGGCCGATATTCGCCGAACGATCCATACACGAATCGGCATTCACGCCGATGTGGAATGCGTTCCCGGCGGGTCGCTGCCGCGCTACGAAGCCAAGGCCACGCGCGTTTTGCACCGTTCTTCAAAGGCTTGATGGACATCATTGCGTATTGGCGAACGCGCGCCTAAATAGGCGTGCGTTCGTTCGAAAAAATGAGAGTTCCCCGTGGCCAGAACCCGCTCGCCGGATTACGACAGCATTCAGGAACTCATCCTCGAGAAGACAGCCGAGCTTTTCGCCTCGCGCGGTTACGTGGCCAGCTCCATTGGGGATATTGCCGAAGCCTGCGAGTGCTCCAAGTCGCGCCTCTACCATTATTTCGAATCGAAAGAAGCGATCCTCATCGCCATGCTTTCGGCGCATGTGGACAAGCTGCTGCATGGTGCGCGCGAAATCGTCGCCCAGCAGAGCGATCCGATGGAGCGCTTCACGCAGATCACCCGCTATTTCATGGAAATCTATGCTGTTTCGCGCGCCCAGCACGTGGTGCTGCTGACCTGCATGGAATTCCTGCCGGACACGAACCGCCTCGAAATCGTCGATAAGCAGCGCGAGCTGGTGTCCTACGTCCGCAATATCCTCAAATCCATTCAGGCTGAAGCAGGCGGGATCGGCGGCACGACGGATGTCGATACCATGCTCTTCTTTGGCATGATCAACTGGACCTACACGTGGTATCGCGCCGAAGGCGCAGTGCAGCCGCATGATCTGGCCGACCGCTGCGTGCGCCTGTTCCTTGAGGGGTATCGCACGGTGAGCGCGGTGCCGGCGCGCGAGTCAAAGGCAGCGCCGGGGGTCAAAGCTCTCGTCAGCCATTAAGGCGGCATCCAACGCGGCCCCCGCCTCCAGCAGCTTGCGCCCGGTCATGAAGGCGGCAGGCTCGTTAATCGCTTCAACAGCGACGAAACGCCCATCGCGAAAATACCAATGGGCGACCCCAGCGCGCCCCTTGCGGGTGATCACCTGATCAAACCCGTTGAAAAGCCCGGAAATTTGCAGCTTGGCGTCATATTGATCCGACCAGAACCACGGATAGGGGTGATAAGGCTGGCCACGCCCCAGCATATCGGCGGCCACGGCTTTGGCTTGGTCGATGGCGTTCTGCACGCTCTCCAGCCGCAGGCGGCCCTTACCATAGGGGAAGCTCGCGCAGTCTCCCGCTGCCCAGATCTCGGGCGCGGATGTGCGGCCGTACGCATCGGTCGCGATGCCGTTGTCCACCGCAATTCCCGCCGCTTCCGCCAGTGCTGTCGCGGGCAGAACCCCAATGCCCACAAGCACGAGATCAACCTCCAGCGTTTCCCCGTTGGAAAGCGACAGCGCAATGGTGCCATCGTTCGTTTGAACCTCATTCACCCCACAACTTTCGAGGATACGCACGCCATAGCCCTCGTGCAGGGCGCGGAAATGATCGGAGGTTGCGGCGCCGACAGCGCGCTCGAGAATGCGTGGCGCACGCTCGATCACCGTCACCTTGAGGCCCGTCTTGGCGGCAACCGCCGCCGTCTCCAGCCCGATGAAGCCGCCGCCGATCACCGCCATTCGCTTGCCGGGGTGGAAGGCCGCGCGCAGGCGGTCCACATCAGCGAGGTTGCGCAGCTCATAGACCTGATCCAGACCAACAAACTGCGGTGGCAGCGGGCGGGATACGGCCCCCGTCGCCAGCGCCAGTTTGCCGTAGCGCAGCTTCTCGCCCGCCAGCGAAACCGTTTTCGTCGCGGGGTCGATACGTGAAACCTTCGCGCCTGTGCGCACCGTGATGTTGCTGGCGGCCCAGGCTTCCGGCGTGCGAAGATAAAGCCGATCATCCGCCCATTCGCCGCTCAGATATTTCTTGGAGAGGGGCGGGCGCTGGTAGGGTGGCGCGGCCTCCTCGCCAATGATCATCACGGGCTTGGCGTAACCCAGATCACGGAGCTGGATGGCAAGGGATGCAGCAGCCTGACCGCCGCCAACGATGATGATAGGATCGGTCATCGAGATTTTTCTTTTATTAGAACGACTGTTCGGACTATAAATATCAACCCTCTCCATGAGGTCAAGTCCCAACGCGTTGAAAGGGTCGATCATGAGTTTTCCAAGCGCGCGGCAGATTGTCGCCCAGCGCATTATCGAGACCACCAGCCGTTGGGCGGCGGGCGCGACGCTCGATGAGATCCGCGCGGGCTTCGTGCAATTGCTGCGCGGCCCGACACCGGGGGAGGTGGATGAGGTGGAATTTGCTGGCATGCGCGCGACATGGACGCATCCGCCCGAGCGTAAAACCGCCGGCATCGTGCTCTATCTCCACGGCGGCGGGTTCCAGATCGGCTCGCCCGCCTCGCACAAGAGCCTGATCTGCCGCTTGGCTGCGGCGGCGGGCGTCTCCATCCTCACGCCCAATTATCGGCTCGCGCCGGAGCATCGCTTTCCGGCGCAGGTCGAAGATGGCCTGCATGTTTACAAGGTGCTGATGGCGGCGGGGCATTCTCCGGAAAAGATCGCGATTGCGGGGGATTCAGCGGGCGGCAACCTTGCGCTCGTGCTCGCCCAGCAGGCGCGCGATCTCGGCCTTGGCCAGCCCGCAGCCCTTGCGCTGATCTCGCCGTGGCTGGATCTCACCCTGCGCGGCGAGAGCTACACGTCCCGTGCCGAGAAGGACATTTTCTCGAAACCCGAAGCACTGCGTGCCATGGCGCGCACCTATATCGGCAAGGGGGGAGATGCCGCCCATCCGCTCGCCAACCCGCTGGAAGCTTCCCTCGCGAACCTGCCGCCAATGCTGGTGCATGCCGGGGATTTCGACATCACGCTCGACGATTCAACCTTGCTGAAAGCACGGGCGGATGCGGCGGGCGCGGCCTGCACGCTCAAGGTCTGGCCTGAAATGTATCACCATTTTCAGGTGTTTGCGGAGCTGCCGGAGGCGCAGGAGTCGATTGAGGAAATCGGTGCGTTCTTGAGGCAGGCCTTACAATAGCCGCCCAGCGGGACGAAAGACGCTCAGGCGAGAAAGAACAAGGAGGCTAGCCTCTAGCCGGCGCCGCAGCCCATGCCGCCGGAAACACCGAGGGCCTCGCCGGTGATGAAGCTGGCCTGACGGGAGGCGAAAAACGCGACCGCCGCCGCCACTTCCTCCGGCTCGCCGATGCGGCGGAACAGGGTGAGGGCGGCCATGCTCTGCTCCAGCTTTTCGCCGTGTTCGGCAATGCCCTTGGCGACCATCGGCGTGCGAATGGGCCCCGGCAGTACCGCGTTGCAGGTGATGCCGTAGCGGGCATTCTCGCGCGCGATCGAGCGGGTGAAGCCCACGACCCCCGCTTTCGCCGCCGCATAGACCGAACCGCCCTTGGAACCCAGCCGCCCCGCTTCCGAGGCGATGTTGACGATGCGGCCATAGCCCTTGGCCTGCATGCCGGGCAGGGCGCGCAGGGTAAAGGCGAAGACGGTTTCGAGGTTGATGTTCAGATAGTGCCGCCAGTCCTCACGGGTGGTCTGCGTGAAGAAGGAATGCTGATCCGCCCCGACATTGTTGACAAGCACATCGAATGGGCCGTGTGCGGCAAAAAGCGCGTCGATGGCCGCATCATCTGTGGCGTCCATTTGAACGAAAATAGCGCCGGTCTCTGCCGCCAGCGCCGCGCCGGTTGCGGCATCACGATCCACAAAGACCACCATATCGCCACGCGCGCAAAGGGCGCGGACAATCGCTGCCCCGATACCAGCCGCGCCTCCGGTAACCAGCACCCGGTCCGCCATCACTCAGCGCCCCGTGAACTTGGGCGCGCGCTTTTCAATCACCGCTGCAAGGCCCTCGCGGGCATCCGCCGTTCCGCACAGCAGGCTCTGTGTGCGCGCTTCTTCGGGCAGCGCCGCTTCCACGCCAATCCCGTTCCACAGCAGGCGCTTCATGTTGGCGAGCGCCAGCGGTGCGCCCGCCGCGACGCTTTTGGCCAGCGCTTCGGCTTCTTCCGCCAGCTTGTCATCCGGCACCACCTTGGTGATCAGCCCGATGGCCTCGGCCTCATGCGCGGGAATGACGCGGTTGGAAACAAGAATCTCCATGGCGCGGCGGAAGCCGACGAGCTGCGGCAGGATCACCGAAGCACCGCCATCCGGCACCATGGCGACGCGCGTCGCCCCCGCAAGGAACTTGGCGCCCGCCCCCGCGATTACGATGTCGGAGGCGCACACCAGCCCGAGCCCGCCGCCCCCGGCGGCAAAGCCCTGCACCTCGGCAATCACGATAGCGTTGGTGCGGATCAGCACGCCGACAGCGGCCTGAAGATAGGCCGTCACCTCGCGCATGTAATCGCCGATGTCATCCCCTTGCGCGGCGAATTCGCGCACATCGCCCCCGGCGCAGAAGTTTTTGCCCGCCCCGCGCAGGCGGATCACCCGCAGGCCCGGATAGCGGTGGCAGGCCATGGCGGCCTCATAGAGCGCCTTCATGAACCCGAGATTCATGCCATTGGCGGAGTCGGGGCGGTTGAGGGTCAGGGTCGCAATCCCGTCCTCGCATTCGAGCAGGACGGGGCCGTCCGGGATCACCTTGTCGATAGCCATTCTTCTTATTTATCCAGCGCTTAAACGAGGAAGGAGAGGGTGTAGATCGGCTTGTTGTTGTTCACCAGAACAACCTTCTTGCGCACCAGCTTCAGCTTATTGTCCACGAGGCGCAAGCGATACTCGTTGCGCGCCGCCCAGGTGGTCTCGCCGCGCAAGGAGTCCTCGTAGATGAAGGCATTGGCGCGCACCTCGAACTCGTCTCCGTTCTGCGCAATGAATTCGATGTTGGAGATGATGCGCGCCAGCTGCGAACGCGGCGTCTGGGTGTGGCGCTTGCCGGTTTTGAGCTGCTTGATGCGCACGCCGATGCGCGAGCGGTTGTCGTACACATAGGACATCTGCGTTTCCGGGTCCGGGTTCTCGCCGTTGGCGGGAATCCAGTAGATCGCATCATCCGTCCACAGGCTCTCCCACGCGTCATAAGCGTGCAGATCCTGCAAGCGCGCCTCGTAGTAGAGGAACTGTTCGATGCGGCGGAGCATCAATTCCTGCTCGGGCGAAAGGGCCACCGGCTCGGCGATGGAAGGGTCGATTTCGTTTTCGTCGATCATCGGGGTCAGGCCTGCTCGGTCATCAGTTTGAGGTAGTGGCGCCAGATGCCGCGCTGGGTCACTTCATCCGTGGAATGGCCAATGCGATGGCCGTCTTCATCGCGCGTTTCGCGCTTTTCGCCGCGGGTGAGCACAATCCATTCCGGGTTGTTGATCAGCGCACCGCGATGGTTGCGCTCATACATCTCGGTGTCATCGGCCAGCAGGAAGCCGGCGGGGCCGACCGAGCCCATCGTCTGCTGGCGCAGGCGGCGATTGAAATCCGGCGCACCCTTGAACTGCAGCGCCGTGACATGCTGGATCGTCTCGTTCACCGACACCGGCTGGATCACGAACATCTGGATCTCGGCGATGAAGAGGTTCGGGAAAATCATGATGTGGGGCGAACCGTCGATCATGATTTCCTGCGAGCGCTGCTCGCCGTAAGCCTTCTTCATGGCCTCGGTGTAGAGCGGGAGCTTCTCGGCGGTGGTGTTGAACCAATACATCGGCTTGCCGACGTGCCGCCATTGGGGCCTCAGATCGAATTCGGTGTGGCCATTGCCGTAATCACGCGTCAGCGCGAGGGATTCGGGCTTATACAGCGCCGGAACCGGCGAGGAGGCCACCTGAAAGATCGAGCCATGGACGGAGCCGGGGTGGTAGCCGTCGGTCTCGTTTTCCAGCACGAACTTCCAGTTGGCCTTGGTGCGATGCTGCAAAAACCCGGCGGTCAGCTCCAGCTCGCCCTCGGGGGAGTTGTCGAGCATCTGGTCGAGCGCGCGTTTGGCATCCCCCAGATGCTCTTCGAGCGAGGGGCCTTCCTTGGCGAAAGAGCCGAACACCAGCCCGCGATAGATTGCGATGCGGGGCACCTTGCCCAGCGAGAACTCGCTCTTGTCCACGCCCTCATAGCCATCCGGGAAGGCAAGGCCGACGAGTTCGCCGGAGTTGGCGAAGGTCCAGGCGTGATAGGGGCAGGTGAAGGAGGTGCGGTTGCCCTTCTGATAGGCGCAGAGCTGGTTGCCGCGATGGGGGCACTTGTTCTGCAGCAGGCTGATATTGCCGTGGCGGTCATGCACCATCAGAATCGGCGTCGGGCCGATTGCCTTTGTTACATAGTCGTTTTTCTTCGGCACCTCGGAGACATGACCGACATAGACCCAGGTCTTGTACCAGATGTTCTCCAGCTCCTCCTGAAACACGCGCTCATCGTAATAGAGCGAGGAGTGGACGCGGTTTTCCTTGATCAGCGCGTGAAAGTCGGGGCGGGAAAGCATGGAGCTCGCTGCCTTGGACGAGGGGCTTGCGGCGGATGTCACGGGCGTCTCTCTTAGTTAGAATGATCGTTCGATTTATTTATTCCCGGAACAGTCGACCTTGTCAATCTCCCCTCGAAAGGCGGCGGCAAACTTTCTGCGCTTCGGCGCGCGCGGATGGGGAGGCCGGGACAGGAAGGGCAGGAGACAGGAAGGGCTCGCGAGCGCCGCCGACATCGCTTCGTCGTTCGAGTAGCCTGACGCACGCTCCGAGCGTGTGAGGCGGCCTCGCCAACCTCACTTTGCGGTGAAGCACGCGAGAATTCTTCGCTGTCCGGGGGAAATTGCGTCACTCTGCGGGGCGCGCAGCGGGAAAATAGCGGTTTGCCGCTGCGGCAGCTGCCCATTTTGCGTCATCCGCAAGGTTTTGCGGGGAACACGCGTGAAATGGGTTGCATAGGTTGAACGACCGGTTAATTATGGGGGCGCAGGATGGTCATCCCTTCGGGAGGGTCGTGCTGCGCCGCAAGCGGGTCGAAAAGGAGGATAGCACAGCCCCACGCGCTGGAAAGCCGAGCCTGAAGAGCAAGGCACGATAGCCGCGAACCCCGCCCGGCCTGAAAAGTCGACGCCCGGGAAGCACGACCTGATCACCAATAACACAGCATCAAAAGCTGAAGACCAGGAGGAAACAATGAGCAATCCGTTTAAGACGCTGGCGCTAGCCGGTGTTGCTACCCTCGCGCTGAGCGCGAGCGCCCTCGCCGAAATCAAGCTGGGGGCCACCATTTCCGAAACCGGCCCGGCGTCCTTTCTGGGCGATCCGGAAGCGAAAACCCTCAAGCTGCTCGTCGAGAAGATCAATGCGGCTGGCGGCATCAAGGGCGAGAAGATCAAGCTGTTCCTCTATGATGACGGCGGCGATCCCAACAAGGCGCGCACTTTTGCCACCCGCCTCGTGGAAGAGGATGGTGTCGTGGCGATCATCGGTGGCACCACCACCGGCACCACCATGGCCGTGATGCCGGTGGCGGGTGAGAACAAGATCCCGTTCATCTCGCTGGCGGGCGCGATTGAAATCATCGATCCGGTGCAGCCCTTCGTCTTCAAGACCCCGCACACTGACAAGATGGCTTGCGAGAAGATCTTCGAGGACATCAAAAAGCGCGGCCTGAGCAAGGTGGGCATGCTCTCGGGCACCGACGGTTTCGGCGCCTCCATGCGCAAGCAGTGTCTGGCGGTGGCGCCGGCCTGGGGCATGACGATTGTGGCCGATGAGACCTATGGTCCCAAGGACACCGACATGACGCCCCAGCTCACCACCATTCGTGGCAAGGAAGGCGTGCAGGCGATTGTCACCCCCGGCTTCGGTCAGGGTCCGGCCATCGTCACCCGCAACTACAACCAGCTCTCGATGACCATTCCGCTCTATCAGAGCCATGGTGTCGCCTCGAACAGCTTCATCCAGCTCGCGGGCGCGAAGGAATCGGAAGGCGTGCGCATTCCGGGCACCGCGCTGCTCGTGGCGGACCTGCTCGCGGCGGATGATCCGCAGAAGAAGGTCGTCACCGAGTACAAGGCGCTCTTCGAAGGTGCGACCAAGACCCCGGTTTCGACCTTCGGCGGCTACGCACACGACGCTTTCGCGATTTTCGTGGATGCGGCCAAGCGTTCGAAGTCCTTCAAGGCGGTTGATCTGCGCGATGCGATTGAAGGCACCTCCAAGCTGGTCGGCACCACCGGCACCGTCACCATGTCCGCCAAAGACCACATCGGTCTCGATCTGAGCTCGTTCCGCATGCTCGAGATCCGCAATGGTGGCTGGACGCTGGTGAAGTAACCCGGCGCTTTGCCCGAGCAATCAGGCGCGGCGGCATGTTTTGCCGCGCCTTCGCTTTCCCCGGAGAGAGATGATGGCCGATTTTATGCAGTTCGCGCTGTCCGGCGTGACGGTGGGGGCGGTGTATGCCCTGATCGCGCTGGGCTTCACGATTATCTACAACGCCTCCGATGTCGTGAACTTCGCGCAGGGCGAATTCGTGATGCTCGGCGGCATGGGCACGGTGTTCGCGCATCAGGCGGGGCTGCCCCTGCCGCTTGCTGCGCTGCTGGCCATCGCGCTCACCGCGATGATCGGCATCATCTTCAACCGTCTGGCGATTGAAACCGCGCGCAACGCGCCGGTTGTCTCGCTCATCATCATCACCATCGGCGCCTCGATCTTCATTCAGGGCGTGGTGCAGATCGTCTTCGGCAAGCAGATTTACCGCCTGCCGTCCTTTTCGGGTGATACGCCGATCCCGCTCTTCGGGGCCAACATCCTGCCGCAGAGCCTCTGGGTCATCGCGGGCGCGATCATTGTCTTCATCGCGCTCTGGCTGTTCTTCACCCGCACCATGACCGGGCGCGCGGTGCTCGCCACCTCGAACAACCGCCTCGCGGCGCAGCTCGTCGGCATCAACACCAATTTCATGATGACGCTGTCCTTCGGCGTTTCGGCCGCCATCGGCGCGCTGGCGGGCGTGCTTGTCAGCCCCATCACGCTCACCAGCTATCAGGTCGGCGTGCCCCTCGCGCTCAAGGGCTTTGCCGCGGCCATGCTCGGCGGCATGGGCAACCCCAAGGGCGCGCTCGTGGGCGGCATCCTGCTGGGGCTGCTGGAATCCTTCACCGCGGGCTATCTCTCCTCGCATTACAAGGATGCGGTGGCCTTTATCGTCATTCTGGTGCTGCTCTCGGTCAAACCGCAGGGCCTCTTCGGCACCAAAACCGTCAATCGGGTGTAATCATGCGCATCAGCCCCAAAATGGCGACGCTACTCACCCTGTCGGTGATCATGCTGATCGCGCCCTTCTTCTTCCCCTCGGCCTATTACTTCCGCATCGCCTCGCTGGTTTATGTGAACGCGCTGGCGGTGGTGGGCGTGGTCATCCTCACGGGTTACGCCGGGCAGATCAGCCTGGGCCATGCGGGCTTTGCCGGCATCGGCGGCTATGCCTGCGCGCTGGCGCCGGTGTACCTCGGCCTGCATCCGGCGGCCTCGGTGGTTTTCGGCGCGCTGGCGTCGGGGGTCATGGCCTGGATCGTCGGTCGCCCCATCCTGCGTCTCAAGGGCTACTATCTGGCGGTCGCCAGCCTTGGTTTCGGCATTCTCGTTTCCATGGTGCTGACCAATGAAATCGCCGTCACCGGCGGTCCTGACGGCATGAAGGTGGCGGATCTCGGCCTGCGCAGCTGGCTGTCCGAGCGCGGCCTCAGCCTCACCAACGGCCAGTTTTGGTACACCATCACCGCGTTGCTGCTGCTGGCGGGGGCATGGCTCGCGCTCAACCTCGAAAACAGCGCGACGGGCCGCGCCTTGCGGGCGCTCCACGGTTCGGAGACGGCAGCGGGCACCGTGGGCATTGATGTCGCCAGCGCCAAGCTCACCGCCTTCATCATCTCGGCGGTCTATGCCTCGGTGTCGGGCTCCTTGATCGCGCTGATGAACCGGATGATCACGCCGGATATCGCGGGCTACATGCACTCCATCGAAATGGTGACCATGGCGGTGCTGGGCGGCTCGGCCTCGGTGGCCGGCGGCGTTTTCGGGGCGGCCATCCTCACCCTGCTGCCTCAGGCGCTCACCTCATTCGATCAGTACGAGCAGGTGACCCTCGGCCTCATCATGATGCTGGTGATGATTTTCCTCCGGCAGGGCCTTCTTCCCGGCCTCGCCTCGCTTCTCAAGGGGAGGGGCGCATGACCCTGCTGACTGTCGAGGGTTTGGGCATCCAGTTTGGCGGCGTCAAAGCCGTGAACGATGTGGGATTCAGCCTCAATCCGGGTGAAATCGTCTCCATCATCGGCCCGAACGGGGCTGGCAAGACGACGCTCTTCAACATGATTTCCGGCGTTTACACCCCCGGCGCGGGCAAGGTGACGCTGGCGGGCGAGGATGTGACCGGCATGGCGCCGTTTCTTCTCGCGCGGCGCGGCCTCTCGCGCACCTTCCAGAACCTCCAGATTTTCCAGTCCATGAGCGTGCTGGAGAACGTGATGTCGGGCTTTCATCTGCGCGAGCGCGGCTCGGTTCTGGCGGATCTGTTCGCATGGCCCACCGCGCGCCGCCGGGCGCGTGCGGCCGAAGGCGATGCCCGCAAGCTGCTGGAACGCGTGGGGCTGGAGCGCGCGGCCGAGCGTGAAGCCGGTTCGCTCTCCTACGGCTCGCTCAAGCGGCTGGAAATCGCCCGTGCGCTCGCGCTCGATCCGCGCCTGCTGCTGCTCGATGAACCGGCTGCGGGCTGCAACGCCGTGGAAACCGAGGAAATCGACCATCTGATCGAGGAAATCGCGAAAGCGGGCACCGCGATCCTGCTGGTGGAGCACGACATGAAAATGGTGATGCGCATTTCCAAACACATCGTGGTGCTCGATCACGGCGAGAAGATCGCCGAGGGCGAACCCGCTGTGGTGAGCCGCGATCCGCGCGTGATCGAGGCCTATCTCGGCGCGCAGGCCAAAGACAAAGCCATGGGCGAGGAGGCTGGCCATGCTGAGCATTGAGGGCCTTCGTTCCCGCTATGGCCGCATCGAGGTGCTCCACGGCCTCGATGTCACGGTGAACTCCGGTGAAATCGTCACGGTGGTCGGCGCGAATGGTGCCGGCAAAACCACGCTGCTCAAGTGCATTGCGGGCGTGCAGCCTGTCAGCGCCGGGCAGATCACCTTCCGCGGCGAGGAGATCACCCTCGTTCCCGCCTTCAAGCGGCTCTCGCGCGGCCTCGCGCTCTCGCCGGAGGGGCGGCAGATTTTCACCAACCTCACGGTGGAGGAGAACCTGCGTCTGGGTGCCTTTCTGTTCGCCGATGAGCGTGTCGAGCGGGACATGGAAGACGCGTTTGTCATGTTCCCGGTGCTCAAGCAGAAGCGCAATCTGGTGGCAGGCGGGCTTTCCGGCGGTCAGCAGCAGATGCTGGCGATCGCCCGCGCGCTGATGGGGCGACCCACCTGCCTGCTGCTCGATGAGCCTTCGATGGGCCTCGCCCCGATCCTCGTTGCGCAGATCTTCGATGTCGTGAAATCGCTCAAAAGCCTGCATGTCACCGTGCTGCTGGTGGAGCAGAACGCCTTCGGCGCACTGGAAGTCGCCGATCGCGGCTACGTCATGGAAACGGGCCGCATCGCCATGGAAGGCGAGGCCAAGGCCCTGATCGAAGACCCGCGCATTCGCGAAACCTATCTCGGAATCTGACATGCTGTTCTCGCTGGCCCGCCAGGGCGACATCGCCGTCGTCACGCTCGACAATCCGCCCGTCAACGCCATCTCTCGTGCCGTGCGGCAGGGTTTGCTGGATATGGTGGAGGCCGTGGAGCGCGATGAGGGCGTGCGCGCCGTGGTGCTGGCTTGCGCTGGGCGCACCTTCATCGCCGGGGCCGATGTCAAGGAATTCGGCAAGCCGCCGGAAGCGCCGCATCTGCCCGATGTGATCAAGGCCATCGAGACCTGTTCGAAGCCTTGGGTCGCCACCATCCACGGCGCGGCGCTCGGCGGCGGGCTGGAGGTGGCGCTGGGCTGCACAGCGCGCGTGGCCACCGCCTCGGCGTCGCTGGGCCTGCCCGAGGTGACGCTGGGCGTGATCCCGGGGGCGGGCGGCACCACGCGCCTGCCGCGCCTTGTCGGCGTGGAACGTGCCGTGGACATGATCACCTCCGGCAAGCCGGTCAAGGCGCCTGCGGGCAAGGCCATGGGCCTCGTGGACGAGATCATCGAGGGTGAACTGCTCGAAGGCGCCATCGCTTTCGCCCGCAAGCTGGCCACAGCGCCGCGCGCGGTTCCGCTGAGCGCTCGCGCCGTTGTGGCGCCGCCGGAAGCCTTCTGGACCGAGAAGCGCGCTGCGCTCGCCAAGTCCGCCAAGGGCGAAGTCGCGCCGCTCAAAGCGCTGGAGTGCATCAAGGCGGCCTCGGAAATGCCGTTTGACGAGGCCTCCAAAGTCGAGCGCGAGGCGTTCCTCGCCCTGCGTGCTTCGCCGGAAGCGGCGGCCCTGCGCCATGTCACCTTTGCCGAACGCGCAGCACCCCGCCCGCCGGAGATGAACGGCATCGAACCCCGCGCGCTTAAAGCGCTGGGCGTGATCGGTGGTGGCACCATGGGCGCTGGCATTGCGGCGGCGGCTCTCGATGCCGGGCTTTCCGTCACGCTTGTCGAGCGCGATGCGGAAGCGCTCGCGCGGGGGCTGGCCAATCTCAAGGGCATCGTCGATGGTGCGGTCAAGCGCGGCAAGCTGAGCGCGGAGGCCGCCGAGGCGCGCATGGCCGGCGTTGCTGCCAGCACCGATTATGCGGCGCTTGGCCACGTCGATCTCGTGATCGAGGCGGTGTTCGAGGATCTTTCCGTCAAGCGCGCGGTGTTCGAGCAGGCGGCGCGTGCCTGCCGCGCGGATGCGATTTTGGCCACCAACACCTCCTATCTCGATCCGGAGGCGATTTTTGAGGGCGTTCCGGGAGCAGAGCGCTGCCTTGGGCTGCATTTCTTCTCGCCCGCGCAGGTGATGAAGCTGCTCGAGATCGTGCCCTGCAAGGCGACGGCGGCAGATGTGCTGGCCACCGGCTTCGCGCTGGCCCGCGCCATGAACAAGATCCCCGTTCGCGCCGGCATCTGCGATGGCTTCATCGGCAATCGCATCCTGAAAACCACCCGCGCGCAGGCCGAGCGCCTGCTGCTTGCCGGGGCGACCCCGGCGGAGGTCGATGCCGCCATGCGCGCCTTCGGCCTGCCGATGGGACCGTTCGAGGCGCAGGATCTGGGCGGGCTCGACATCGCTGCCTTCCAGCGCAAGGCTGCGCGCGAGCGCGGCGAAACCCCGTTTGCGCCAGTGGCGGATCGCCTTGTGGCGCTGGGTCGCCTGGGTCAGAAGACCCGCGGCGGCTGGTATGACTATGACGAAGGCAGCCGCACGCCGAAGGCCTCGCCCGCTGTGCTCGAAGCGATCCATCTCGCCTCGAAGGAAGCCGGTATCACTACCGGCGCCTTCACGCCGGAGCAGATTCAGGACGCGATCCTGCTGCCAATGGTGAACGAGGGTGCGAAGATTCTCGCCGAGGGGATTGCCCTGCGCGCGGCGGACATCGATCTCGTCAAGATCCATGGCTACGGCTTTCCGCGCACCAAGGGCGGGCCGATGCATTGGGCCAAGACAGTTGGGGATGCCGCGCGCGGGTTCGCTCCGGTGCATGAGGCGCTCACCGCTTTGGCCGCGCGCGGTCTGGCCGCTGCTCCGGATGAGGCCTTGCTCGCCCTAAGGTGAGGGGACAGCCATGCGTTGTGCTGCTACCATCGGGCAACGCGTTTTTGGCCCGTTTTTCGTCTGCATTTCAAGAATCCCGCTTGAGGTCGGATGCGAAGACGGGTATAACCTGCTTAATAACTAACCGACCGGTCGATCAATTAGACACTGAAGTCGGGATACGGAGGATCTATGACTGACGCCCTGATCTGTGATGCCGTTCGTACGCCCATTGGCCGCTACGGTGGAGCCTTGGCGCAGGTTCGCGCGGATGATCTGGCTGCGGCACCGCTGGCCGCGCTGATGCAGCGCCACCCCAAGGTCGATTGGTCGCTGGTGGATGATCTGATCTACGGCTGCGCCAATCAGGCGGGCGAGGATAACCGCAACGTGGGCCGCATGGCGGTGCTGCTTTCGGGCATGCCGATCGGCGTGCCGGGCACCACGGTCAATCGCCTCTGCGGCTCGGGCATGGATGCGGTCGGCATGGCCGCGCGCGCCATCAAGGCGGGCGACTGCGATTTCGTGATCGCGGGCGGCGTTGAAAGCATGACGCGCGCGCCCTTCGTGATGCCGAAGGCGGACAGCGCTTTTTCGCGCACCAATGCGGTTTATGACACCACCATCGGCTGGCGCTTCACCAATCCGGCGCTCAAGGCCAAGTTCGGCGCGCATTCCATGCCGGAAACGGCGGACAACGTCGCCGCCGATTACAAGGTCTCGCGCGAGGATCAGGACGCCTTCGCGCTGCGCTCGCAGCAGCGTTGGGCTGCAGCGCAAGCCAAGAACGTTTTCGCCGACGAGATCATCCCCGTGACGATCCCGCAGCGTAAGGGTGATCCGGTTGTTGTCTCGCAGGATGAGCATCCGCGTCCGGATACCAAGCCGGAGCAGCTCGCCAAGCTTTCGGGCATCAACGGCAAGGATCTCACCGTTACCGCCGGCAACGCCTCGGGCGTGAATGATGGCGCGGCGGCGCTGGTCATCGCGTCGGAAGCCGTGGCGAAGGCGCAGGGGTTCAAGCCGCTGGCGCGCGTTGTCGCCATGGCGGCAGCGGGCGTCGAGCCGCGCATCATGGGCATCGGTCCGGTTCCGGCGGTGCGCAAGGTGCTCGCCCGTGCGGGTCTCACCCTCGACCAGATGGACCTGATCGAACTCAATGAGGCGTTTGCGGCGCAGGGGCTCGCGGTGATGCGCGAGCTTGGCCTTGCCGATGATGCGCCCCATGTGAACCCCAACGGCGGCGCGATTGCGCTGGGCCATCCGCTCGGCATGAGCGGTGCGCGCCTTGTCACCACCGCCGCCTATGAACTGCACCGCCGCAAAGGCCGCTACGCCCTGTGCACGATGTGCATTGGCGTGGGTCAAGGCATTGCCATCATTATCGAGCGAGTTTGAGCTTCCGGGAGGTTCGACATGTATGCACAGATGGTGAAGACCGACGCCGATCGCGTTCGCAGCCTTGATGAAATGTCCGCGCATGAACGCGCCTTTCAGGAGCGTGTCGATCGCGGTGAGAAGATCGAGCCGAAGGAATGGATGCCGGAGGCCTATCGCAAGACGCTCATCCGCCAGATCGGCCAGCACGCCCATTCCGAGATTGTCGGCCAGCTGCCGGAAGGCAACTGGATCACCCGTGCCCCCACGCTGGAGCGCAAGGCCATTCTGCTCGCCAAGGTGCAGGATGAGGCAGGCCACGGCCTCTATCTCTATTGCGCCGCCGAGACGCTGGGCGTGAGCCGTGATGAGCTGCTCGCGCTGCTCCATTCGGGCAAGATGAAGTATTCCTCCATCTTCAATTACCCCACGCTCAACTGGGCCGATATCGGCGCGGTGGGCTGGCTGGTGGATGGCGCGGCCATCATGAACCAGGTCCAGCTTCAGAAGACCTCCTATGGCCCGTATTCGCGCGCCATGATCCGCATCTGCAAGGAGGAGAGCTTCCACCAGCGTCAGGGCTACGACATCATGATGAAGATGGCGGCCGGTTCGCCGGAGCAGAAGCGCATGGCGCAGGATGCGCTCAACCGCTTCTGGTATCCCTCGCTGATGATGTTCGGCCCCTCCGATGCCGACTCGGTGCACTCCGCCCAGTCGATGGCGTGGAAGATCAAGATCAACACCAACGACGAGCTGCGCCAGAAGTTCGTGGACCAGACGGTTCCGCAGGCCAAGTACCTCGGCCTGACCATTCCGGATGAGAACCTGAAGTGGAACGAGGAGAAGGGCGGCTACGACTTCTCCGAGCCGGACTGGGACGAGTTCTTCGAGGTCATCAACGGCAATGGTCCCTGCAACAAGGAGCGCCTCGGTGCCCGCGTGAAGGCGTGGGAAGACGGCCGCTGGTTCCGCGATGGCCTCAACGCCCATGCCGAAAAGGCTGCCGCGCGCCGCGCGGCTGCGAAGATCGCGGCGGAATAACAAGGCTGGATCCCCGGTCTTCGCCGGGGATGACATTTAACTGCACACCTCGCCGCTAGGTACCCGACGAAGGCCGTGGCCTGAGTTAGCCGCGACTGCGGCGCCGAGCTTATGCGAGGGACCGTCCCGCTTCAGCGGGACACTGAAAAAATTTTGAGGGAGCGAAGCGATGTCAAATGAGTGGCCCCTGTGGGAAGTGTTTATCCGTGGCCAGCACGGCCTGAACCATCGTCATGTCGGCTCGCTTCATGCGCCCGACGCCGAGCTGGCGATCAAGCACGCGCGTGACGTTTACACCCGCCGCAACGAGGGCGTGAGCATCTGGGTGGTGAAGTCGAACGACATCACAGCCTCCAGCCCCTCCGACAAGGGCCCGCTGTTCGAGCCGTCGAACTCGAAGGTGTATCGTCACCCGACCTTCTTCGACATCCCGGAAGAAGTGGGGCACATGTAATGAGCGCCTCGGCAAACCCTCAGGTCTCGCAGGAGGCCATGGTTGAATTCCTGCTGCGCATGGGCGATTCCACGCTCATCCTCGGCCACCGCGTCTCGGAGTGGTGCGGCCATTCCCCGGTGCTGGAAGAGGATATCGCGCTCGCCAACACCGCGCTCGACCTGATCGGCCAGACCCAGATGTGGCTGGGCCTTGCGGGTGAAATCGAGGGCAAGGGGCGCGATGCCGACAAGCTCGCTTTCCTGCGCGATGCTGTCGATTTCCGCAACGCGCTGATCACCGAGCGCCCGAACGGCGATTTCGGCATGACGCTGATGCGCCAGTTCCTGTTCGATGCCTATCACTTCCAGTTGCTCGGCAAGCTGGAGGGCTCCTCCGATGCGCGCGTCGCGGAAATTGCGGCGAAAGCAAAGAAGGAAGTGGCCTATCACCTTGAGCGCTCGGCTGATCTGGTTATCCGCCTCGGGGATGGCACTGATGAGAGCCGCAAGCGCATGCAGGCCGCGCTCGATGAGCTGTGGGGCTATACCGGCGAACTTTTCATCCCCGATGCCGTGGATGAAGCCATCGCGGCGGCGGGCATTGCGCCCAACCCGGCGGATCTGCGCGCGCCTTGGCTTGCGGAGATGAGCGCGGTGCTTCAGGACGCCACGCTGAAGATCCCGGCCTCCACCTATGCCCACAAGGGCGGCAAGAAGGGCGTGCATTCGGAATATCTGGGCCATTTGCTGGCGCAGATGCAGTTCCTCCAGCGCGCTTATCCCGGCTGCACCTGGTGAGCCATGGGCACGCAGGCACTGCCGACGCTCGCTGAGGTCTGGCACTGGCTTTCCGCCGTGCCGGACCCGGAAATTCCGGTCATCTCCCTCACCGAACTCGGCATCATCCGGGATGTGGTGATGGAGGGCGATGAGGTGGTGGTGGTGCTCACGCCGACCTATTCGGGGTGCCCCGCCACCAGCGTGATCTCGCTGGATGTGGAGCAGGCGCTGCGCGCGCAGGGGCTGGAGAAGTTCCGCATCGAGCGGCGCATCTCCCCGCCCTGGACCACCGATTGGATCAGCGCCGAGGGCCGCGAAAAGCTTCGCCAATATGGCATCGCCCCGCCCATCGACGGGACCGGTGCCACTGGTCACACGAAAGCGGCTGCCCTTTTGCGGGGCAGCAACATGAGCGTGCCGTGCCCGCGTTGCGGATCGCCCGACACCGAAAAAGTGAGCCAGTTCGGCTCAACGCCCTGCAAGGCGCACTATCGCTGCCGGGCG